>JBDSGQ010000018.1:0-28960 GCA_039918915.1 Sphingomicrobium sp.
AGGGCGATCTGGCCGAGATTGCGGACTTCGTGCTGTCGTTCGCGCGGCCGGTGTGGCGCGACCTCGACCAGGCTTTGCGCGGGAACAAGCGGATTTTGTTCGAAGGCGCGCAGGGCGTGCTGCTCGACGTCGATCACGGCACTTATCCGTTCGTGACCTCATCCAACACGGTGGCCGGTACGACTGGTCCCGGAAGCGGCATCGGCCCGTCGGGTGCGGGCTTCGTCCTCGGCATTACCAAGGCCTACACCACCCGCGTCGGCTCGGGTCCCTTCCCGACCGAGCAGGACAATGAAGTCGGCAATATGCTCGGCGAGCGCGGTCGTGAATTCGGCACCGTGACGGGGCGCAAGCGCCGCTGCGGCTGGTTCGACGCGGTGCTCGTTCGCCAGGCGGTCGCGGTCAGCGGGATTACCGGCATCGCGCTGACCAAGCTCGATGTGCTCGACGGCTTCGACGTGGTGAAGATCTGCACCGGCTACCGGATCGATGGAGAGACCTTCGATTACCTCCCGCCGCACGCTGCTGACCAGGCCAAGGTCGAACCGATATTCGAGGAAATCAAAGGCTGGCCTGGATCGACCCGCGGCGCCCGCAGCTGGGCCGACTTGCCGGCACGGGCAGTCAAATACGTCCGCCGGGTCGAAGAACTGATCCGTTGCCCGGTGGCGCTGGTCAGCACGTCGCCGGAGCGGGATGACACGATCTTGGTGCGGGATCCGTTCGCCGGTTAAACGGTCGAAATATCCGGCGCGTCCTCGGCCTTCATGCCGACGACATTGTAGCCCGCGTCGACGTGATGGATTTCGCCAGTGACGCCCGATGCGAGGTCGCTGAGCAAGTACAGCCCCGCCCCTCCGACGTCCTCGATCGTCACGTTGCGGCGCAGCGGCGAATTATATTCGTTCCACTTCAGGATGTAGCGGAAATCGCCGATGCCGCTGGCGGCAAGGGTCTTGATCGGACCCGCCGAAATGCCATTCACCCGGATTCCTTCCGGGCCAAGATCGGCGGCGAGATATTTGACGCTGGCTTCGAGCCCGGCCTTGGCGACGCCCATCACATTATAGTGCGGGATGACCTTTTCCGCGCCGTAATAGGTCAGCGTCAGAAGTGACCCGCCCGGCTTCATCAACGCCCGCGCGCGCTGGGCCACCGCGACGAAGCTGTAGACCGAGATGTTCATCGTCATCAGGAAATTGTCCATCGACGTTTCGACATATTTGCCGCGCAGTTCATTCTTGTCGGAATAGCCGATTGCATGGACCACGAAGTCGAGCCCCGACCACCGTTCACCAAGCTTGTCGAAAGTCCGGTCGAGCGCTTTCATGTCGGACACGTCGCAATCGACCAGGAAGTCGGAACCGACTTCCTCCGCAAGCGGCCTCACGCGCTTTTCGAGCGCTTCGCCCTGATAGGAAAAAGCGAGTTCAGCGCCTTGCTGGCCAAGCGCTCGGGCAATGCCCCACGCCAGCGACCGATCGTTGGCAAGGCCCATGACCAGCCCGCGCTTGCCCGTCATCAATCCTGTCAAAACTGCGCTCTCCCTGTTTCCACCGCGACCGGCACGTCCTCCCCGGGCTGCGGTTCCTCAACCTCGAGCTGGTCGGTGTAAGGCCCGGTGTAGATTTCGCCCTTTAGCGCCGTCGGCCCGGACTCTGCCAGCGCTGCGTTCAGCTCCGCCCCGATGACAACGCCAAGCCCCACGACGAAGAAGAACAGCAAGGTGATCATCACTCCGGCAAGGCTGCCGTAAGTCAGGCTGTAGCCGCCGAGCAGGCCCAGCACGTTGGGCAGGATTTCGACCGTTGCCAGCCACCACAAAGTGATGAACATCGCGCCGGGCCACTTGCGGCAGCCGCGCTTTCGGTAACGCGCTGGAGTAAGCGCGACGAACACCAGGTAAAAGGTCACGAACAGGGTCACGGCCGGCACCAGTCGGTAAAGCCCGAGCGTGTCCCCCAGCCCGAATGCGAACGGAAACCACTGGCTGATCGCATGGCGCAGCAGGGTCAGCGATGCGCTTGCCGCGAACGCGATCATCAGCAACAGCACCGCGCCGAGGATGAGCAGGATCGACCCCAGGCGATATTCCCAGAAGGGCGCACAGAATTTGACGCCATAGGCCCGGCGCAGGATGTCGCGGATAGTCTCGACGAAACTGGTTGCGGTCCACAGCCCGACCAAGGCCCCGAACCACAATAGCGGCCCGGTGCGCAGGTTGAGCACTTCGCCGATCGGTTCGCGCAAGGTCGAGGCAACGTCGGGCGGCAACCGGCGAAGGATGTTCAGGACAGTCAGCTGGGCATCCTGGCTCTGGCCGAGCAAATGCGCGACCGCGGCGGCGACGATGAAAAACGGGAACAGCGCGACGATCGCCAGATACGCGAGGTTACCGGCATGGATGAAGCCGTCGTTATAGACGCCCACGGCGACGCGCTTGGTCACTTCCCACGGCGTTAGCTTGGGCTTGAGCCTCTGCACCACCTCCGCGCCGAACGCGGCGCGCATGCTTGCGAGTCTCTTGCGCCGCTCTTCGGGCGACTGGGGCGAATGGTCGCGCATTAAGGCGTCAGACGCCCAGGCCGGCGCGCGGGTTGCCGCCACCGCTCCATTTTTCGGCGAAGCGGACAAGCTCGGCATCGTCGGCCGGGAGGTTGATCGCGACCGTCACCAGCTGATCGCCGCGCTTGCCGTCGCGGGCGGTAAAGCCACGGCCCTTGAGGCGCAGGACCTTGCCCGACGAAGTGCCCTTGGGAATGGTCAGCATCACCGGACCTTCGGGTGTCGGCACCTTCACTTTGGCGCCCAGCACGGCTTCCTTGAGAGTCACTGGAAGCTCAATGCGGATGTCAGAGCCGTCGCGGGCGAAGAAGCGGTGCGGCGCAACGTCGATCGTAACGATCGCATCGCCGCGTCCCGCCGGTCCCTGTTCGCCCTTGCCGGCAAGGCGGATCTTGGTCCCCTCCTCAAGCCCCTTGGGAAGCTTGAGATCGATGGTCTTGCCGTCGGCAAGCGTAATCCGCTGCGGTTTGAGCGCAACCGCGTCGTCGAACGGCACGCGCAGGCGATAGGCGATGTCCGCGCCCTTGTGCGCCGCTGCCCGGCCGCGCTGGCGAAAGCCGCTGAATGCGCCTCCGCCGCGACCGCCCTGGGCACCGCCGAACAGGCCTTCGAACAAATCGCTGAGATCGGCCGGGTCGGCGCCGGCGAAATTGAAATTCTCAAACCCCGGCGGCGGCGCTCCGGCGCCGCCGGCGCCGCCCCCGGCACCCTGTGAATAGCCGCCAAAGCCTCCGCCGAACGGCATTTTGGGATTGCCGTCCTCATCGATTTCGCCGCGGTCGTAACGGGCGCGCTTGTCCTTGTCTGACAGCAGATCATAGGCTGAAGTGATTTCCCCGAAGCGCTTGGCGGCATCGGGCTTGTCCTGGTTGCGATCGGGGTGAAGCTGCTTGGCGAGGCTTCGGTATGCCTTCTTGATTTCGGCTTCGGTTGCGCCGCGCTTCAGTCCCAAGCGTTGGTAGAGGTCCAGAGCCATGCTGCTCCCATGCCGTATCGATTTGCCCCTGACCAGATGGGTTGCGGCACGCCCGCGTCCAAGTCTAAGCCCGCGCCGTGACTGCGGCCGACCCCTTTGCGCTGTTCGACGAGTGGTTCGCACAGGCCCGCTCGAGCGAGCCCAACGATCCTGACGCAATGGCGCTGGCGACGGCTGACGAAGCCGGGCGCCCGTCGGTGCGGATGGTGCTGTTGCGGCGCGCCGGGCCCGAAGGGTTCGCGTTTTTCACCAATCTCGACAGCCGCAAGGGCGAGGAGCTGTCGGCCAATCCGCATGGCGCGCTTGCGATTCACTGGAAAAGCCTGCGCCGCCAGGTTCGCGCCGAAGGCCCTGTCGCGCAGGTCAGCGATGCCGAGGCGGATGATTATTTCGCCGGCCGCGCCCGCGAATCGCGCATCGGATCGTGGGCGTCCGATCAATCGCGGCCGCTGGCGAACCGCGCGCTGTTCGAGGAACGGTACCGCGCCGCCGAGCGGAAGTTCGACGGCCAGGATGTGCCGCGGCCGCCGCGATGGTCGGGCTTCCGCCTCGTCCCCGATAAAATCGAGTTCTGGAGCGACCGCCCCCACCGGCTGCACGAACGTCGGCTGTTTACTCGGGTTGGCGCGGGCTGGACCGAAAGCCTGCTGTACCCATGACCACCGCCCAAATCGCCGCCGAGCGGTCGGCCTATTCAACCCGTGCCGCGATCGCCAGCGTGACCCTCGCGCTGGTCCTGCTGCTGGCGAAGACATGGGCTGCTTACGCCACCCATTCGACCGCCATGCTGGGGTCGCTGGCCGACACCGCGCTGGATGTCATCGCCAGCATCGCGACGCTGATTGGAGTGCGCATCGCCGCGATGCCGGCCGACCATGATCACCGCTTCGGCCACGGCAAAGCGGAAGCGCTGGTGGCGCTTGCCCAGGTCGTTCTCATCTCGGTTTCGGCCGTCGGCATTGCCTGGCGCGCGGTCGACCGCCTGCTGCACCATGCCGCCACCGAAGCGATGGGAGTGGGAATTGCCGTTTCGGTGTTCGCGATTCTCGCGACCTTCGCGCTGCTGTGGTACCAGCAGCGGGTGATCGACCGCACCGGATCGATCGCAATCAAGACCGACAACGTCCATTACAAGTCGGACCTGATGCTCAACGGCTCGGTGATCGTCGCCTTGCTGCTCGATCAGGCGCTGCACATTTCCGGCGCCGATGCGATTTTCGGGCTGGGTATTGCGGTGTGGCTGCTGTGGGGCGGGTTCCGGGCATCGCGCGAAGCGGTCAACCAGCTGATGGACCGTGAGTGGGGCGATGAGGAACGCAGGTGCTTCCTGGCCGCGACCGCCGAATATCCCGAGCTCGCTGGCCTCCACGACTTGCGCACCCGGTCGAGCGGCAATTTGCGCTTCGTCCAGTTTCACGTCTGGATGCCGGCCGACTGGACCGTCCAGCGCGCCCATGACCAGCTCGACCGGGTCGAAGAAGCCCTTCAGCAGCGGTTCCCGGGGACTGAAATCCTGATCCACGTCGATCCCGAAGGGCAGACCGACCGCGAAACCCTGCTTCCTCCGGCAATCACCGAGCGTGCCTCGTGACTCCGACCCCGTTCTTTCAGGTCGATGCCTTCGCCGAGAGCCCGCTGACCGGCAATCCCGCCGCGATTATGCCGCTCGACCGCTGGCTCGATGATTCAGTGATGCAGGCCATTGCGGCGGAAAATAACCTCAGCGAAACGGCGTTCACGGTGCCCAGCGAAAGCGATGACGCGGATTATGACCTGCGCTGGTTCACGCCGACGAGCGAGGTCGATCTGTGCGGTCACGCGACCCTGGCAGCGGGCCATGTGCTGATTCATTCGGACCCGTTGCGCTTTGCCACCCGCGCCGGAATCCTGGTGGTTGGCCGAAGCGGCGACATGCTCGAACTCGACCTGCCGGCGCCCGATTTGCGCGAAATCCATGAGCCGGCGTTAGCCAGCGCTCTGGGCATCCCCCAATCGGCGGCATGGCTAGCCGATGGCGGCAATGACGCGGCAATCGTCGAACTTGCCGACGAGTCCGCGGTGCGGGCCGTCAGCCCAGACTTCACCGCGCTCGGCAAACTGGCGCGGATGGCGGTCGTCACTGCCCGCGGCGACACCGAAACCATCGCGAGCCGGGTGTTCGTCCCTTATCTCGGAATCGACGAGGATCCGGCGACCGGCTCGGCCCACGCCGCGCTGACTGCATATTGGGCACCGCGGCTTGGGATCGAACAATTTACCGCGCTTCAGGCGAGCGCCCGCCGCGGAGTGTTGAATTGCCGGCTTGAAGGGAATCGCGTGGTGCTGAGCGGGCGCTGTTTCACCGTGCTTGCCGGCCAGTTCCAGCTTTAGGCGAGCGCGGCTTCCAGCGCGTCGATGAGCGGAAGCTGGCTTGGAAGCATCATTTTCCGCGCTTCCGCCACCGTCATCCAGCGCGCTTGCTCGACCTCGGGGAAGCGCTGGACCTGCCCGCTGCGCGGCGGCCATTCGGTTTCGAAGTCAACCGAGGTGACCGCGGCTTCGTCAAGGTCGCCTTCGGCAGCGAATGCCTCGACGGTCTTGCCGCCCGATTGGCGGACCGTTGCAAGCTGCGCCAACTCGCCTTCGAGCAGCGTTCCCGTTTCCTCGGCAAATTCGCGGCGCGCGGCTTCGATCGACGTTTCGCCCGGTTCGATGGCGCCTTTGGGAATCATCCAGGCGCCCTGATCGCGATTGCGCCAGAAGGGACCGCCCGGTCGAATCAGCAGGACTTCGATGCCACGAGCCCGGCGCCTGTACAGCAAAACACCGGCGCTGCGCGGTGCCGACACACCTAGGGTGCCGGAGTGACGCTGTGCAGCGCCAGGGTGAAGCGAAGCACGCTGTTGGCCGGGATCGGCCCGACTTCCTTGGCGCCATAACCGAGTTCCGGCGGGATCCAGACGACCCATTCGTCGCCCGGCCGCATCATTTTCAACGCTTCGGAAAAGCCCGGCACGAACTTGCTCACCTGTCCGACCAGCGGCTTGCCTTCGGTATAGCTGCTGTCGAAGGTCTGGCCGCTGATCAGCTTGCCTTCATAGTCGAACGACACGGTGTCTTCGCCCGTCGGATGAGCGCCCGTTGCGGGGCCCGATTTGACCACGAAATATTGCAGTCCGCTGGGCGTCGTTACGACCGATTGAGCGGCTGCGTTGCGGGCCATGAAGTTCGGCCCGGCAGCCGTTGCCGGCGCGACGTTGAGCGGCGGGACGACGACCACGGCGGGTGCCGGAGCAGTGGTGACGGTCGCGCAAGCGGCAAGCGCCATCGTTGCGACCGGAAGGATGAGGATGCGAGTCATTGCGCCGCTGTAGCGGTTGCTGCGGCGAACACCAACGGGTCGGAATAATGGCCCACGGTTTCGTCAATGACCCCCCCGCCGAGCAGCCGGCTACCGGCATAGGCGACTGCCGCCTGTCCCGGCGCAACGCCATATTCGGGCTGTCCGAAAGTGACCCATTCGCCGTCGCGCACCGCCGGCACCGGCGCCGCGAGCGAACGCACCTTGACGCTGACCTCGCGCTGTTCCTCGGCAATCCAGTTCCAGCTGTCGACGCGCATCCGCGCGATCGCCAGCGCCTGGCGCGGGCCAACCACGATCCGCCGCTCGGCCGCATCGATGCGAACGACGTACAGCGGCTCCTGCTGGCCGCCGATTTCGATCCCCCGGCGCTGGCCGACGGTGAAATGGACGATTCCGCGATGCCTTCCGAGCACTCGCCCGCCAAGATCGACAATGTCGCCAGGGGCAGCGGTCTGCGGGCGCAGGCGCTTGACCAGCGACGCATAGTCGCCGTCGGGCACGAAGCAGATATCCTGGCTGTCCGGCTTGGCCGCGACTTCGAGCCCAAGCTCCGAAGCGATTGCCCGCACCGCGTCCTTCGGCAGTCCGCCGAGCGGAAAGCGCAGGAAGTCGAGCTGCTCGCGGGTGGTGCCGTACAGGAAATAGCTCTGGTCACGCCGCGGATCCGCGCCCTTGTGCAGCTCGGCCCGGCCGCCGTTGACGATCCGCTGCACGTAATGACCAGTCGCCAGGCAATCGGCGCCAAGCTGGCGCGCAAAGTCGATCAAGTCGACGAACTTGACCCCTTGATTGCACGATGCACACGGCACCGGGGTCCGCCCGGACGCATATTCGTCGACGAAGCGGTCGATCACGCCATCGCGGAAGCGGCTTTCGTAATCGAGTACGTAGTGGGCGATGCCGAGTCGATCGGCGACGGTCTTGGCGTCATAAATGTCCTGCCCGGCGCAGCAGGACCCGGATCGCCGGACCGCTTCGCCGTGGTCGTATAGCTGAAGCGTAACGCCAATGACCTCGGCGCCGGAGCCCGCAGCCAGAGCAGCGACGACCGAACTGTCGACGCCGCCCGACATGGCGACGACAATTCGGGCGCCGCCGGGCGGGCGGGCAAGTTGGAAATCGGCGTGAATCATGAAGCTTTTCACGCCGCCTTTACCTGAATTTCACTCCTGCCGGCTAGACCGCCGGGAATTGGAGCCAAACGGAGGTTCGGCAGGTGGCGCGTTTCGAGAAGGATTTCAGCGGAGGCGGACTTCGACCGCTGTCGCTGGACGAGCTTCTTGCGCTGCTTGGCGATTCGCCTGGTGACACTCCGTCGCCGGATGGAACTGTCGCTCGCTGTCTGTCGGCAAGCGATGGTTGGGAGGAAGCGGCGCGGGAACTCCGCGGCGCCTTCGCGACCGGGGGCACAGGGTTAAGAAAAGCTAAGGACGACTAACCGCGACATTAACCAGTGCGTTTCAGATTTCCTTTAACGGCGCTGTTTAAGAGGACTGCCACTGACCATGATTAAGCAGGTGTAACCGACGATGCTTGAGAACCAGAAGATTCGCCCGGCCCAGGTCATCGGACCGCTTGGTGAGCCGCTGACGGTCGAATCGTTGCCGGCGGTCGGAACCACCCGCTGGGTCGTGCGCCGCAAGGCGGAGGTCGTCGCGGCCGTATCCGGCGGGCTGCTGACGGTTGACGAAGCTTGCCGCCGCTATTCCCTCAGCCTCGAAGAATTCACCAGCTGGCAGCGCGCGGTCGATCGCAGCGGAATGCCCGGCCTGCGAGTGACCCGAATCAAGCATTACCGCGACCAGTACGAGCGCCAGCAGCGCTATTGATCGTCCTCGCCTGGCCTTCGGGCGAGCACTTGCCGGCAACGTTTATCGTGCCGGGTTAACCGAATTTCTGGACAGACCCTTCCGAATCCGGAACAACAACGGCGCATCACGCGTCTGTGGTGCCGGAACGGCCACAGATTGTTTCCTTAGTGGCTGCGCAACAGGAGGGATAACTCATGGGACTAATCATTTGGCTGATCGTCGGCGGCGTTTGCGGCTGGCTTGCAAGCCTCATCATGAGGACTGATGGACAGCAAGGCATCATTCTCAACATCGTCGTCGGCATTGTGGGCGCGGTCATTGCGGGACTTCTGTTCGGCGTGAACATGAACGCGGGTATCACGATCGAAAGCTTCCTGTACGCGCTGATCGGCGCAGTCATTCTGCTTGCGATCGTCAATTTGGTTCGCCGCGGCACCGTCCGGTAACCGACACGCAATAAGCATTTGAGGAAGGCCGCGCAGCACCCGCTGCGCGGCCTTTTTCATGCGAGTCGCTGAACGACCGCAACCCGACGCGGCAAACTCACTGAAGTTCGAAGGTCATTGCCAGCGTCACTTGGAGCTTCTGCTCGCCGGGGTCGATCTCGGTCTTGGCTTGAGCCATCTCGCCGCGCGCAAACATCGGCATCGGCGGGGGCGCATAATTCGACCCGCTTTCGTTGACCGCCACCACCCGCACCACGCGCATGCCGAGGGACCGCGCGTACAGCTCCGCCCGGGCGCGGCCGTTGGCGATCGCTCGTCCGCGCGCTTCGTCGAGGGCGCTTTCGGGATGATCGACGGTCAAATTGGGGCCGTTGATCTGGTTTGCGCCCTGGGCGACCAAAGCATCGAGGATGCGGCCGGCGTTGGCGATGTCGCGAAAGCGGACCGTTACCTGGTTGGACGCCGAATAACCGGTCAGGCGCTGGACGTTCTTTTCATAAACATATTCGGGATTGAGGCTGATATTGCTGGTCTGAATGTCGCGGTCCGCGACTCCAGCGCCTTTCAAGGCCGCCCGCACGCGCTCCATCCGCGCGGCCGTCTGCTGCATCGCCGATCCCGCGGTTGAGGCGTGCACGACCACTCCGGCACTTACCACGGCGAGGTCAGGCACTCGGGTCACTTCGCCGGAAGCGCTGATATCGAGCCGAGTGCCGCCAATCGACTGGGTGATTGTCGCCGACTGCGCCAGCGCCGGTGCCGGGAGTGCGGCCGCACCAAGCAGGAGCGCGGCAATTAGGACGTGCTTCATCGTTCAATTCCTTCAAGTTCATTCCATCGCTGGAACGGTCGCCTGTTCGCAATGGCTGCTTGCTGAACGGCTAGCGGCGGCGGGCAATCAACCGGTAAAGCAGCAATAACAGGAAGGCCCCGACGACGGCGGCGAGGAAGCCCGCCCCCTCATTCTCGTTATACCAGCCGACCATGTGACCAAGCCACCCGGCGACCAGCGCGCCAGCGATGCCGAGCAGCACGGTGATGATGCATCCGCCGGGATCGCGCCCAGGCATCAGCAGTTTCGCAAGCGCCCCCGCCAGGCCGCCGATCACGATCCACGCGATAATCCCGTAATGCTCCATCATCAGTCCCCTTGTTGCGCGATTCAAACGCCGCGGCCAATTTGCGGCCATGCGCCCAGAATGGGGTAACTATCACTTGCAACACAAGTGCCACCGTTGGTCGAAAAGCAGTGGCCGGGGACTGGCTCTCAAGGTCTGTTGCGCCTAGTGCCTTATTTGCGTAATACAGCTTGGGCATTAGCAATGAATCGCGAACTGGGCAGGGAATGACGAACCGCGAAACCTCGATTTACTCCTCCGATACGCTGGTCGTCGTCGACCGTTCGCGGCGCCGCCGGCAGATCATCCTGGCCGCGGCCGCCATCCTGGCGCTGGTCGTCATCGCTTTGGCGGTGACGATGGGCAGGAAGGCACCGGGCACCAAGCCGGCCGAGGCCGCGGCAGGCGCCAGCCAGGCGCCGACCGTGACCGTCTTGGTGCCAGGCACCAGTTCGCTCGGCCGGGTCGTCACTGCCAGTGGCCCGCTCGCCGCCAAGCGCGACCAGCCGATTGGCATTGCCGGTGGCGGCGGAAAGGTCGTCCGAGTCCTCGTCGATGCCGGCAGCTGGGTCCATGCCGGCCAGGTCCTGGCGGTCGTCGATCGTTCGGTCCAGGCGCAGCAGGCCGCCCAGCTTGCAGCGCAGATCGACGCCGCCCGCGCCAACGCCTTGCTGGCACAATCCAATTACGATCGCGCCGTCGCGCTCCAGGGCCGCGGCTTTGTTTCGAAGGCCGAGATCGACGCCAAGCGAGCCACTCGCGATGCTGCTTATGCGCAAGTCCGAGTCGCTCAGGCGCAACTATCCGCGACGCGCGCCGAAATCGGCCGCCTCAACGTCACTGCGCCAGCGTCGGGCTTGATCCTCGAACGCAATGTCGAACTTGGCCAGATTGTCAGTGCCGGCTCCCCTGCCCTGTTCCGGCTGGCAGACGGCGGCCAGATGGAAATGCGGGCGCAAATGTCGCAGCAGGACCTGGCGTTCGTTCACGTCGGAATGCCCGCCAACGTCACTCCCGTCGGGTCGAGCCAAAGCTACAGCGGCTCGGTGTGGCAGGTCGCGCCAGTAATCGATCCCCAGTCGCGCCTGGGCGAAGTGCGAATCACGGTGCCCTACAGCCAGGCCATGCGGCCGGGCGGTTTCGCTCTGGCGCGGATCACGGCTGGCGGAACGACTGCCCCGCGGCTTCCGCAAAGCGCGGTGTTGAGCGATCAGAAGGGCAATTACGTCTATGTTGTCAGTGCCAAGAATGAAGTCGAACGCCGCGCGATCACGATTGGCAATGTCAGCGACGACGGCGTCACGATCGCGTCCGGATTGAGCGGCAACGAGGCGGTCGTCCTGTCGGCCGGGCCGTTCCTCAACCCGGGCCAAAAGGTTAACCCCAGGCGGAGCGTAGCGCGCTAAGCAGCGCTTCAGGAAAGTCGTAGATTCATGAACTTTCGCAATATTTCGTCGTGGTGCATCCGCAATCCGGTGCCTCCGATCGTGCTGTTCATCGCCCTCATGCTGGTCGGGATCATCACCTTTTCGCGGATGACGGTGACCAACAACCCGGACATCGACTTTCCCGGCGCGATCGTTGGCGTCAGCCAGCCGGGCGCGGCCCCCGCGGAAATGGAAAAGCAGGTTACGCAGAAGGTCGAGGCGGCCATCCGCGGCGTCAACGGCGTCGAGGAGATCGATAGCACCGTCCGCGAAGGCTTCAGCCAGACTTTCGTCCAGTTCCAGATCGGCACTCCGACCGATCGCGCCGTGAACGACGTCCGCAACGCGATGGCGCAGGTTCGCGCCGACCTCCCTGACGGAATTCTCGAACCCTCGGTCGAGCGCGTGGATTTTGCCGGCGATCCGATCGTCTACATTGCCGCGCAGACGACCGACATGAGTGTCGAACAATTGAGCTGGTACGTCGACAATGACGTCGCCAAGCAGCTCCGCGGAGTGGAGGGCGTCGCCGCCGTCTCACGCGAAGGCGGGGTCGATCGCGAAATTCGGGTGACCTTGGATCCGGCCGCGCTGGAGGCTCAAGGCGTTACCGCAGCGGCGGTCAATCAGCAGCTTCGGGCGGTCAACCTCAACGCTCCCGGCGGGCGCGCCGAAATTGCCGGCTCCGAGCAATCGGTGCGGGTGATGGGCAATGCCAGCGACGCCTACGCTTTGTCGCAAACCCAAATCTCGCTCGGCGGCGGGCGCTTCGTCAGGCTTGCCGACATCGCTTCGGTCAAGGACGCCTATTCCGAGCAACGGACACTCGCCAAGCTCGACGGGCGGCAGGTGATCAGTTTCAACGTGCAGCGGACCAAAAGCTCCTCGGACGTCGCCGTCTACGACGCCGTGTGGAAGGAATTGCACACGATCGAGAAGGACGATCCGCGAATTCATTTCGCGGAGATTTCCAACGAGGTCGACTACACCAATTCGCAATATACGTCGGCGATGGAAGGATTGATCGAAGGCGCGATCCTGGCCGTGTTCGTGGTGCTGCTGTTCCTTCGCGATATCCGCGCGACGCTAATCTCGGCGCTTGCCATCCCGTTGTCCGCAATCCCGTCGTTCTGGTTCCTGGGCCTGCTGGGGATCAATCTCAACGGACTGTCGCTGCTTGCCTTGAGCCTGGTCGCGGGGGTGCTGGTCGACGACGCCATCGTCGAAATTGAAAATATCGTCCGGCACATGCGAATGGGTAAATCGGCGTATCAGGCCGCGATGGACGCAGCCGATGAAATCGGCCTTGCAGTGCTTGCCACGACCATGGCGATCGTTGCAGTGTTCCTGCCGGTCGCGCTGATGCCCGGCATTTCCGGTCAGTTTTTCAAGGCGTTCGGCTACACCGTCGTCGTCTCGGTGCTGATGAGCTTGCTTGTCGCACGCATGATCACCCCCTTGATCGCAGCCTATTTCCTGCGCTCCCATGGGGTTCAGCCGCACGCGGCGGGCAAGATCATGGACCGCTACCTGAGGCTTCTCAACTGGTCGCTCGATACGCGGAAGTCGCACGATTATGCGGCGCGTCACCCAGGCCTTTGGGGCAAATTCAAAAGCCTTCGTTTCGACCATCGGATGGTGATGGTCGTAACCGGCTTCGTCGCTCTCATCGCGACGGGCGTGCTGATCGCCACCTTGAGAATGAGCTTTCAGCCGCCGATCAACGTCGATTTCTCGACCGTCCAGATCAATCTCGCTCCGGGTGCCACGCTCGCGCAGACCGAGGATGTGGTCGATCACGTCGCGTCGATCGTCAGAAAGGACCCGAACGTCGAGCGGACGTTCGAGCGAGTCTATGTCGGCAGGGGCCGGGTCAATCTCGTTCTCAAGAAGGATCGCACGAAGACCAGCACCGAATTCGAGCGTGGACTTACTCCGGCAATTTCGAACGTCGCCGATGCGCGGGTCAACTTCCAGAGCCAGGGCGGCGGCGGGCCGGGCGGAAGCTCACGCGACATCATGATGTACCTTGGCGGGGACGATCCCGACAAGCTGTTTGCCGCGGCCAACATGATTGCCGATCAGATGCAAAAGGTGCCTGAACTTCGCGCCCCGCGCGTGGCCGGCGACCTCGCCCAGCCTGAAATCGTCATCAGGCCGCACAAGGACCTCGCGGCCAGTCTTGGTGTCACCACCCAGGCCCTCAGCCAGACCATTCGCATCGCGACACTCGGCGACATCGATCAGAATAGCGCGAAATTCTCGCTGTCCGACCGCCAGGTGCCGATCCGCGTGATCATGTCGCAGAACGACCGCCGCGACATCGGTACGCTCGAAAACCTGCCGGTCCCGACCGCATCGGGCGGGTCGGTCCCACTCAAGGCAATCGCCGATATTTCATTCGGCGCTGGTCCGACCACCGTGCAGCGCACCAATCAGGAACGCCGCATTGCCATCGGTGCCGACCTTGCCGCGGGCAAGGTGAGCGGTGACGCCTGGAAAAAGATCAATGAGCTGCCGTCGGTCAAGAACCTCCCGCATGGCGTCCACAAGCTCAACCTCGGCGAGCAGAAATGGCAGGGCGAACTGGTTTTCTACTTCATCATGGCGCTGCTGGCGGGCGTCGGACTGGTCTTCGCGGTCCTGGTCCTGCTTTATCGCCGGTTCCTGTCGCCGTTCGTCAACATGGGCTCGTTGTGGTTGTGCCCGCTGGGCGCGGCGATCGCGCTCCACATCGCCAACCAGCCGCTTTCGCTGCCGGTGTTCATCGGTCTGCTGATGCTGTTCGGAATCGTCGCCAAGAACTCGATCCTGCTGGTCGATTTCGCGGTCGAGATGATGAACCACGGAATGGCCAAGGATGAGGCGATTTATGAAGCCGGGCACAAACGGGCGCAGCCCATCGTCATGACCACGGTCGCCATGGTCGCCGGAATGCTTCCGATCGCATTGTCGCTTACCGGCGATGCCAGCTGGCGCGCGCCAATGGGGATTACCGTGATCGGCGGCCTGCTCTTCTCGACGGTTCTGACCTTGCTCCTGGTCCCAGCCTATTTCTCCATCGCGATCTCGCTCGAGACGCGGATCGGCCGGCTGTTCCATCGGGTCATCGGCGAGGAAGCCCACACCTCCGGCCAGGCGGTCGCGGCGGAGTGAACCTTCTCGCCATGTCGGCTATTAAACCGGCATGAGGGGAATGAATAACAGCGCCCTGTCCCGCTTCAATTCCGCGCAGCCTGGCGCTGCCGGGATGAAGACCGTCGCCACCGGCCTGCTGGTGGCGATGGCCGCGCTGTTCTTCGTCACTCGAGCGCTGGAGCCGCGCTACCCCTGGCTTGGCTTCGTCAAGGCGTTCGCCGAAGCAGCGATGGTCGGCGGGCTCGCCGACTGGTTCGCCGTCACCGCCTTGTTCCGCCACCCGCTCGGCCTGCCCATCCCGCACACCGCCATCATCCCGCGCAACAAGGACCGCATCGGCCAGACGCTGGCCAATTTCCTCAAGGAAAACTTCCTCATCACTTCGGTCGTGGCGCGGCGGATGCAAAAACTCGACGTCGCCGCCGCCGCTGGGCGGTTTCTGCAGACTCCGTCGGGCGAAGCAACCCGGATCCGCGGCGGCGCTTCGCGCCTGATCGCCGACTTGTTCGAAAGCCTGGACGACAAGCGGCTTGGCGGAATCGTCAAAAGCGCGATTTCAACGCGGCTTCGGGCAATGGAGGTGTCACCGCTGCTCGGCCACGCTTTGGCTTCCGCGATTAACGAAGATCGGCACGTGCCCATGCTCGAAGCGGCGATTCGGTGGAGCGCGCGCGCGCTCGACGCCAATGAGCCGCTGATCCGCGAAATGGTCAAAAAGAAAGCCAATTGGGCGCTCAAACTGGCCGGGTTCGACACGAAATTGGCCAATGCCATCATCGACGGGCTGCGCAAGCTGACCGCGGACATGTCCACCGATCCAGCGCACCCCGTACGCCTGAAGATCGAGGAAGCGCTGGTGCAGCTGGCGAACGACCTTCAGACCAAGCCCGCGACGCAGGAGCGCGTGGAGCGGATCAAGGAGCAGCTGCTCGACAATCAGTCGGTCAGCCTGTGGCTCGATACCTTGTGGCAAAAGGCGCGCGAGGCGATCATCAAGGCTGCCCGGAACCCCGACGCAACGCTTGCCGGCAAGCTGGGCGACGTCCTCAAGTCGATGGGCCAGACGCTGGAAACCGACCGCAAGATGCGCTCGGCGATCAACCAGTTCGCGCGGCGCACCGTGGTCGGCATGGCAGCCAGTTATGGCGGATCGATCGTCACGTTGGTGTCAGACACCGTTCGCGGCTGGGATGCGCGGACGGTCACTGCACGGCTTGAAGCCGCGGTCGGCCGCGATCTGCAATATATCCGCATCAACGGCACGCTGGTCGGCGGCCTGGTCGGAGTGGCGCTCCACCTGATCGACCGCTTGTGAGCGAATCTCTACCCCTGGCTTCGGCGTTCGATTGTCGCGCCGACCGCCGATAATTTCTCTTCCAGTCGCTCATAGCCGCGGTCGAGGTGGTAGACGCGCAGCACTTCGGTTTCGCCTTCCGCGACCAGCCCGGCCAGCACCAGGCTCATCGAAGCGCGCAGGTCGGTCGCCATGACGCTTGCACCCGTCAGTTTTTCAACCCCGTGGACGACCGCGGATCGCCCGTGGATATCGACTTCCGCCCCCATCCGGCGAAGTTCGGGCACGTGCATGTAGCGGTTTTCGAAAATCGTTTCTTCAAGGAAGCTGTCGCCGCGCGCCAGGCACAGCATGGCCATGAATTGCGCCTGCATGTCGGTCGCGAAGCCGGGGAACGGCGAAGTCGACAGCGCCAGCGGCTTCATCTCGCCATCGGCGCTGACCTTGATTCCCTGGTCGTGGAATTCGACGATCAGGCCGCAGTGAGCAAGCGCGTTGAGCGTTGCCCGCATGTCGTCCGCCCGCGCCCCGATAAGGTCGAGCGACCCGCCGGTCAGGCCCACAGCGCAGGCATAGCTGCCCGCTTCAATGCGGTCCGGCATCACTTCGTAATCGGCGCCGTGAAGCGCCTCGACGCCAGTGATCGTCAAATGCGACGAGCCAATCCCGTCGATGGTCGCGCCCATGGCCACCAGCAGGTTGCACAAATCGACGATTTCGGGCTCGCGCGCGGCATTGAATAACTGGCTGGTGCCAGTCGCCAGAACCGCCGCCATCAGCGCGTTTTCAGTTGCTCCGACCGACACCACCGGAAAGCTGAAATCACCGCCGGGAAGCCGGCCCTTAGGCGCACTTGCCTTTACGTATCCGGCGGCAAGCTCGATATCCGCGCCCAGACATTCGAGCGCCTGCAGGTGGAGGTCGATCGGACGGTCGCCAATCGCACAGCCGCCCGGCAGCGACACCGTGGCCTCGCCAGTCCGCGCCAGCATCGGCCCCAGCACCAGCACCGAAGCGCGCATCTTGCGCACCATGTCGTAGGGCGCGACGGTGGACGCGATTTCCGCCGCCTGAAGCGTCATTCGGCGGCCGTATTCGCCCTTTCGGACCCCGGCGACGCTGGTCGAAACACCAAGCTGGTTGAGAAGGTGGCTGAACGTGTCGACGTCGGCCAGGCGCGGCAGATTGCCAAGCGTCAGTTTGTCTTCGGTCAACAACGCGCACGGCATCAGCGTCAGCGCCGCATTCTTCGCTCCACTGATCGGGATTGCGCCCTTCAGCACGGCCCCGCCCTTGATCCAGATACTGTCCATCGGGGCGGGCTTTAGCGGGCGCGCGGCGCGGCGCAACCATCCGCTAGGGCGACGGCGTCACGCCTTTTCGAGCGTGGCCTGAAGCGGGTGCTGGTTCTCGCGCGCGAAATCGATGACTTGAGTCACCTTGGTTTCGGCGACTTCATAGGTGAACACGCCGCATACGCCGACGCCCTTTTGATGCACTTGAAGCATGACTCGAGTCGCATCTTCGATGGTCATTGCAAAAAACTGCTGGAGCACCAGGACGACAAATTCCATCGGCGTGTAATCGTCGTTGAGCAGCAGCACCTTGTAATTGGACGGCTTCTTCGTCTTGGGCCGAGTGCGCGTCGCAACCCCGGTGTCGATATCGTCGATCCCGTCGTCGCCGGCGCCGTTCGCCATCCTGATCGCCAAAGCCGTCATAACATCCTGAAATATGGCAAGCCGCGAACAACGGGCAACCCATGGACTCGGGTCAATGGCACAAAAAAATGGCGGCCGCCCCTTGGGAGGAGCGACCGCCGCAGTCCGTTGCCTTGACTAGGAGGGGAGAGGGTCAGGCAACGAGAGTGTTAAAACGCTCGGCATTGGCCGAAGCGCGGTTCGACAGCGGCTGGAACGCTTCGCCGGCGAGCTTCACCATGGTCTCGGTGAGCTTCGAGCTTTCCGCGACCGCACGGTCGAAGGAAGCGCGGGCGATTTCGCTCTGCAGCTGAAGATATTCGGTCGGCGACTTGGCGTCGGCAAGCGAACGGATCGCGCCGGCGGCCTGCTCCATGCCGTCACGGCTCGAGCTGGCGGCATCCTGAGCGACGGCGCGGGCGCCCTCGGCTGCGGTGCGGCTGGCTTCGACCATCGCTTCGACGTTGGCGCGGGCGAGATCGGCCAGCTCTTCGGCAACCTTGCGGCTACGCTCGACGAGCTGCTGGCCCTGCTCATTGGCCTGGGCGAACATGTTCTGGAAAGGCGCGAACGACGGAACGGCGTCGAAGCCCTTAAAGCCGTTGAAATAGTTGCTGGTCACGGTTTCAATTCCCTGATTGACGGCGGCGGCGGCGGTGCGCGCTGCAGTGGTGGATTTGCGAGCGGTCGAACGCTGCTTGCGAACGGTCGCGCCCTGCTTGGCCGATGCCGAACGCTTGCTCTTGCGCACGGTGCGGCGAGTCGCGGTCTTGGCGGCGGCCGCCTGGCGCTTGATCTTGCGAGCCGCGGAAGCGCGGGTGCGCTTGGCGGCCTTGGCGCTTTCGTCGGCGATCTTGGTCACCGTTGCGGCGACGGCTTCGGCAACCTTGGCGGGAGCGTCGGCGGCGGCCTGGGCCTGGATGTTGGTTTCGTTAGCCATTTTCAAATTCCTCTAATATGTTGCAGTGCACAATATACATTGCAGTGCGACATTTCAAGGTAATTTTTGTGCGCTGCACCATTTTATTGCGCGGTGATGGCCCATGTCCTTGACGAGAGCGGTCTACGCGAAGCAAGAGCGTTCATGGTCCAACTCGACAGCCGTCAGCGGCGTGGCCTGCTGATCGTTCTTTCCTCGCCGTCCGGTGCGGGCAAGTCGACCATTGCCCGCCTTCTGCTCGAATCGGATCCGGGGGTCGGCATGTCGGTCAGCGCCACGACCCGTCCCGCGCGGAGCGGCGAGACCGAGGGCATCGACTATCATTTCGTCGACGAGGCGGAATTCCAGCGGATGGTCGATGACGGCGAATTTGCCGAATGGGCCTATGTCTTCGACCATCGGTACGGAAGCCCCAAGGAGCCCGTCAAAGAGGCGCTTCGCGGGGGCCGCGATATCCTGTTCGACATCGACTGGCAGGGGACTCAGCAGCTCAAGACCGCGTTCGGCAACGACCTCATTTCAATCTTCATCCTGCCGCCCTCGATGGACGAGCTCGAGCGACGCCTGCGCGCCCGGGCGACCGACAGCGACGAAGTGATTCACGGCCGCATGCGGCGGGCCGAAAGCGAGATCGGCCATTACGGCGAATATGATTACGTGCTGGTCAACCGGGACGTCGATGAATGCCTGTCGGAAGTGCAGTCGATCATTCGCGCCGAACGCATGCGCCGCAATCGCCGGCCTTATCTCGCCGACCTTGTTCGTCGCCTCGTCGAGCGGCCCAACAACTAGCGGTCCAGCAACTCCACGAATCGCGCGCCGGCAAGAAAATCGCGTCGCCGGCCGGCCAAGGCCGCTTCGGCATCCACATCCACACCCCATTGTTCGCGTTGCCACTGATCGTCGACGGTGACCGCTGTCCACGCCTGCTCCGCGGCAACCGCCTGTTCCAGCACTGCCAGCGCCGCCACCAGCGATCCGCCGATCGTCACCAGCGGCGACAGGCCGGCGAGGCGAAACGGGTCGAGCAGCGCCACCGCGTGGCTCAGCCGTTCCACCGTCGCCGTTGGCTGGGCGACATGCGCTATGCCCGAAGTAATCACGAAATCGACGTCGTAGCGGCGCCGCGCCCAGCCGAGCAGCGCATCCCACTCGCGTTCCTGGCGCTCGACCAGTCCGCGCGGGCGTTCGGCGCGGTAACAGGTAAGATCCGCCTCGGCGTAACGCGCCAGCCCGCGAACGAAGCTGTCGCAGTCCGGCGCCACCCGGTCGACAGCGGCATTGGCAAGCCCGGTCAGCGGCATTGCGCGCGGATCGACGGTTTCGCCGCTGCCGCGCCATTCCTCGGCTATGGCTTGGGCCAGCGCCATGGTCGGCACCGCGAGTTCGGTCCGCGCCGGCGTGCGCACCGGGCGCTCGTCAAGCCTGATTGCGAACCCCGCCTCCGTCTGTGCCACCGTCACCGCTTGCCAGAAGCGCTTCACGGCTGCTTGCGGTCCTGTTCGTCCCAGCTTCGCTTAAACAGCCGCGGCGCCAGCGCCGCGTCGATCGCGCCGAGGATCGCAACGATCGCCCCGACTTGCGGCCAGCCGCCGGTACGCAACAGATTGGTGTAGGCGATCGCGACTCCGACCATGAAGATCGCTAACCCGCCGGCGCGCACCGCGGTGTAGGCGAGCAGCCGTTTGCGCCATATCGCATCGTCGATCATCGCCGCGGTTTCTTGTCCTGCGAGCCGCGCGCCCGGCGCTCGCCGCGCCGTTCGCGGCGGCGGGTGCGGGCGGCGGCGGCAACGCGCCGCTGCTGCGCTTCCGGCGAGGCCTTGGGGGCCTCCAGCGGCAGCGAATCCCCCGCCATCGGATTGAATCCCAACGTCACCAGGCTTTCGGCAAAATGGGCCGGAAGCTCGGCCGTCACGTCGATGGCCGCGCCTTCGGGCGAATCGATCCGGATGCGCCGCGCATGCAAGTGCAGCTTGCGGCTGATCCCGCCTGTCAAAAACGCCTCCGCGCCGCCATATTTGGCGTCGCCGACGATCGGGTGGCCGAGTGCCGCCATGTGTGCGCGCAATTGATGCGTGCGGCCGGTCAGCGGCTGAAGCTCCACCCACGCCGTGCGATTGCCCGCCCGTTCGACCGTCCGCCAGCGGGTCTTGGCCGGAAGTCCGGATTCCTCGTCGACGTGCATTTTCTCGCCGCCGGAGCCGGGTTGCTTGGACAGCGGCGCGTCGATCAGGCCTTCCGCCGGGCTTGGGACGCCAACCACCAGCGCCCAATAGACCTTGCGCGCGGTACGGCCCGAAAAGGACTTTGCGAAATGGCCCGCGGAGCGCGCCGAACGCGCGACCAGCAATGCCCCCGACGTGTCCTTGTCGAGCCGGTGGACGAGCTTTGGCCGCCCGCCTTCGTCGGCGAGCCCGTCGAGCAGGCGATCAAGGTGCTGAGTAGTCTTGGTCCCGCCCTGGGTTGCGAGGCCCGGCGGCTTGTTGAGCACGAACGCGAATGGATCGCGATGGATGACCATGTCGCGCACGAACTGGATTTCATCTTCGGTGAGGTCGTGGAGCTTGCGTTCGGGCCGAGCGCCGCGAACCGGCTGCACTTCGATCGGTGGCAGGCGAATTTCCTGGCCGGCCTCGATTCGGTCGCCGGGCGTCGCCTTGCGGCCGTTGAGGCGCAGCTGGCCGGTCCGCGCCCAGCGCGACACCAGGTTGAAGCTGACATCCGGCAGATGGCGCTTGAACCAGCGGTCCAGCCGAATGCCGTCGTCGTCGTCGGCAACTTTGAAAGTGCGGGGCTCGGCCATTGGCGGGGCGCTTATCGCTTCTGCCGCCAATAGTCGAACGCCTGCGCGTGGAGCTTGCGGATCAGCGTGCGTGCCTGCGGCCCGTCCCACGGGCCGGAATGCGCGTGCTTGCGGGCGCCTTCAATCCACCAGCCCTGACCCGGCAGGCCGTCGGATTGGCGGACGACGAGGACTGCAAGCTCGGGCTCGCCGCGCTCCGCGGAGTCATCGTCGACCACGCCCAGCACCTTGCACAACGCGCGCATCCTGGGGCGCGTGAAACGGTGGCCAAGCAGTCCGAGCACTTCGGAATAGGTGATCGCCAGGCCAGCGCTCGCCGATGCGACCAGGATTGCGCGAACCTCCGCCGGGTCGGCGAGTAGCCCGGCCCCGTCGCTCATCCTTCCGGCTGAAGCGCGACCGGCGTCAGTTCGAACACGTCGAGCTTGGATGAGCTTTGCGGCCACGGGATCACCAGCCGCCACTTGAACGGGGCGATCCGCTCAAGCACTCCGGCCATGTCGCGCTTGGGGTCGTCGCCATAAGCCACCGGCTGCTGCTCATCACCGAGTGCCAGGCTGCCAAGAAACACCAGGCGGTTGGCGTCGTCGTCTTCCCACAAGCGCCCCGCCGGCCGCTGGCTCCCGGTTTGCTTGACGATCGTCAGCAGGTCGTCCTCGACCTCGACATAACAAAAGAACGGCCTGAAGCTTTCGAACGCCTTGCCCTTCCGGGTCGCCTTGCCAAGCTTGATCAGCCGGCAGTTATAGCTTCCCGGAGTCGGCGCTGGCCGCGGCAGCGAAGTTCGCGGCATCAGCAGCTTGCCTTCGCGGCGAACATCGCCGGGGTTGCTTCGACGCGCCTCCGCAAGCGCTTCCTGCCAGGCCAGGCCTAGGCGCGCGATCCGGCTTTCGTCCGCGTCGGTCGCAAGCGCCTTCCACATGTCGGATTTGAGCGGCGCGCCAACCTCGACATGAGCGGTAACGCCGGGGGGAAGCTTGGGCCGGGTCTGGCACGCCGCAAGCAGCGCCAGCGCGCCAATCCCCGCGCTTTTCCACCCGATGCCATTGCAACGCACCACCCGACACCAGCCTTTCGCTTGCCCGCTTATTCAGTGACAGTGGTTCGGGCGAGTTTCAACCAACGCGCCGTTGAGCAGATCGGGCGAGCTTTCGCCAAATGGCAGCGGGAAAGCGGGAAATTAGCGCACAGCCGTGCTAAACGCCGCTGATGTTCAACATTGTCTCGCTCATCATCGGCGCAGTTGCGCTGATCTTCGCCGGAATCGCCTTTCTGCCCCTGCTCGGCTGGGCCAATTGGCTGATTATCCCTTTGGCCATCATCGGCGCCGCGGTCGGCATGGCTTCGCGCGGCACCGCGGGGCGCAACCTCAACCTGTTCGTCATCATCGTCGGCGTCCTCCGGCTGATGCTCGGCGGCGGCCTGTTTTGAACCGCGATCCGCGCGTCGACGCCTATCTCGCGGCGGCGCCCCCGTTCGCGCAACCGATCCTGGAACATGTCCGGACGCGCGTTCATGCGGCCCTTCCCGCCGTCAAAGAAACGATCAAGTGGCGGATGCCGACCTTCACCGTCGGCGGCCAGATCGTCCTGATCACCGCCGCCTTCAAAGCCCATTGCGCGCTTAACTTCTGGCGCGGCCAGGAACTCGAATCGCGCCATTCGTCGGTCGGTGCGTTGGGCCAGTTCGGCAAGATCAAGTCGATCGCCGAATTGCCGGGGGACGACGAACTCGACCGGCTGGTTCGCGAAGCTGCGGAACTGGCGTCGGGAGCGCCCGCCCCGCGCCAGCCGAAGCATCAGCCCAGGCCCCCGGCCGACATCCACCCCGATTTCGCGGCGGCCCTCGGCCAGGCGCCACAGGCCCAGGCCGTGCTGGACGGCTTTCCGGCCTCGGCGCGGCGCGACTATGTCGACTGGATCGCCGAGGCCAAGCAGGACGCCACCCGCGCCAAGCGCATTGCGAGCGCGATCGAATGGCTCGGCGAAGGCAAGCGGCGGCACTGGAAATACGAAAACTGCTGAGCTTGCGTCAGCGCGCCTTGACGTAACTTCCCGGCGCATCCTCGATCGCCTTGAGCTTGCCCTTGCCGGGGATCCGCGCACCGTCGGCCGTGACCGTCGCGCCATCGCGCTGTTTCAGCCACGCCAGCCAGTCGGGCCACCACGATCCCTGGTGCTCGCTGGCGCCGGCGATGAAGTCGTGAAGCGTGGCGCCGGGCTCCTCATTGATCCAATATTGGTACTTGTGCGCGGCGGGCGGATTGACGACTCCGGCGATATGGCCCGATCCGGCCAGCACGAAGCGTATCGGGCCGGTAAAATGGTCCATGATCTTCCACACGCTTTGTGGCGGCGCGATATGGTCTTCACGGCCGGCCTGGACGTATGACGGAGTCTTCACGCGACCGATGTCGATCTTCGTTCCGGCGACCGTAATCCCGCCTTTTTCGGCCAGCTTGTTCCCCTTGTAGAAGCTTTCCAGATAGTCGCGGTGCCAGCCGCCCGGCAGGTTGGTGGTGTCGCTGTTCCAGTGCAGCAGGTCGAACGGCGCCGGCTCCTCTCCAAGCAGGTAATTATTGACGACGTAGCTCCAGATGAGGTCGCGGCCGCGCAGCAGGTTGAAGGTAGCGGCCATGTACCGCCCGTCGAGGAACCCCTTGTCCTTGGTCAGCTCGTCGAGCAGCCCGATCGTTTCCGGGCCGGTGAACAGCTTGAGGTCGCCGGCTTCGGCAAAGTCGACCTGCGCGGTAAAGAAGGTCGCGCTCTTGACCTTTTCGGCCTCGCCCTTGGCATCGAGATAGGCGAGCGTTGCCGCCAGCGTGGTGCCCGCCACGCAATAACCAATGGCATGCACGGCTTCGACATCAAGCAGGTCGCGAACGGTGTCGATCGCGTCGATCTGGCCGTCCACAACATAATCGTCGAGCCGCGCGTCGGCGATGCTTTCATCGGCCGATTTCCAGCTCACCATGAACAGGGTCACGCCATTGTCGACGCACCATTTGACCAGGCTTTTTTCGGGGTTGAGGTCGAGGATGTAGAAGCGGTTGATCCACGGCGGGAACACCACCACCGGAGTCTTCAGCACGGTGTCCGTCGTCGGCGTGTATTGGATCAATTGATAAAGCCGCGTCGTCTTGACCACCTTGCCCGGAGTCATCGCCAGGTTGCGCCCGACTTCGAACGCCCCGGACTTGGTCTGCGACAATTGCCCCGCGGCAATGTCCTTGAGCATATTGGCGAGGCCCTTGAGCAAATTCTCGCCGCGCGTTTCAATCGTTCGCTTGAGCACTTGCGGATTGGTCAGTGCGAAGTTGGACGGGCTCATCGCATCGACGAACGAACGCGTCGCGAAACGCAGCTTCTCACGCGTCGGCGCATCGACATTGTCGATTTCCTCGACCGTTCCAAGCAGTTGGTCGCTCATCCGCAAATAAGTTTGGCGGATGGTGTCAAACAGCGGGTTTTCAGCCCATTCGGGAGCCGCGAAGCGCCGGTCCTTGCGGGCTTTGTCGTCGGCGGGCGGCACGGCGGTCACGCCGCCAATCATCTTGCCCCAGGTTTCCAGCCCCTTGGCCCAGGCCTGCGCGCCAGCGCTCATCAGCGCCATCGGATCGGTCGGCGACATCGCCTGGCCGCCAAAGCCGAAAGCGCTTGGCGACCAGCTTGGAAACGGCTGGTCGGCCTTCACGCTCGTCGACCAGGCTTCCATCATCATCTGCTGGGCGCGGCCCATCACCAGCGTCCAGTGCTGCCAGTCTTCAAGGGTCGGGATTGCGTTGCTGTCGTCGTTATCGGCCATTGCCGAACCATAGTCAGAATGGCCCGCGATGGGGAGGGGCAGCTAGAACAGCAGGAAATCACCCGCATGCAGCGACGCGATATCGACATGCTCGAGAGTGACCACAGTCGCCTTGTCGAAGGCGATCACAACGCTGGTTCCGCTTTGGGTCGCGTGCGCCATGACATCGGCGAAGCTCGCCGCCAGCCGGTGGTCGACGTACAGCTGGTCCCCGACAACGCCGCTCGTCCCGGCGCGGAAATCGGTGATGCTTTCCTTGCCCGACCCGGAATTGATCACGAAATGATCCGAGCCGAGGCCGCCGGTCAACCGATCGCCGGCAGCGCCGATCAACACGTCGTCGCCGACGCCTCCGACCAGGGCTTCCCTGGCCTTGCCGAACAGGGTCAGGCCGGCTGCGGCGACGGTTTGCCCTGAAGCGGTGACCTGCGACACCGTCAGTGCGTGCTGCGGCGAATTGGAAGCGGTAAAGCCAAGCGTCCAATGGCCGCTTGGGTCCGCGGTTGCGGCGCCCAGCAGGCGCGTTCCTTCGAACACCGAGACGCGGCTGCCTGCTTCGGCGATCCCGGTGACGGTCGCTGCATTGCCGGCAAGGATGACATTGGTCGCGCTTGGCGGCGGCGGCGCGGCGGCGGCTGGAGCAAAGCTTAGTTGAATCACCAGCGGATCGGCGGACAGCTGCAACCCAATCGAACCGGCATTGGCCAGCGACACCAAAGCGCCAGTGCCGAGCAGCGGGTCGAACAGCTGGATCGACGATGCGGTTTGCCCAAGGGTCAAAGTTACCGTCGACGCCGGCGGAGTGACTTGGCCGGTTCCGTCCCACAATGTCGCCCGGCCGTTCCACAGCACCAGTTCAAATGTTCCGTCCGACTTTTCGAGCAACATCGACGAGGCGCCGGCGGGAAGCCCAGACAGCGCGTAATCGAGATTCCCCGGTGCCACGGTTCCTGTGCCGTCGTCGGCCAGCAAATGCGTCAGGTTGCCAATTGCGGTTGCGGCGAGCTTGGGCGTCCCATCGGCATGGAACAGCCCGAAATGCTGTTCCTGCGCGTTGGCGGCGCTGGGCTCGTCCATCAGCTCGTACAGAAACGTCATCGACGCGCCCGCACTGAACCCGTCGAGCACGGCGTTGAGGTCGATCACGGCCTGCGCCTGTTCGTTGGCCACGCCCCACGTCGAAGTCCCGTAACCCGAGCTCGAGATTCCCGTTTCGGTAATATAGACCGGCGCTCCTGGAAGCGAGGCGCGGGCGAAACCCACCGAATTGATGATCAGGTCCTGAAGCTGCTGGCCAACGCCGCCATAGATGTGGACGTTCGAGCCATTGGCCAGGCCGGAAAAGTCGGGCAGCGAGTCGAGCTGGATTGCCGACGGCGCAATGATCGCCACCCCCGCGAACAAGGGGTCGGCGTGAACTGCCGCGCTCAGCGCTGCGGCGTCGGCCAATCCCCAGCTGAGATTGCCTGCTGAAAGCGCGCCGTTCAGCGTATAATTGTTGGTCGTATATTCGTTGCTGCCCTCAAAGCTGATGACGCTTCCGGGGACTGCGGCTTCGAGCTGGTGGGCGCGACCCACATCGAGCGCCGCGTTGATCTGTCCCGTCTGATCGAACGAATAGACGTTGGCTTCAAGCAGGTCGAAGTGGATGCCCGCCTGGGCCAGCGCGACGAAGGTCGGCAACGCATAGTCGAATGGCGTTCCGTCGCGCAGGGTCGAGATCCCCAGGTACGATAGTTCGTTCAGCAAGATCGTCGCATTGGTCCACGGCGCCGATCCCGAATCGATATGCGACACCACTCCGAGCGAGCCGACAAATGCGCCGGCGCTTTGCGCGGCGTGGCTGGAAAGTGCTGGCCCGGCAACAGCCGCAGCCGCAGCCGGCTGGCTCGCCGCCAGGGACAGAATTGCCAGCGATTTGCCAAGGCTCGCCACAGTTTCGGGTTCACCAATCTTGTTGGGCATCGCATGATCCAATAACGCTTGATCGCAACGCCGGTTGGGCCTTTCGAGCCTTCACTTTGGCTAACGGAAATAGTTAACAGCGACAATAAGTTGGTCCGCAATGCACTGACCCTCGCTGGCGCGTTTAATCCGGCCCGAATGACCGCTATGAAGCGGGTCATGGCACTGGCCCCGCAACTTCCGTCGGCACTGGTGTGGCTGGATTATTTCGGAATCGCGGTGTTCGCGGCGTCGGGCGCGCTGCTCGCCGCCGAAAAACGGCAGACGCTGGTCACCTTCATCTTTTTCGCGGTCGTGACCGGGGTCGGCGGCGGAACGCTGCGCGACCTGCTGATCGGTGCTCCGGTGTTCTGGGTGCATACCAATGCGACGCTGATCATCTGCATCGGCGCCGCCTTGCTCGTCTGGCTGGCAAGCAGCAGCCGCGCCTTCGCCGGGGCGGCCTTGCTGTGGTTTGACGCCGCCGGCCTCGCCGCTTATTCGGTCTATGGTTCAAGCAAGGCGCTGGCCTATGGCGTCGCGCCCGTCCCCGCCTTTGCCATGGGCGTGCTGACCGCTTGCGTCGGCGGGATCATCCGCGACGTGCTGGCAAGCGAGCCGTCGATCCTGATGCGCCCCGAACTCTATGTAACCGCAGCCGCGCTTGCCGCCGGGCTGTTCGTCGGGCTGACGCTTGCGGGAACGCCGATCTGGGCGGCGGCAGCAGTCGCGGCCGCCGCCGGCTTCGCGCTTCGCGCGGCGGCGATCGCCTGGCGCTGGTCGCTTCCCGCCTATCGGGATTGATGCACCGCAGCATCGCGGCCAATAGTGGCGCGATGGACAGTGATTTCTACCGTATCCGCCGCCTGCCGCCCTACGTCTTTGCCGAGGTCAATGCGATGAAGGCCGCAGCCCGGGCGCGCGGCGAAGACGTGGTCGACCTCGGCATGGGCAATCCCGATGGCGCCCCGCCCAGGCATGTCATCGACAAATTGTGCGAAGTCGCGGCCAAGCCCACTGCCCACCGCTATTCGGCCAGCCGCGGCATTCCCGGGCTGCGCAAGGCGCAAGCCGGCTATTACCAGCGCCGCTTCGGAGTGACCGTCGACCCCGACCGCGAAGTGATCGTCACGCTCGGCTCGAAAGAAGGCCTCGCCAACCTTGCCCAGGCGATCACCGCGCCGGGCGACACCGTGCTTGCCCCAAACCCATCCTACCCCATCCACACTTTCGGCTTCATCATTGCCGGCGCCGCGATCCGGTCGATCCCCGCGGCTCCGGGTGAGGACTTCTTTCGCCGGCTCGACATGGCGATGCGCTACACGGTGCCGCGTCCCAAGGTGCTGGTCGTCGGCTATCCCAGCAACCCGACCGCCTACGTCGCCGATCTGCCGTTCTACGAGCGCCTCGTCGCCTTCGCGCGCGAACATGATTTGATCGTCATTTCCGACCTCGCTTATGCCGAGATCTACTTTGGTGACGAGCCAACCCCCTCGATCCTCCAGGTTGACGGCGCGAAAGAGGTCGCGGTCGAATTCACCTCGCTGTCCAAGACCTATTCGATGGCCGGCTGGCGGATGGGGTTCGCGGTCGGCAACGCGCGCCTGATCGACGCTCTCGCCAGGGTCAAATCCTATCTCGATTACGGG
>JBDSGQ010000019.1:0-9425 GCA_039918915.1 Sphingomicrobium sp.
ATCTGATCGAGCCGGACCGGAATGCCATCGATCCGCTCGCGAACGATTTCGGCGTCGCCGTCGCCCAGATATTCGGTGCAGACATTGATGATTCCGCCGGCATTGATGACATAATCGGGCGCATACAGAATCCCGCGGTCGTGCAAGCGCTTGCCGTCCGCGGGCGTTGCCAGCTGGTTATTGGCGCCACCCGCCACAACCGGCACCTTCAGCGCCGCAATCGACGCTTCGTTGAAGATCGCGCCGAGTGCATTCGGGCTGAGCACGTCCGCTTCGATGGCGAGGATGTCGTCGGGAGAAACGACGGTTCCGCCGGTCGCTTCGGCCAGCTTCTGCGCCTTCGCCTGGTCGACGTCGGCGATGCTCAGCTTGGCGCCTTCGGTGCAGGCGTGAAGCGCGACTCCGCTGGCGACGCTGCCAGCGCCCTGAAGCGCGATATGCAACCCGTCGAGCGAGTCCCGGTTAAGCGCGTGCTTGACGGCGGCCTTGATGCCGAGAAACACGCCAAGCGAGGTGTGCGGACCCGGATCGCCGCCGACGTCCTGACCCGAATTGGGCAGCCCCGCCACGAACTGAGTAACGCGGCGCACTTCGATCATGTCCGCAACGTTAATCCCGACATCCTCGGCAGTGACATAGCGGCCGGCAAGCTGGTCAACCGCCTTGCCGAAGGCATGCAACAGCTCGGGCGATTTGCTGCGCGCCTCGTCGGCCAGAATGACCGATTTCCCACCACCCAGCGGAAGTCCCGCCATGGCATTCTTGAAGCTCATTCCGCGCGACAGCCGGAGCGCGTCGGTAAGCGCCTCCTCGTCCTTTGCATAATGCCAGAAACGAGCGCCTCCGGCCGCAGGCCCAAGGTGCGTCGAATGCAAGGCGATGATCGCCTTCAACCCAGACTTTTGATCGGTGAAAAAATGGACGCTTTCGTGCGCGTCGTAGTCGGCAAAGCCCCAGGGGGTGGTCATGGTGCGCAACGGTTCCGGACAGAAGAAAATGGGGCGACCGAGGGGACTTGAACCCCCGACCCCTGGTACCACAAACCAGTGCTCTAACCAGCTGAGCTACGATCGCCACGGGAGCGCCGACCGGAAACCACTCTGTCGGGTGGTTCCATTGACGCCGGCGCCACTTAGGATTTGGCGCTCGCGAACGCAAGCGAGCGATGCGGCGGAACTGCCGATTTGCGCGCCGTCGCCCTTCCGCACGGCCCGCCTGCAACGATCTTCCTTGCGCCGCTGCCGTCGCGGGCGCATCCTTCCGATCCCCCGGGGGTGAAGCGCGATGACGAATCGGCGGTCCCAATCGGTAGTGCCCGCCATTTCCTTGCGCGAAACGCTCGTCGCCGCGGGGCTCAATCGCGACCTGGCCAACCTCCTCGACCAAATGCCTCACCGACTGATCGCGGTCGACCCACGCCGTCCCTTCCGCGAGCCGGGCGCACCGCGCGACGAAGTGATGTTCGTACGGTCGGGAATCCTGTGCAAATTCAAGCCGGATTCCTCCGGGCGTCGGCAGATCGTCGCACTGCGCTTTTCCGGCGAAGGGATCCTCCCCAGCGATGGCCGCGCCGCTTATGGCATCCAGGCCATCGTGCGCAGCGACGTGATGGTCGGGCGAAGCGAGGATTTCGAACGGCTGGTCCGCGCTCATCCGCCGATGGAACGCTTTTTCCGGCGGCTGGTGCAGCGCAACGAATCGATCGGCTACGAATGGCTGGTCAATTGCGGCCGGCGCGACACCACGGCGCGGGTCGCCCACTTGTTGTGCGAAACGGCATTTCGAATGCATGTCGACAAAGCGCGCATGACCAACCCCTTCACGCAACAGCAGATCGCCGACATCACCGGCCAGACTTCGGTCAACGTCAACCGCGTGCTCGCGGACCTCGAACGCCAGGGCGTGATCAAGCGGACCGGCCGGCAGATCGAGATTCCCGATTGGGCGGAAATGTACCGCATCGGGAGCTTCCACCCCGACTATCTGGAAATCTAGGAAGCGCCTTCGGCGCCGCGCGGAGAGGTGGTGGGCGCGGCAGGGATTGAACCTGCGACCCCACCCGTGTGAAGGGTGTGCTCTACCACTGAGCTACGCGCCCGACGCTGCGGAAAGCGGCGCATATACGCGCCGCCAACCTCCTGTCCAGCTACTGGACGGCGTCCTTGAGCACCTTGCCCGGCCGGAACTTGGGCTGCGAACTGGCCTTGATCTGCATCGGTTCGCCAGTCCGCGGATTGCGGCCCGTCGAAGCCTTGCGCCGAGTCACCGAGAAATTGCCGAAGCCGACCAGCCGCACCTCGTCCCCGCGCTTGAGCGTCGAGGTGATGACTTCGAGCATGGTTTCCACGGCGCGCCCAGCGTCGCTGCGGTTGAGGCCCGAACGGTCCGCGACATGGCCGATAAGTTCCTGCTTGTTCATTGCCCAGACTCCCTCCCGCAGCCGAGACTCGGGATCACCGGCACGACCACTTAAGGCAAGAGATGGGTAACAAGTCCAGTCCTTCTAATGCCGCACTGCGGGACCGGTTTCGCCTGCCGGAGGGGTGATCGGCGGTTCCGCCGCATGCTCGTCCGCATCTGTCCATTCGATCGCTTCAAGCGGCGACACCAGCGCGCGCGCCAGCACTTCGTCGACGTGGCTGACCGGAATAATTTCCAATCGCTCGGTCAGCGCCGGCGGAAGCTCCGCGAGATCCTTTTCGTTTTCGGCGGGAATCAATACCGTTCGAATGCCGCCACGAAGCGCCGCCAGCAGCTTTTCCTTGAGACCGCCGATCGGCAGCACTCGGCCGCGCAGCGTGACTTCGCCGGTCATGGCGACGTCGCGCCGGACGGCAACGCCGCTCAGCGTCGAAATCATCGCGGTGACGATGCCCACGCCGGCGGACGGGCCGTCCTTGGGTACCGCGCCTTCGGGAAGGTGAACGTGAATGTCCTTGCGCGCGAACAGCGACGGCTTGATGCCATAGGATGGCGCGCGCGCTTTGACGAAGCTCATCGCCGCCTGGATCGATTCCTGCATCACTTCGCCAAGCTTGCCGGTGGTTTTGATCTGACCCTTGCCCGGCACCGTTACCGCTTCGATGGTCAGCAGTTCGCCGCCGACCTCGGTCCAGGCTAGACCGGTGACCGCACCGATCTGGTCCTCATCCTCGCCCATCCCGAACCGGAATTTGCGCACGCCAAGGAACAGGCTCAGATTGTCGTCGGTCACGACCACGCTCTCGTACTGGCCCTCCAGAATCTGGCGCAACGATTTGCGGGAGACCTTGGCCAATTCGCGCTCGAGCGTCCGGACGCCGGCTTCGCGGGTGTAGTAGCGCAGGATCGCGCGCAGCGCTTCGTCGGTGAATTCCACTTCGCCGTCCTTCAGCCCGTGCGCTTCCAGCTGCTTGGGGATGAGATGGCGCTTGGCGATTTCGACCTTTTCGTCCTCGGTGTAGCCCTCGAGGCGAATGATCTCCATCCGGTCGAGTAGCGGCTGGGGCATGTCGAGCGAGTTCGCCGTCGTCACGAACATTACGTCGCTAAGGTCGTAGTCGAGTTCCAGGTAATGATCCTGGAAGCGATTGTTCTGCTCAGGATCGAGCACTTCGAGGAGTGCCGAGGCGGGGTCGCCGCGGAAGTCCTGGCCAAGCTTGTCGATCTCGTCGAGCAGGAACAGCGGATTGGACGCTCCGGCCTTCTTGATGTTCGAGATGATCTTGCCCGGAAGCGAGCCGATGTAGGTCCGGCGGTGGCCCCGAATTTCGGCTTCGTCGCGAACGCCGCCAAGCGACTGGCGGACGAATTCGCGCCCGGTGGCGCGCGCGATCGAGCGGCCAAGCGAGGTCTTGCCCACGCCGGGCGGTCCGACCAGGCACAGGATCGGCCCCTTGAGCTTGTTGGTGCGGGCCTGGACCGCGAGATATTCGACGATCCGCTCCTTGACCTTTTCCAGGCCGTAATGGTCTTCGTCGAGTACTCGCTGAGCCTCGGCGATGTCCTTTTTGAGCTTGGACTTCTTGCCCCATGGCAAGCCCAGCAGGATATCCAGGTAATTGCGCGCAACCGTAGCCTCGGCGGACATCGGCGCCATCGCCCGAAGCTTCTTGAGCTCGGCAGTCGCGCGAGTGCGCGCTTCCTTCGACAGCCGCGTCTTGCGAATTTTCTCGGCCAGCTCGGCGAGCTCGTCGCCGCCTTCATCGCCCTCATTGCCAAGCTCGCGCTGGATCGCCTTGAGCTGCTCGTTGAGGTAATATTCGCGCTGCGTCTTTTCCATCTGGCGTTTGACGCGGCTGCGGATCTTCTTTTCGACCTGAAGGACGCCGAGTTCACCCTCCATGAAGGCGAACACCATTTCCAGCCGCCGCGCGGGGTTGAGTTCGCCCAGCAGCGCCTGCTTGTCCGCGACCTTCACCGACAGGTTGGAAGCAACCGCATCGGCCAGCGCCGAAGGGTCCTCGATCTCGCCCAGCTGAATGCCGGTTTCGGGCGGCAGCCGCTTGTTGAGCTTGGCGTAATTTTCAAACTGGTCGATGACCGAACGCATCAGCGCCTGGGCTTCGGGGCCGGTAGCCTCTTCCTCGTCGACGTCCTCGACTTCGGCAATGGTGAAGCCGTCCTTGTCGACCAGGTTGACCAGGCGCGCACGCCGGGCTCCCTCGACCAGCACACGAACGGTGCCGTCGGGCAATTTGAGCAGCTGCATCGCGGTGGCGATCACACCCAGGTCATAAAGCGCATCGCGATCGGGATCGTCCTCGCCGGGATCGAGCTGCGCAACCAGGAACAGCTCCTTATCGGCGGCCATTGCCGATTCCAGAGCGGCCACCGATTTCTCGCGGCCGACGAACAGCGGCACGATGCGGTGGGGGAATACGACGATGTCGCGGAGCGGAAGGATCGGGAGAAAGCGAGTCATTGGGGATATATGGGCGGGGGCCCCGCACGGCGCAACAAACCGGCGGAACAATCGCCACGAATTGCTCGCTGGGCGAAAGCAGGCCGCGGAAATGCCGAGGCGCCGAGTGCCCCAAAAGACACGCTTCCACCGCCGGCTCAATGAATCGCCGCGTTTCTGAATGCTCGATTCTGTAATCGTTCAGCTTCGGATGCTATCTACCTGCTGGTGAACATTCGATTTTCCCTATTGGCGCTAAGCGCGCTGTCGCTGCCGGCCGTTGCGCCGGCTCAATATGCCCCGCCGCCCGCACCTGTGGCACCGATGCACCGGCCGGCCGTCCCCGAACCGTGGATGGCACAGCCGCCAGCCGCCGGTGGACAGCAGCAATGGCGGGCGCCTGCAACGTCGAGCGACCGCACCACCAAGCTGGAGCCGATCGACCTTCCTCCTGCCATCGAGCAGGGCGTCGACATGATCTACATCGACGAGGAACTCGTCCCGCGCGCGGTCCAGCAGAAGGGCCCGATGGGCGATATGGACTTCGCCGCCTGGAGTGGCGCGCCCCTCGACCTGTTCAGTTCGGTCAACCCGATTTACACCGACCTTCGCCGCGGACTGGTCAAGTACCGCCAGCGCTGGGGCAGCTTGCCGCAGGTTTCCGTTCCGGCAGGGCCGGCGCTCAAGGCGGGTTCGACTGGAGATCGCGTGGCACTGCTGCGCACTCGCCTCGGTCTCGGCGCAGGCACCAGCATGGATGCCTCACTGGCCGCAAAGGTCAAGGAATTCCAGGCAGTTCACGGCCTCAAGGACGATGGCATTGCCGGTGCCGGGACGATCGACGCCCTGAATCGCGGCGCGCAATATTACGAGCAGCGGATCATCATCAACATGGAGCGCGCGAAGCGCCTTCCGGCGCCCGAGGAACAGCCCAAATATGCGATCGTCGATGCCGGCGACGCCCGGCTGTCGCTATGGGAAAACGGCCGCAAGGTCGACGAGATGAAGGTGGTGGTCGGCAAGTCGGAGACGGCGACCCCGATGATGGCCGCCTACATCCGCTATGCCAGCGTGAACCCCTATTGGAACGTCCCCCCGGAATTGATCCGCAGCCTGATCGGCCCGCGCATCGTCTCGCAAGGCACCAGTTATCTGAGCGAGCGGGAATATCAGGTCCTGTCCGGCTTCGGCGACGACCAGCGCGTGCTCGACGCCGACAGCGTGGATTGGGAAGCCGTGGTTGCCGGGCGCCAGGACGTGCGCCTTCGCCGGCTTCCGAGCCCGGCCAATTCGATGGGCATGATGAAGTTCATGCTGCCTAATTACTTCGGCATCTATCTCCATGATTCGCCGGAGAAAGATCACTTCACGAAGAATGAGCTGTGGGTCAGCAACGGGTGCGTCAGAGTTGAAGATTACAAGCGCTTTGCAAGCTGGCTGTTCGACGGTCCAATACCCAAGGGCAATAACCCCAAGGTCGAACAGGAAGTCGATCTGCCGCGGCCGGTGCCGGTTTACATGACCTATCTGACGGCGCAGCCGACCGCCGATGGCGTGCGGTTCATGGACGACCAATATGGCCGCGACGAGCATGTCATGCAGCGCTTCAGCTCACAACTGATGGCCGCGGTCCACGGCGAGTGATCCTGCTTTAAGGCGCGATCGGGCTAGCGCCGCTTGAATGCGGCTTGGCTCGGACGCACCGTTCAGGCGGCGTCGCCGGCTTCCTGGTCCTTGGTTGCATAGACGCGCACCGGGTCCTTGCGGCCGGCAACCACATCGCCGTCGATATGAACTTCGCCAACGCCGTCCATCGATGGCAGGTCGAACATCGTATCGAGCAGGATGCTTTCGAGAATCGAGCGGAGTCCCCGCGCTCCGGTCCTGCGTTCGATCGCCTTGAGGGCGACCGCGTGCAGCGCATCGTCGGTGAACTCGAGCTCGACGTCTTCCATGTCGAACAGCTTGGCATATTGTTTCACCAGCGCGTTCTTCGGCTCGACCAGGATCTTGACCAGGGCCTCCTCGTCCAGATCCTCGAGCGTCGCGATGACCGGCAGCCGGCCGATAAATTCGGGGATCAGCCCGAATTTCAGCAAATCCTCGGGCTCGCAATTCTTGAGCACCTGGCCCGTCTTGCGCTCGTCAGGAGCGGCAACGTGCGCGCCAAAGCCGATCGACTTGCCCTGCAGGCGATCGCCGATGATCTTTTCGAGGCCCGCGAACGCGCCACCGCAAATGAACAGGATGTTGGTCGTATCGACCTGCAGGAATTCCTGCTGCGGATGCTTGCGGCCGCCCTGCGGCGGGACCGACGCAGTGGTCCCCTCCATCAGCTTGAGCAGCGCCTGCTGGACGCCTTCGCCCGAAACGTCGCGAGTAATCGAAGGATTGTCCGATTTGCGGCTGATCTTGTCGATTTCGTCGATGTAGACGATTCCGCGCTGCGCCTTTTCGACGTTGTAATCGGATGCTTGAAGCAGCTTGAGGATGATGTTTTCGACGTCCTCGCCGACATAGCCGGCCTCGGTCAGCGTCGTCGCGTCGGCCATGGTGAATGGAACGTCGAGGATTCGCGCCAGCGTCTGAGCAAGCAGCGTCTTGCCGCAACCGGTTGGGCCGATCAGCAGGATGTTGGACTTGGCGAGTTCGACTTCCTGGCCGCCCTTGCTGCCGTGCGCCAGGCGCTTGTAGTGGTTGTGGACGGCCACCGAGAGCACGCGCTTGGCGCGGCTCTGGCCAATCACGTAATCGTCGAGGACCTTGCAGATCTCCGCGGGTGCCGGAACGCCGTCGCGAGTCTTGACCAGCGCGGACTTGGATTCCTCGCGGATGATGTCGTTGCACAGCTCGACGCATTCGTCGCAGATGAACACCGTCGGCCCGGCGATCAGCTTCCTGACCTCGTGCTGCGATTTACCGCAGAACGAGCAGTAGAGGGTGCTCTTGCTGTCGCTGCCTGAAAGCTTCGTCATTCCGGTCCTTGCCTAGCGGCCGCGAACGGCCGTTCCCCAAAGGGCATGCTAGCCCACTCTATTACACAATCAACTCTGCCGGACCGTTAACGCCGGCCGTCCGCCGATTGCGCCTTTGATTACAAGAATATGGATGGGCCGCGCGATCCCCGCAAGGGGCGACTGTCACGCCTTGAGACAGTCGAGCGCCTCGCGCATCGCGCTCTGAAAGTCCGACCGCGCGTAAATGTCGTTATGCCCGGCGCGCGCGATTGTCCGGTCGAACACCAGGTTCGGGACTCGCGGCCGAAGCGCGTCGGTCCGTGCGGTCGGCACGATCTCGTCCCGTTCGGCAGCGACAATTGCGACCGGCGCCGTCACCTTCGCGACCGCCCCCGCCTCGTCGATCTCGTGCGTGAAGAATTGTCCGATCGGAAGCCACGGGTACATCGATTGCGCCACCGCCTTGAGCGAATCGAATGGAGTGACCAGGATCAGCCCGTCGAGTTGGCGCCGGCTTGCCAGTTCCGCGGCGATCCCGCTGCCAATGCTCATCCCGACCGCGACGGTTCGCTTGGGCTTCACCCGTTCAACGGCGAAATCGTAAACCAGCGGGGCGTCGGCGACGAGGCCGTCCGCCGAAGCTGAACCGCGGGAGGGCGCATAGCCGCGATAATGGAACGCGATCACCTCGCAATGCGGGTAAAGCTCGTGAAGGTAGCCGGCGGCGTCTTCCGCGTTCCACGCATTCCCGCCGAAGCCCAAGATCAACGTGCGCTGCTTGGCAGGCTTATCGGCAGGAATGTGGATCCCGACCAATTTCGTGCCGTCGGCGGCAGTCAGCGACAGGCGCTCCGCGCCCTTGGGAAGGCGCGGCGAAGGTCCGACGGCATGGGCCGGAAAGATCAGGTGCGATTGAAATTCAAACATCGGGTTCTGATGTGCAGCGGACGGCGCTTCGGCCTGTCTGCGGCTAGCTTGCGAACGCGGCTTCGATCGCGGGCGTCACGCGGTCGACCGTATAGGGTTTTTCGATCACTGGCGCGTTATCGAACTCGGGCGGCGGCGGATCGACATGGCCGCCGGTCGCAATCACGAAGGGCACGTTCTTCGATCGCAACAGCGTCGCCACGGGCCACACGTTCTCGCCCTTCAGATTGACGTCGAGGATGGCGAGATCGAATCCGCCCTTTTCGACTTCGGCCATCGCGCCTTCGACGGTGTCACACGTCCCACGCACTTGATGGCCCAGTGAATCGAGGAAATCCTCGAGCATCATGGCAATGAGCGGCTCGTCTTCGACGATTAGGATGGAACGCTGATCTGACATCGTTTCGTTCGCATAAAGGCCGATGTCCAAAGCGAAAAGCTTTATTTGGCCCCCGCTGCGCGGCGCGCCGCTTCGGCCAGCTCGACGACCGAGAACGGCTTGGGCAGGAAGTTCACATTTTCGATGTCGATCGACTTGCGCAACTGCTCCTCGGCATAGCCCGACATGAACAGAATCTTCAGCTCCGGCCGGCTCTTGCGCGCTTCGCGAACCATGGTCGGCCCGTCCATCCCGGGCATCATCACGTCGCTGATCAGCA
>JBDSGQ010000020.1:0-13339 GCA_039918915.1 Sphingomicrobium sp.
GCCCAGCGCGCAAACTTCCAATATGTTCGGCGCGAAGCGATGATCCCGATGCGCGACGGGGTAAGGCTGTACACCGTGCTGATCCTTCCAAAGGGCGCGCGGGCGGCTCCGATCATGCTCGACCGGACTCCTTACTCGGCCCGTTCGGCAACCACTCGCGGCGCCGGCCTGCTCCCCGAAAACATCCTTGCGCCGCTGTCGTCCGAACTGGTCCGCGCCGGTTACATCGTCGCGTTCCAGGACGTTCGCGGCAAATATGGGTCGGAGGGCGATTATGTCATAAACCGCCCGCTTCGCGGCCCGCTCAATGCGACTGCGGTCGATCATTCGACCGATGCTTACGACACCATCGACTGGCTGGTGAAACAGGTGCCCGAAAGCAACGGGCGCGTCGGCACCATCGGCATCAGCTACAATGGCTTCACGGCGCTGATGAGCCTCATTGGTGCCCATCCCGCTTTGAAGGCCGTGGTGCCGATCAACCCGATGGTCGATGGGTGGAAGGGCGACGACTGGTTCCACAACGGCGCCTTCCGCCAGGAAATGATCAGCTACATCTACAGCCAGACCGCCACCCGGAAGTCGGACGCGAACTGGTTCACCCGCGATTACGACGATTACGACAGCTTCATGCGCCACGGCTCGGCCGGCGCGTATGGCGCCGCCATGGGCATGCAACAACTGCCGTTCTGGCATCGGCTCGCGCAGCATCCCGCCTATGACCAATATTGGCAGGATCAGGCGGTTGACCGGATCCTTGCCGCGCACCCGCTGACCGTTCCCACCTTGCTGGTCGGCAGCCTGTGGGACCAGGAAGACATTTATGGCGCTCCGGCCCTGTTCAACGCGATTAAGGGCAGCGACCGTGGCAACGCCCATTTGGTCATTGGACCGTGGCACCACGGCCAGGCGAATGGCCCGGCGATGGCGCTTGGGCCGTTCAATTGGGGCTCCGACACCGGGCGCTGGTTCCGCCAGAACCTGCTGATCCCGTTCCTCGACCAATACCTCACGGGCGGGCCGGCGGCCGACATTGCGCGGGTCACCATGTTCGAAGCAGGATCGAACCAGTGGCGCCGCTTCGACGACTGGCCGCAAGCCTGCGCCCGCGCCTGCCCCGCCGGCCTGACTCCGCTCTATCTGGCGCCCGATCAGCGCCTTGGCTGGACCGCCCCCACCGGCGCCGCCTTCGCCAGCTTCGTGTCCGATCCCGCCAAGCCGGTGACCTACCGCGCCCGGCCCAACCTCTCCCCCTGGGCGCAGGGCTCGACCTGGCGCAGCTGGCTGGTCGACGATCAGCGCTTCGCCGCCGGCCGGCCCGACGTACTGAGCTATGCGACTCTGCCGTTGACTGCTCCACTCCGGCTCGCGGGAACGCCGCTCGCCCACCTCGTCGCTTCGACCAGCGGCACCGACAGCGACTGGGTGGTCAAGCTGATCGACGTCTATCCCGACCATTATCCGCTAAAGCCCGAGCTTGGCGGTTACCAGTTCGCAATCGCGATGGACGTCATGCGCGGCCGCTATCACGCCGATCCGGCGCGGCCCCAGCCGCTTCCCGCCAACCGCCCGGTGACTTACGAATTCGCGCTTCCGACGGTCGATTATGTGGTCCAGCCCGGCCACCGCCTGATGGTCCAGGTGCAGTCGAGCTGGTTCCCCCTCTACGATCGCAACCCGCAGACGTTCGTGCCCAACATCTTTTACGCCAGGCCCGCCGACTATCGCCCCGCCACCCAGCGCGTATTCACCGGCGCCGCCGGCAGCTGGCTTGGATTACCGGTTGTCAAATGACCTGGCAGGGGCAGGGGGACTCGAACCCACGACCCTCGGTTTTGGAGACCGATGCTCTACCAACTGAGCTATACCCCTAGGCCGATCCGCGAAGTAGCTACGCCGCCCGCGCACCGCAACCTTGAAGAGTCCGCCACCCGCCGCTAAGTGATGGCCAGCCCCGCTGACCGGTCCGGTCCGCGGGGCCCTTTTTTATCCACGCGAGCGAGGCAGGCAGTGGCGAGAACTTCCCCCGGCGAATTCATCCGTCAGGTCCGCGCCGAAACGGCGAAGGTCCACTGGCCGACGCGCAAGGAAACCGTCGCCACCGCAATCATGGTGATGATCATGACCGGCCTGCTCGCGATCTTCTTCTTCGGCGTCGACGCTTTCTTCTCGATGCTGGTCAAATTCCTGCTGAGCCTGCTCGGCTAGCAATAAAGGCGACGATAAACCAATGCCCCGCTGGTACATCATTCACGCTTATTCCGGTTTCGAAAACAAGGTCCGCGACGCCTTGATGAGCGAGGCCAAGCGCCTCAACCTCGAACCCTATGTCGAACAGATTGAGGTCCCGACCGAAACCGTGACCGAGATCAAGCGCGGCAAAAAGGTCCAGACCGAGCGCAAGTTCATGCCCGGCTACGTGCTTGCCAAGCTCGAGCTCAACGACGACGTTTATCACCTCGTCAAGAACACCCCCAAGGTCACCGGCTTCCTCGGCCCCAATGGCAAGCCCCAGCCGATCCCCGACGCGCAAGCCGCGCGGATGCTCGACACCAAGGAAGAAGCCGCCGCCTCAGGCGCCAAGCAGAAGATCAGTGTCGATTATGAAATCGGCGACAGCGTCAAGGTTCTCGACGGCCCCTTCGCCAGCTTCAACGGCACCGTCGAAGAACTCGACTTCGACCGCAGCCGGGTCAAGGTCAGCGTCAGCATCTTCGGCCGCGCGACCCCGGTCGAACTCGAATTCGAACAGGTCGAACGGGCGAAGTAGCGCCGAGCGCAGCGCAGCGTTTGCGCAGCAAACGCTAGCAGCGTCGAAAAGGGCTATGACGCCTCGCTACCGCCTGTCTGGATCATTCCTCAAATTGACGTAGATGATCTCGAACGGCCCGTGGGCGATGATCTGAACGGTCGCTCGTGCTCATTCGCTCCTGTTCGCCCCACCCCGGTGAACGGCCATCACCATGAGTTGCGAGCGCCGCCCACTTGGGCTAATGGCCCCGGCTTCCGTCACAACCGGAAACCTGCGGGAGAGCGCTTTGCGCGTTCGTCTGGACCGCTAAACTTCAACGTCCTGCAACGCCTCGGCTGAGCGGGAGACAGATGAGAGTGAAATGGCGAAGAAGATTACCGGCTATATCAAGCTGCAGGTGCCTGCGGGCACGGCCAATCCGGCGCCGCCGATCGGCCCGGCGCTGGGCCAGCGCGGCGTCAACATCATGGAATTTTGCAAGGCGTTCAATGCGTCCACGCAGGAGCTTGAAAAGGGCATGCCGATCCCGACCGTGATCACGGTTTACGCGGACCGCTCGTTTTCGTTCACGACCAAGACCCCGCCCGCGTCCTTTCTGTTGAAGAAAGCGGCGAAGATCAAATCGGGTTCGGCGGAAACCGGCAAGGTTTCGGCGGGCACGATCAAGCGGTCGCAATTACGCGACATCGCCGAGACGAAGATGGCCGATTTGAACGCCAACGACCTCGACGCGGCAACCAAGATCATCGAAGGCTCCGCTCGCGCGATGGGCCTCGACGTGGTGGAGGGCTAAGCACATGGCCAAGCAGACCAAGCGCCTCAAGGCACTCACCGCGGTCGACCGGGACCGTTTTTACCCGGTCGACGAAGCGATTGCGCTGATCAAGTCCAACGCCACCGCCAAGTTCGACGAAACGGTCGAAATCGCGCTCAACCTCGGGGTCGATCCGCGCCACGCCGACCAGATGGTCCGCGGCGTCGTCAACCTCCCCAAAGGCAGCGGCAAGGACGTCCGTGTCGCGGTTTTCGCCAAGGGCACCAAGGCCGACGAAGCCAAGGCCGCCGGCGCTGACGTGGTCGGTGCGGAAGACCTGATGGAAGCCGTCCAGGGCGGCCAGATCGACTTCGACCGAGTGATTGCGACCCCGGACATGATGGGCGTCGTCGGCCGGCTCGGCAAAGTGCTCGGCCCCAAGGGACTGATGCCCAATCCGAAGCTTGGCACGGTCACCATGGACGTCACCAAGGCGGTCACCGACGCCAAGTCGGGCCAGGTCGAATTCCGCGTTGAAAAGGCCGGGATTGTCCACGCCGGGATCGGCAAGGCCAGCTTCACCCAAAGCGACCTGAAGGAAAACTTCACCGCATTCATGGACGCAATCACCAAGGCGCGGCCAACGGGAGCAAAGGGCAAGTTCGTCCAGAAGGCGTCCGTCAGCTCGTCGATGGGCCCGGGCGTCAAGATCGATATCGGGGAACTGCAAGCCGGTTGAACCGCCCCCGAATTTAGTATTTGACAGACCATGGCGAAATTCTGCGATTTCGGTGATATTCTGTTAAGCTTCAACAACTTGGAGCGGGGTCCGAGTCATCCGACTGTGACCTCGCTGCAACAGTGCCGGGCTAGTTGCCCAGCCGACATTGCGAAACCGCAACTTTGCCCAAATCTAAGTGTTGGGCGGGGACAATTTCAAAGCAGCGTAAGAAAGGGTTTTACACCATGCGCAAGTATCTACTGACTGCGGCGGCAGCGGCGGCGTTCGTCGCAACGCCGGCGTTTGCCGACGGCCCCTATGTGGGCATCGAAGGGGGCGTTCTGTTCCCGCAGAAGCAGGACATTTTCGGAACCGTTAACTTCACCAACCCTGCCCCGGTTGCTGCAGACATCACGCGCAGCTCGGTCGCCAATGTCGACTATGACGTCGGCTATGACGTCGATCTTATCGGCGGCTTCGACCTGGGCATGTTCCGGCTCGAAGGCGAGCTTGGCTACAAGCGCGCGTCGCTGAAGGACTACACCTTCAACAACACCTTCCTGACGGCGATCACTGCGGGTAACGGCACGATCTACAATAACTCGAACATCAACACGCAGTTCGACCTTGCCCGTCACACCGACATCTATTCGGCGATGATCAACGGCCTCGTCGACTTCGGTGGCAACGGTGGCATCGGCGCTTACGCCGGCGGCGGCGCGGGCTATGCGGACGTTCACCAGTTCGGTGACCGTCAGGGCAAGTTTGCCTGGCAGCTAATCGCCGGTGCTTATGCGCCGATTAGCAGCAACATCAACATCGGCCTGAAGTATCGTTATTTCCAGACGGAAAACCTGAACTTCAACGACGACTTTTCGATCGCAGCTCCGCTTGGCGCGAATTGCGGCGCGAACGTCTGCTCGCCGGCTATCGTGACATTCGACACCGATCGTCACTTCAGCTCGCATAGCTTGCTCGCCAGCCTCGTGTTCAACTTCGGCGCGCCGGCAATGGTTGAGATGGCACCGCCGCCTCCGCCGCCGCCGCCGATGGTCGAAGCAACCCAGACCTGCCCGGACGGGTCGGTGATTGCAGCGTCGAGCATGTGCCCGATGCCGCCGCCGCCGCCGCCCCCGCCGCCGGCTCCGGTCGAGCGTGGTGAGCGCGGCCAGTAAGGCTGACGCCCACTAACGGGACTTGATGATCCCGGGCGAGGCACCTGCTTCGCCCGGGATTTTCTTTGCGCGAATGGCGTTGACCGGGCGTCCGCAGAGCTTAGGACGCAGCATCGCGCAGCCGCCGTTCGTCGTCGACAGCAATCCGCCAGTCGAATAAAGCTTCGCTTCATGGCCCCTGAGGTCTCGAATTTCGCCGCCGCGCCACTGGCGCGACCTGCCCAATCTGCAAACCAGGGCCCAATCCGCAAATACAGGGATAGCCGATGAACCGCCTGACCGTCCTGCTCGCCTCCGCCGCCATTGTCGCGACTGCCACTGCCGCGACTGCCGCCCTCGCCCAGGTCAGAGCCGACACAATCGATGCCAGCATTCCAACGCAGCTGCCGCGCACCGCGGTGCCTCACCATTATGTGCTGACGATCACGCCCCACGCGGAACGGATGGCGTTCGACGCGCAAGTGGTCATCGACCTCGACGTTACGCAGCCGACCAGCACCCTGGTACTGAACGCGGTCGACCTCGCTTTCGCCCGCGCTTCACTGACCGGGCGTGGCGGCACACTGGCAGCAACGACGACCATGGATGCCGATGCGCAGACCGCGTCACTTGCGTTCGGGCGGACGCTGCAGCCTGGCGCATACCGCCTGACCATCGACTATAGCGGCAAGATCAATGAGCAGGCGAACGGCCTGTTCGCGCTGGATTACAAGAATCCGGCGGGCGCCCAGAAGCGCGCTCTGTTCACGCAGCTGGAGCCGGCCGATGCCCGCCGCGTCGCGCCCAGCTGGGACGAGCCCGATTACAAGGCGACCTGGCAGGTGAATGCGATTGTTCCGGCCGGCGACATGGCCGTCAATAATATGCCGGCAGTGAAGACGACACCCATCGCAGGCGGGCTTCAGCGGGTGGTGTTCCAACGCACCCCGCAAATGTCGAGCTATCTATTGTTCTTCGGCACGGGCGAATTCTCGCGGATCAAGAAAATGGCGACCCCCACGACCGAGGTCGGAATCGTCATGGGCCGGGGCAATGAAGCGAAGGCGCAAACCGCGCTTGACGCCGAGGCGCAGATCCTGCCGTTCTACAATGAATATTTCGGCGCCAACTATCCACTTCCCAAGCTCGACAACGTGGCCGGTCCCGGCCAGTCCCAATTCTTCAGCGCAATGGAAAACTGGGGCGCGATCTTCACCTTCGAGCGCGTGCTTCTCGACGATCCGGCGGTGACTACCGAATATGAACGCCAGTCGATCTTCGGGATCGAAGCGCACGAAATGGCACACCAATGGTTTGGCGACCTGGTGACCATGGCGTGGTGGGACGATCTGTGGCTCAATGAAGGGTTCGCCAGCTGGATGTCGACCAAGTCGACCCGGCATTTCCACCCCGACTGGGGCGCTGAATTCCGCGCCGTTGGTTCGCGCGAAGATGCGATGGAGCAGGATGCGCGGGTTTCAACGCACCCGATCGTCCAGAATGTGCGGACGGTGGAGCAGGCCAACCAGGCGTTCGACAGCATCACTTATTCCAAGGGCCAGGCCGTGATCACGATGCTTGAAGGCTATGCCAGCCCGAGCGTCTGGCAGAAGGGCATCCAGGGCTACATTCGCCAGCACGCCTATCAGAACACGCGGACCGACGATCTGTGGCGATCAGTCGAGCAGGCGGGCGCCACCGGGCTGACGCAGATGGCACACGACTTCACGCTTCAGCCGGGCGTTCCGCTGATCCGCGTCGCCAACGCGACGTGTCAGGGCAATGCGACGCGCGTGACTTTGGTCCAGGACGAATTCGCGACCGATCGCAAGCCCGGCGCTTTCCCGCCGCTTGGCTGGCACGTTCCAATCCGTGCAATGGCCGTCGGCGGAGCGCCGGTGAGTGCGGTCACGCAAGGGCGCGAGACGAGCCTGACGGTTCCGGGATGCGGCGCCGTCCTGCTGAACGCCGGCCAGACTGGTTATTATCGCAGCCTCTATGCGCCAGCGGCGGCGCAGCAATTGCTGACGTCGTTCAATAGCGTCGACCCGCTCGATCAGTACGGCCTGGTTTCGGACCAGATTGCATTGGCCGAAGCCAATTACCAGCCGATGGGCACCGCCCTCGATTTCGTCGCGGCGATCCCGCTGAACGCGCGCCCCGAACTGATCGGCCTGGGATTAGGCAATTGGACGGGCCTGTACGGCGGATTTGCCGGCGATGCCGCCAACCAGGCACGAATTGCTGCGATTATCGAGCAGCGTTACGCGCCGGTGCTGGCCCAGATCGGCTTTGTGCCGCGGCCGGGCGAAACGCCGACGATCACGACGCTTCGGCCGCAGTTGATCACCGCGCTTGGCAATATCCGTGATCCGCAGGTCGTCGGTGAGGCCAACCGGTTGTTCGCCGCCATGCAGTCCGACCCCAATGCCATTCCGGGAAGCCTGAAGCGTACCTGGCTGGGGCTCATCGCGACGAATGCGGACGCCGCCACCTGGGAGCGGCTCCACGTCATGGCGCGGAACGCGACGATCGCCACCGAGCGGCAGAATCTGTACGCGCTGCTCAGCTCGGTCCGGGATGAGGCACTTGCCCGCCGGGCGCTCGATCTCGCCATCACCGACGAGCCTGGCAAGACGGTCAGTGCCGGCATGATTTCGTCGGTGGCGAACCTCCATCCCGAGCTCGCTCTCGACTTCGTTACCAGCCACTGGAATGAGGTATCGCGGTTCGTCGATGCCACTTCGCAATCGCGTTACGTCGCGCGACTGGCTGCGGGCAGCAACAAGGCGGATACGATCGCCAAGCTCCAGGCCTATGCCGATGCGCGGGTCGCTCCGACCAGCCGCAAGCCGATCGAACAAGCAATCAGCCAGATTCGCGTCCGGCTTGAAACCGAGCCGCGGATCAAGGCGCAGTCGAGCCAGTGGCTGCAGTCTCATCCGGCCGGCGCGGCAACGCCAGTCGCGGTGCCGGTTGCGACGCCGGTCAATCCCGGCAAGGGCGAAAGAGGTTGATCGCGCGGCCGATTTCTTTATAGGCGCGCGGCTCGTACCGGTTCGTTCGGTGCGAAAACCGTCCGAGACAGCTGCTGGAGCTTCGGCCCCTTAATCCGCAGCCTAGGCGGGGACAGAAATCATTCGGAACGCATCGCGCGCTCCGTCGTGTGTTGCATGCAACGCCGCCGATCCACCTCCCCACGGACTTTTGAGCCAGGCATTGCCTGCGCTTTTGTTGAAGCGCGTTCGAACCCCGGTTCGGACGATAATTTGGAGTTGGCATGGATCGTTCGCAAAAAGCGGATCTGGTCGCCGAGCTGAAGAACGTCTTCGCCGAGACGAGCGTGGTGGTTGTCACCCGCAATCTCGGGCTGACCGTGGCGCAATCCACGGACTTGCGCCTGAAGATGCGCGACGCCGGGGCCCAGTATAAAGTTGCGAAGAACCGACTTGCCCTGATTGCACTCGAGGACACGCGCTACAAGCCGATCGGTGACCTGCTTAAGGGCCCGACCGCGCTTGCGACGTCCGCAGACCCCGTTGCGGCGGCCAAGGTGGCCGTCGACTTCGCCAAGACCAACAATCGGTTGGAAATTGTCGGCGGAGCGATGGGTGACACGGTCCTCGACGTAAACGGGATCAAGGCACTGGCCGAGCTTCCCTCGCTCGATGCACTGCGCGCGACCATCGTGGGCCTGATTCAGGCACCCGCGACCAAGATCGCCCGCACCATCAACGAGCCGGGTGCCCAGCTGGCACGGGTCTTCGGCGCTTACGCGGCCAAAGAAGCCGCATAAGCCGCACGTTTTTTCATCAACGCACGACACACCGGGGCCAGGCCCCACAAGGAGTTTATAATGGCTGACATTAACAAGCTGGTCGACCAGCTTTCCGAACTGACCGTGCTCGAGGCCGCCGAACTGGCCAAGGCACTTGAAGAGAAATGGGGCGTTTCGGCCGCTGCTGCCGTCGCGGTTGCCGGCCCGGCCGCTGCCGCTGCTCCAGCCGAAGAAGAGAAGACCGAGTTCGACGTCATCCTCACCGGCGACGGTGGCAAGAAGATCAACGTGATCAAGGAAGTCCGTGCGATCACCGGTCTCGGCCTGGGCGAAGCCAAGGCGCTGGTCGAAAGCGCTCCGAAGGCCGTCAAGGAAGGCATCAACAAGGCCGAAGCCGAGAAGATCAAGAAGCAGATCGAGGATGCCGGCGGCACCGTCGAGCTCAAGTAAGCTTCAACCAGTTTCGCGGATGTCTTGAAGCATCCGTGGATGGGAAGGGCGGCTCCGCAAGGAGTCGCCCTTTTTCATTGCCCGCTGTCGTCGAATCGTTCGAGGAACAGATCGATCGCGCGCGCCGCTTCGGGCTCGCTGAGGGTCGGGGCATGGCCGACGCCCGGCATCTCGATGAATTGCGACGACGGCGCGGCCTCTGCCATGCGCTGCACAGCGGCGCTGCTCAACAGGTCGCTTTGCGCACCGCGCACCACCAACAACGGCTTTGCGGTAAGCGCTTTGAACAGTGGCCAAAGATCGACCTTGGGTGCCGCGCCAGCCGCGGCCAACGGCACTGCAATCGCCATGTCATAGTCGTAGACAATCATGCCATCGCGCTCCCGGCAGATATTGCGGGTCATGGCCAGCCAGTCGGCGTCAGTGAAACTTGCCGGGACCCGGCCATTGTTGGCCGCGATCGCCCCCGCTGCTTCCTCCCAGCTGGCGAAGCGTGTGTCCTTGCCGACATAGGTCATGATGCGCGCAAGCCCGGCTTCGCTCAGTTCCGGGCCGACATCGTTGAGGATGGCGCCAGCCACGCGATCGGACGCCATGGCGTTGACCGCCAGCGTTACCAGTCCACCAAGCGAGGTCCCGACAAAGATCGCCCGGTCCACGGACAGTCCGTCGAGCAGCTCGATCACGTCCTTGGCATAGGTCAGCGGCGTGTAGCGGGCCGGCTGCGGATCGTACTGGCTCAGCCCGCGCCCACGAAAATCGAGAACTATGACTCGAAACCGCGGCGATAGGCGCTGGGCGAAACTGGTGAAGTCGCGGCCGTTGCGGGTGAGTCCGTGGAGACACAGCAGCGGAACCGGCCCCCTGCCCGGATGGTCGCGATAATGGAGCTGAAGCCCATCCTGGACTGCAAATGTGCGGTCGTCGAAGGGTTGGGCGCGCGGGCTTGAGGAGGCATCGGTCATGGCGTGCCGCTTATAGCAGCCGGTTCCTTCGCGGCAGGTCTTGCGAGCTTCGTCAGAAGTCCTATATGTAGACCTATCCAATAAATGAATGGCTCCGCCGCACGGTGACGTGCGCGCCGGGGCTTTTCCCGTCCTCTCCGGGACAGGGTCCGAGTTTGGCGCACGGACCGCACGCATGGAGAGGGATTACGGGAGCAGCGCTCCACAACCACGGTCCCTCACGGGACAATCGCGGGGCGCGCTTTAGCGTGCGCTTCGCCCAGCGCAGGAAACATCATGGCGACCAAGGCGATCAACGCACCGGCTCAAAAAAGGGGCCGCAACACTGCCGCTCGGCGAATCCGCAAGATCTTCGGCAACATTCACGAAATCTCGGAAATGCCGAACCTGATCGAGGTTCAGCGTGAAAGCTATGAGCAGTTCCTGCGCTCCGATCCTGCCAGCGGCTATGTCTCGGGCCTTGAAAAGACGCTTCGCTCAGTCTTCCCGATCGTCGATTTCGCCGGTACAGCCCACCTCGACTTCGACCATTACGAGCTTGAGCATCCCAAGTACGATACCGACGAGTGCCGCCAGCGCGGCCTGACCTATGCCGCGCCGATGCGCGTCACGCTGCGCCTGACCACGTTCGAAATCGATCCGGAAACCGAAGCCAAGTCGGTCATCGATATCAAGGAGCAGGACGTTTACATGGGCGACATGCCGCTCATGACGATGAACGGCACCTTCATCATCAACGGCACCGAACGCGTGATCGTCAGCCAGATGCACCGGTCGCCAGGCGTGCTGTTCGATCACGATCGCGGCAAGACCCACTCCAGCGGCAAGTTCCTGTTTGCAGCGCGCGTGATTCCCTATCGCGGCAGCTGGCTCGATTTCGAATTCGACGCCAAGGACATCGTTAACGTCCGCATCGACCGCAAGCGCAAGCTGCCGGTCACTGCACTGCTTCACGCGCTGGGCATGACCAGCGAGGAAATCCTCAACACCTTTTACAACCGCGTGACTTATGGCCGCGGCAAGAACGGCTGGCAGATCCCCTACAGCTCGGAAGCCTGGCGCGGCATAAAGCCGACCCACGAGGTCGTCGATGCCGACACTGGCGAAATTATCTTCAAGGCGGGCGAGAAGATCACGCCGCGCCGCGCCAACCAGGCGGCCAAGGACGGGGTCAAGAACCTCATCATCCCGACCGAGGAAATCTTCGGCCGTTTTTCGGCCTACGACCTGATCAATGAAAAGACCGGCGAGATCTACATCGAAGCGGGTGACGAAGTCAGCGAAGAGAATCTCGCAAAGCTCGACGAAGCGGGCGTCCAGACGCTCGAACTGCTGGACATCGATTACGTCAACACCGGCCCCTGGATGCGCAACACGCTGAAGGCCGACAAGAGCGAAGACGGCGACAGCGCCCTGTCCGACATCTACCGCGTCATGCGCCCCGGCGAGCCGCCGACGCGCGAGACCGCCGATGCCCTGTTCTACGGCCTGTTCTTCGATCCGGAGCGCTATGACTTATCCGCCGTCGGCCGGGTCAAGCTCAACATGCGCCTCGCCCTCGAAGTCGAGGACACCGTCACGACGCTGCGCAAGGAAGATATCCTCGCGGTCGTTCAGGAACTGGTGAACCTCAAGGACGGCAAGGGCGAGATCGACGACATCGACAACCTTGCCAACCGCCGCGTCCGCTCGGTCGGCGAGCTGCTGGAAAACCAGTATCGCGTCGGACTTCTGCGCATGGAGCGCGCGGTCAAGGAACGCATGTCGAGCGTCGACGTGTCGACGGTCATGCCCAACGACCTGATCAACGCCAAGCCGGCGGTTGCCGCGGTGCGTGAATTCTTCGGCTCATCGCAGCTGTCGCAGTTCATGGATCAAACCAACCCGCTGTCCGAAGTCACTCACAAGCGCCGCGTGTCGGCGCTTGGGCCCGGTGGTCTCACGCGTGAGCGCGCCGGCTTCGAAGTGCGCGACGTTCACCCGACCCACTATGGCCGGATCTGCCCGATCGAAACGCCGGAAGGACCGAACATCGGGCTGATCAACAGCCTCGCCAGCTTCAGCCGGGTCAACAAGTACGGCTTCATCGAAACCCCGTACCGCAAGGTCATCGACGGCAAGGTGACGACCGACGTCGTCTATCTGTCGGCAATGGAGGAGGCCAAGCATACGATCGCCCAGGCCAATGCCGAGATCAACAAGGACGGTACTTTCGGCGAAGAGATCATCTCGTCGCGGCGCAACGGCGAATTCCTGATTGCTCCGCGCGAACAGATCACGCTGATGGACGTCAGCCCCAAGCAGCTGGTGTCGGTCGCCGCGTCGCTGATCCCGTTCCTGGAAAACGATGACGCCAACCGCGCGCTGATGGGATCGAACATGCAGCGCCAGGCAGTGCCGCTGCTGCAGGCCGAAGCGCCGCTGGTCGGAACTGGCATGGAAGAGACGGTGGCGCGCGATTCGGGCGCTGCGATCGGTGCCCGCCGTTCGGGCATCGTCGACCAGGTCGACGCCGCCCGCATCGTTGTTCGCGCAACCGGCGACCTGCGCCCGGGCGAGTCCGGCGTCGACATCTACACGCTGATGAAATTCCAGCGTTCGAACCAGAATACCTGCATCAACCAGCGCCCGCTGGTGAAGGTCGGTGACACGGTCGACGCGGGTGAAATCATCGCCGACGGACCGTCGACCGAATATGGCGAACTCGCACTCGGCCGCAACGTGCTCGTCGCGTTCATGCCGTGGAACGGTTACAATTACGAAGA
>JBDSGQ010000021.1:0-33384 GCA_039918915.1 Sphingomicrobium sp.
AGATAATGGTCGAAATGATCGCGCATCGCGGCTTCGACGAAGCGCGCGGCTTCGAGGCTGGTGAGGCGGTCCTTGGTCTGGCTTTGGAAATGCGGATTGCGGATGAACACGCTGAGCATCAGCTCGACCCCGTTCATGACGTCGTCGGCGGTGATGTCCTTGGCGCGCTTGTTGCCGACGAGGTCGCCGAACGCGCGGATGCCCTTGGTCAGGGCGGCGCGCAGGCCGGCTTCGTGAGTGCCGCCGTCGGGGGTCGGGATGGTGTTGCAATAATAGCTTTCCGAACCGTCCGAATAGAGCGGCCAGGCGACCGCCCATTCGGCGGACCCTTGCGCGGCGCCAGTGGCGTCAGCGGCGAAATCCTGGCGGCCGGTGAACGGCTGGTTAGTGACCGCGGGACGATCGCCAAGCTGTTCGGCGAGATGATCGGCAAGGCCGTTGGCGAACTGAAAGGTCGCGCTTTCGGGAACCTTGTCGCTGGCCAGGCTGGGGTCGCAGTGCCAGCGGATTTCGACCCCGGCGAACAGATAGGCCTTGGAGCGGGCGAGAGCGTAGAGCCGTTCGGGGCTGAAGGCCGCATCGGCGCCGAAAATCTCGGTGTCGGGAGTGAAGGCGACGGTGGTGCCGCGGCGATTGGGAGCGGCGCCGATTTCCTCCAGCTGCGAAGTCGCAAGGCCGCGCGAAAAGGACTGGCGGTAGAGCTTCCGGTCGCGCGCGACCTCGACAATTGTATCGGTCGACAAGGCGTTGACGACGCTGACCCCGACGCCGTGGAGGCCGCCCGAGGTGGAATAAGCCGAGCCTTCGAACGTCCCGCCCGAATGGAGCGTGGTCATGATCACTTCGAGCGCCGACTTGCCGGGATATTTGGGGTGGGCGTCGACGGGGATTCCGCGACCGTTGTCGAACACCGTCAGGCGATTGCCGACGTCCAGCGTGACTTCGATGCGGGTGGCGTGGCCGGCGACGGCTTCGTCCATCGCATTGTCGATGACTTCGGCGGCGAGGTGGTGGAGCGCGCGGGCGTCGGTGCCGCCGATATACATGCCCGGCCGGCGGCGGACCGGCTCCAGGCCCTCGAGGACCTCGATCGCGGAGGCGTCGTAATTGTCGCTTGCGGACGAAGCGCTGGTCGAAAACAGGTCGGACATCGAGCCCCAGCTATACGGCGCGGATTCGAGCGGTGCCATGGCCGCCGCCCGGTTTATCCACAGGCGAAAGCGCGGCTTAGCGCGCGGCCATCACCGCTTCGATTTCGGCGACGGTGCGCGGAATGGCGCGCGACAGCTGTTCGTGGCCGGTGGCGGTGACCAGATACATGTCCTCGATCCGAACGCCGAGATTGCGTTCGGGAAGGTAGATGCCGGGTTCGATCGTCACCACCGCGCCGGCGGGAAGCGGCTTGGCGTAATCGCCGACGTCGTGGACATCGAGGCCGACGAAATGCCCCAGCCCGTGCCAGAAATCGTCGCGATGGCCGGCGCGGTCCATGACCTGGTTGGCGGCGACCTGGGCTTCGTCATAAACCACTCCGGCGCGGAGCCGGGACGCGCCCGCTTCCTGCGCGGCGAGGACGGTTTCGTAGATTCCGCGCTGTTCGGGAGTGAAACGGCCATCGACCGGGAAAGTGCGGGTGATGTCCGATGCGTAATAATTATATTCGCAGCCGATGTCGCACAGGATGAGGTCGCCGGGGCGGATCACATTGTCGCCGCCAAGGTAGTGAAGAACGGTCGAATTGCGCGCGACTCCGACGATTGACGGGAAAGCGACGCGCAACGCTCCGCCGCGGCGGAATTCGTCTTCGACGATGGTGCGCAGCTGGCTTTCGGTCATCCCCGGACGGGCGGCGCGCATTGCGGCCTGCTGGGCGCGGCCGGTGATTGCGATGGCCTGGCGCATCAGGTCGAGTTCGCGCGCCTCCTTGGCTTCGCGCATCGCCCGCAGCAGGCCGGCATTATTGATCGTGCTGGTCCCCGGAACGCGGGCGGCGACCTTCGCATAAAGGTCGAGTTCGCGCGGCAGGGGGGAGTCGGGGCCGACCAGTTCGCCGAGATAGCGCATCGAGCCGGCGCGCGCGGCGAATTCGCTCAAAGTGCCGCCCAGGCCGCCGCTGCGGCTGACCCGGTCGAACCCGGTGCGGCGGCGGACTTCGCCGCCGATCGGCAGTTCGACGCCTTCGTAGCGGTCGATGTCGGGGTTGCGATTGGGGAGGTAGAGCACTTCGCGGTAGCGCTCGCCCGGAGCGAGCAGCAGCGCCGCACCGCCAACGTCGCGGATCCCGGTGAGGTAGAAGAAGTCGCTTTGGGCGCCGTCGATCGGCGGGGTGTTGGAGCCGAGGTCGACGGTGCGCGGACCGTAGACGACAGCGACGCCGTCCTTCATCGCGGCCATCAGGCGCGCGCGCCGTTCGCGGTACACGTCCGGTCCGAAGGGGACGATCGATCCGGGATAGCCGTAGATGCGATCGTCGGCGACCTGGCCGAAGGCCACGCTCGACGTTACTGCCGCGGCCGCTCCGGCAGCCATGAATCCACGCCTGTCCAACATCGCTCGGCTCCCCCAATTGCGGCGAAGCTTAGCGCGGCTGGCCCGAGCGGCAAGGCGGCGCGCTATTTTATGCGGATGTCCGGCCTAGCGGACTCGCGGGCCGCCAAATGGCAGGGGCGGGGGCGGGCGGCGGTCGCGGCGCGGAAGCTGGGCCTGGTAGGCGACTCCGCAATGATCGACGCAATAAGGAAAGCCCGGGTTCGACGCCTGACCGCAAAAGTGGAAGTCGGGCTCGCCGGGATGGCCGATCGGCCATTTGCAAATGCGGTCGTTGAGTTCGAGCAGGCTGGTCTTGGCGGCGACTTCGTCACTCGGCTTGGCCGGGACCAGGCGGCGCGGCGGAGCCGGCGGAATCGGCGGCTGCTGATCGCCCGGACCCTGGCGGATGAACCCGCCGGGGCCGATCGAGCGATATTGCATTTCGGGCGCCGAGCGGTTGACCGGCGGGCGCGCCGGCGGAGCCGCCGCCGCCGACGGGGTGGCGACGGGAGCGGCCTTGGGCGGGTCGGCGCGAGGCGTTGCGCGAGGTGCCGCTGAAGCGGCCGGAGCGGCCTTTTTGGCGGCCTTGTCCTCCCCTGCCTTGACCGGCGAGGGACGCTGTTCGAGGCCGAGGCGATGGGCCTTGCCGATCACTGCGTTACGGCTGACTCCGCCAAGCTCTTCGGCGATCTGGCTGGCGGTCGAGCCATCGTGCCACATCTTTTTCAGGCGCTCGATGCGCTCTTCGGTCCACGACATATGCTCAATTCGCTCCAGCTCTAAATCGGTTCGCGCCGCTTGCGGGCCTTACCCGCAGCCGATACGGCGCGCCTACCTTGCAAGACCAGCCAATCAACCCCCCGTCCGCGCAGTGGATGCGCAATGCGCCGGGCGAACCGGTGCTGAAGGGCGTCAATTGGGGTGGCCTGAAGACCCTCTATATCAAGGAGGTGCGCCGCTTCTTCAAGGTGCAGATGCAGACGGTGTGGGCGCCGGCCATCACCACCTTGCTGTACCTGGCCATTTTCACCATCGCGCTGGGCCGTGGCCGGCACGGCGTGATGGGCGTGCCCTTCGCTGATTTCATCGCTCCCGGCCTGATCGTCATGGCGATGATCCAGAACGCCTTCGCCAATTCGAGCTTTTCGCTGCTGGTCGGCAAGATCCAGGGCAATATTGTCGATTATCTGATGCCGCCGCTGTCGACCGGCGAGCTGATCGCCGGGCTGATCGGAGCGGCGGTGACGCGGGCGTTCCTGGTCGGGTTCGCGGTGTGGCTGGTGATGCTGCTGTGGCCCGGAGTGTCGGTCGCCGTGCGGCGGCCCGAGCTGGTACTGTGGTTCGGGCTGATGGGCTCGCTGCTGCTGGCCTTCCTGGGCCTGCTGACTTCGGTCTGGGCGGACAAGTTCGATCATGCCGCGGCGGTCAGCAACTTCGTCGTCACGCCGCTGTCGCTGCTGTCCGGCACCTTTTATTCGGTCACCCAGCTGTCCCCGACGTTTCGCGCGGTAAGCCACGCCAATCCGTTCTTCTACGTCATTTCGGGGTTCCGCGCCGGCTTCCTGGGGGTGAGCGATTCGCCGCTGCTGGTTGGAGCGGTCGGCCTGTTGCTGCTCAACCTGGCGCTGGGCGCGCTGGTGTATGCGCTGCTGCGGAGCGGCTGGAAGATCAAGAACTAGGATCGTCGCGAGGGTTAAACCTTGTGAACAGGCGATAACGACGCCGTTCAGCCGCACCTCAACCGGTTCGGCCCATCCCTGACGCATTGGAAACCCGCTCAACAGGAGAGCCGCCATGCGTAAGTTGATCATGACCCTTGCCGCCGCCGGGACGGCTCTTGCTGTCGCAAGCCCCGCAGCCGCTCAATATTATCCGCAGCAGCAGGTGCAGCCCTATGGCTATGGCGCGCAGCAGTACGGCTACAACGGCTATACCAATCGCTACAATGGCTATGGCCAGGCGCAGAATTTGCAGATGCGGGTGGCGATGGTGAAGCGCCGCATCGGCGAGCTTCAGCGAGTCCACGCGCTGCGCGGCAACAGCGCCGAGCGCCTGCGCAAGGAAGCGCGCAACATCGAGCACCAGCTGCGCCGGTCGCAGCGTTATGGAATGGCCGGTTTTGCGGGGAACGACGTTCAGTCGCGGCTCGCGCGGCTTGAGCAGCAGGTCAATTATGCAGCGTCGGCGGGCCGGTACGGCGGCTATGGCCAGAACGGCTATAACAGCGGTTACGGCAACCAGGCTTACGGCAACCAGGCCTATGGCGACCGCAATCACGACCGAGACGATCGCGACGGCCGCGGCGACGATGGCGATCATGACGATTAGTGGCTTGGGCGGGGTAAGTTGAACGCCAGCTAACGGTGCCATTCAGAACTATCTCAGGCTCAAGCGTTTAGAGTTCGATCAAGTTGCTCAAACAAGGAGAGCGAAATGCGTAAGTTCCTAATTCCGATGATTGCCGCCGGATCGGTATTCACGATTGCAGCGCCGGCTTCGGCGCAGCAGCATTGGACGCCCCCGGTTTACCAGTACCAGCCGTATAATTACGTCCGCGGCTTCAGTGGGGTGAACTTTGCCCAGTCGATGCAGGCGCGCGTTCAGCGCATCCGCAACGACGTGCGGTTGATGCAGAGCCGCCGGGTCCTGTCATGGGCCGAGGCCCGTTCGCTGGATACCCAGGCGCGCAGCCTGCAACACCGGATCTACCGTGCTTCGCGCGGCGGTCTCAATGCGTACGAAGCGCGCGATGTGGAAAACCGCATCCGCCGGCTCGAAGTTCGGGTCGCGCGTGAAGCGAACGACTGGAACCGGCGCTATGGTCGCCGCCGCCACTATTAAGTGACGCGCAACAGTTGAAGGGAAGGCGCATCGGGAAACCGGTGCGCCTTTTCTTATGGAGCGGACTTTCCCTTTGCCGAGCGGTGGTTAGCGAATTGCTTTCAGGTCGCGTTGCGGGCACATCCTGGCTTCCGCATCGCGGAGGGGGAGCGCGCTGATGCCTGGCAGATTTGCAATCGCATTGTTGACGGTGACGTCGCTTCTTGGCGCCTGTTCGCACGCCGGGGTGATCACCAGCCTGTCGACCGATTACAACAAGGCGATCAGCGATGTCCGCAACCAGCAATTGCTGCTGAACATCATGCGTTCGTCGGCGCGGGAGCCGCTGCAGTTTTCGGCGATGGGCGAGATTGCGGCGACGGTCCACCGCAGCATCGGCGTCGATACCATGCTCAACAATCTGATCGTTGGCGGAGCGGCGGCGATCAATCACAGCGTCAACGTCGAAGCGAGGAATGAGCCGGTCATCAAGATTGCGCCGCTGTCCGACAAGGAGTTCATCAGCGGCATCCTGAAGCCGACCACGCCCGAGACGTTGAAGGATTTCATGGAGCTTGGCTGGGACCCCGAGTTCATGCTCCCGCTGATCGTTGCTGGATATCGCTGTCCGGGTGGCGAATACCAGGCGAACAGCGGCAAGCCGGGCGAGGGGGAGGCGGCGCGCCGAGCCCTCGTCGATGCCGCTGCCAGCCTGCACCTGGTGGAGCGCAAGACGGCTGGCGTGCCGGTCACGCTGGTGGTCCGCGACGACCAGGCGCTGGAGATGATCCGCAGTGGGGTCAACGGGGGTTTCAAGGTGAAATCCGTCCAGCCGGCAAGCGAGGGCGGAACCTCTGAAGTTCGCCTGGCCGGCCCCGACAAGCAGGAATTGGTGGCGATGATCAACCTGTGCGGGAACGCGCCGGGAAGCGCGGCAATGACCGGCGGAACGCGGCCGGTCACCGCCATGGAGTTCGCCGACGACGCCGCTGCAAACATCGTCGAACCCGCTGGCCCAACCGCGTCGGCGGAGCCGCGGCCAGGCCAGATCAAATTGCGGTCGGTCGAAGCCATCATCTACTTCCTGGGCGAGAGTTATCGCGACTGTTATCTGCGTCCGCGCAGTCGCGGCGATTGCGCGCTGAGCTATCGAAAAGATGGCGCCGACAGATATTTGTTCCGCGTTTCGACCGGGGGCTCGCCGGCTGGCCGAGCGGCGGTGGCAACCCAGTTTTACGGCACCAATTACTGGGTCTCGCGCCTCGATCCGAACGACGTCGACCGGACGATGAAGACCTTTTCGTTTCTCGACGAGCTGGTCGCCCTGCAAATTGAGCCGAGCGCCATCAGCACGACTCCAACGGTGCTTTCCATCGGCGCTCATTGACGCGATTCGAGCGCTGGCCGAATTGACGCGGTCGGCCCCGATACGTACCGGGGAAAGGGCGGCCCGGGCCGCTTTTTTTCAGATACAGATGCTCGAGGAGCCGCCACTCATGGCCATTACGCCGCTGATGCCCGTTTACCCGCGTTCGCCAGTCCGTCCGGTCCGGGGTGAAGGCGTTTATCTGTACGGCGATCAGGGCGAACGCTACCTCGACTTTGCGGCGGGCATTGCGGTCAATTTGCTGGGCCACGGCCATCCGGTGCTGACCAAGGCAATCCAGGACCAGGCGGCGACCCTGATCCACGTTTCCAACCTGTATGGCAGCCCGCAAGGCGAAGCGTTCGCCAAGCGGCTGTGCGACCTGACCTTTGCCGACACGGTGTTCTTCACCAATTCCGGCGCCGAAGCGGTGGAATGCGCGATCAAGACCGCGCGCCGCTATCATTTCGCCAAGGGCAATGCCCACAAGCACAACCTCATCACCTTTTCGAACGCCTTCCACGGCCGCACGATGGCGACGATCAGCGCCACCGACCAGGCCAAGCTGCGCGACGGCTTTGCGCCGCTGCTGACCGGCTTCACCGTGGTTGAATTCAACGACCTCGAGGCAGCGCTTGCGGCAATCGACGATAATACCGCGGGCTTCCTGCTTGAACCGATCCAGGGCGAAGGCGGCATCCGGCCGGCGACGCAGGAATTCCTGTCCGGACTGCGCGCTGCGTGCGACGAGCATGACCTGATGCTGGTGTTCGACGAAGTGCAGTGCGGCGTGGCGCGGACGGGCACGCTGTACGCTTATGAACATTATGGCCTGGCGCCGGACATCATGGCGTCGGCCAAGGGCATTGGCGGCGGCTTTCCGATGGGCGCCTGTTTGGCGACCGAAAAGGCAGCGGCGGGGATGGTCGTCGGCACCCACGGTTCGACCTATGGCGGCAATCCGCTGGCGATGGCGGCCGGCCAGGCGGTGTTCGACGTCGTCGCCAATGACGAATTTCTGAGCGAAGTGCGCGCCAAGGGCGAGCGGCTCCGAGCGGCGCTTGAGCAGATGATCCCCAACCATGACCATTTGTTCGAAAGCGTGCGCGGCATGGGACTGATGCTGGGCATCAAGATGAAAAGCGACAGCCGCGCGTTCGTCAATTATTTGCGGACCAAGGGCCTGCTGGCGGTTGCGGCGGGGGACAATGTGATGCGCGTGCTGCCGCCGCTGACCATCGAGGAAGCGCATATCCGTGAGTTCGTCGACACGCTGTCGGCGGCGGCCGCGGAATATGAGGTGCCCGCCGCCGCCGGGTGACGAGTTGTCGCGGCCGATGGCGCTTCCTATCTTCCCGTCCATGCCTGCAGTTCAGCTCAACACGGACGTCGTGCTCGGCGTTGCAATTCCGTCGCGCAACGCGCGGGGACGGATCGCGCGGCTTGGCCCGGCGATCGATCAGATCCTTGCCAGCCATGATTATCCGCCGCTGATCGAACGCCTTCTGGCCGAGGCGCTGGCGCTGACCGCGCTGCTCGGTTCGCTGCTTAAGGAAACCGACGGGCAGCTGACGCTTCAGGCGCAGACCGAGGGCGGGATCGTCGACTTGATGGTGTGCGATTATCGCGGGGGCGAATTGCGCGGCTACGTTCGTCATGACCGGGCACTGGCCGAGGCGGCGCCCGACGAGCCGACGCTGCAGGATATTTTCGGCACGGGTTATCTCGCGATCACGTTCGACCAGCCGCTGGCCAAGGAGCGCTATCAGGGGATCGTCCCGCTGGAAGGAAATACGCTGGCCGAAGCCGCGCAAAGTTATTTCGCGCAGTCGGAGCAAATCCCGAGCCTGGTGCGGCTGGCGGCGGACAAGCGCGACGGGCAGTGGCACGTCGGCGGGCTGCTGCTTCAGCATCTGCCCGAGGGCGAGGAGGGCAGGGAGCGGCTGCACACTCGGCTCGACCATCCCGACTGGCCGCACGTGGCGATTCTCGGCGGGTCGTTGAAGGCGGCCGAGCTGACCGATCCGACGCTGGCGCTCGACGACCTCATCTGGCGGCTGTTTCACGAGGAAGAGGAAATCCGGACCCTGCCGGCAACACCGCTGACCCGCGGCTGTCGCTGCGATGCGGCCTATGTCCGCTCGGTCATTGCTCGCTTCCCGGCCGACGAGCGCGGCGAAATGGTCGGTGACGACGGTTTGATCCGGGTCGATTGCGCCTTTTGCTCGTCGAGCTTCGCCTTTCCTCCGGACGAAGTCGCCTAGGCCTTTTTTTTCAATCCCGCTGTTAACCGCGGCGTGGTAAATGGCGGGGATGATTCGGGGACGCTATCTGACAGGGGCAATTGTGGCCGCGGCGGCGGTGGCGCTTGGCGCGGCCGATCAACCCGAGGCGCTGGGCGCAGTCAAGCCGGGGTTGTGGGAATTGACCGGCCTGCCGGGAACGACGGCCGCTAGTCGAGTCTGCATCCACGACGTTGCCGCGCTGAGCCGGTTCGAGCATCGCGCCAGCCATTGTTCGAGCAAGGCGCTGAGCGACGACGGGCGCTCGACGGTGGTCGAGTATAGCTGCGGCGCTGCGGGCTTTGGCCGTACCCAGATCGATGTGATTACCCCGCGATCGCTGAAGATCGCGACCCAGGGCATCGCCGACTCGCTGCCGTTCAATTACACCCTCCAGGCGCACCGGGTGGGGGATTGCGATGCGGCCTCGCCAGTCCATTAAGCGGGCGTTTAAACATCGGGTCGTAAAGCAGCCGGGTGCCGGGTTCGGCGCGCATTCCTCCCAATCGGGCTTCGGTTCGATCACTGGGCCGCCCCTCGCGAGACGGGCGGCCCTTCTTTTGTCGAAGCGAACGCCCTAGAGGCGCGCCGTGCTTTACCTGATCGTCAAGGCCGCCGTGTCCGGGATAATCGTTGCCGCGGTGTCGGAAGTCGCCCGCCGTTACCCCGGCTGGGGCGGGCTCATCGCCTCGCTGCCGCTGACGTCGCTGCTGGCGATCCTGTGGTTGTGGCGGGATTCGCGCGACGAGCTCCGCATCGCCGAGCTGTCGATGGGGGCGTTCTGGTTCGTCCTGCCATCGCTGCCGCTGTTTGGGCTCCTGCCGCTGCTGCTGCGCTCGGGGATCGGCTTCTGGGCCAGTTTCGCGATCGGCGTCGCGGTTACGCTGGCGTTATATTCAATCATGTTCTGGGCGGCGCCGCGGCTGGGCCTCAAGCTGTGAGCCGCCAAGCGGTCGTCCTGCTGTCCGGGGGACTCGATTCGATGGTGTGCGCGGGCCTCGCTCGCGAAGCCGGCTACGGGGTCATTGCGCTGACCGTGGATTACAACCAGCGCCACCGCGTCGAACTCGAAGCGGCGCGGGGGATCGCGGCGGATCTGGCCGAACGCCATATCGTCCTGCCGCTCGACCTGTCAGCCTTTGGCGGATCGGCGCTGACCAGCGCGCTTGCAGTGCCCAAGGACGGCGTTGGGGCCAAGGGGGAGGGCGGCATTCCGGTAACCTACGTCCCGGCGCGCAACACGATCTTCCTCAGCGTTGCCCTGGGGCTTGCCGAAGCAAGCGGTGCGCGGGACATCTTCATCGGCGTCAATGCGCTCGATTATTCGGGCTACCCCGATTGCCGGCCGGATTTCATCGCGGCTTTCGAGAGGCTGGCGAACATCGCCACCAAGGCGGGGGTCGAAGGCGATGGCTTTACGGTTCACGCGCCGCTCCAGCACATGACCAAGGCCGATATTGCCCGCGAAGCGGCTCGGCTTGGGCTCGACGCGGCGGTCAGCCACAGTTGCTACGATCCGACCGCCGACGGGCGCCACTGCGGCCGCTGCGACGCTTGCCGGCTGCGCGCCAAGGGCTTTGCGGACGCCGGCCTGCCCGACCCCACGCGCTACGCCTGAGCGCCAGGCGATGAGTTACGCCGTCAAGGAATGCTTCCTGACCCTCCAGGGCGAAGGCATGCAAGCGGGGAGCAGGGCGGTGTTCCTGCGCTTCGCCGGGTGCAATTTATGGTCGGGCCGCGAGGAGGACCGCGCCACCGCGTACTGCCGCTTCTGCGACACCGACTTCGTCGGCACCGATGGCGAGGGTGGCGGGCGATTCGGCGCGGCGGGAGAGCTTGCCGACCACGTCGCGCAATTGTGGGGCGGCGGCGGAGATAATCGGCTGGTCGTGGTGACTGGCGGCGAACCGATGCTTCAGCTCGATTCGGCGCTGGTCGAAGCGCTCCATCAGCGCGGGTTCAAGGTTGCGGCGGAAACCAACGGCACCTTGCCGGCGGTGGCCGGGCTCGACTGGATCTGCGTCAGCCCCAAAGCGGGGACGGATGTCGTCCAGCGATCGGGTCACGAGTTGAAGCTGGTGTGGCCGCAGGCGGGAATCGAACCGGCGGACCTCGAACGCTGGGACTTTGCCCATTTCCTGGTCCAGCCGATGGACTGCGCCGACCGCCAGGCAGCGGTCGATGCGGCGATCGCGCTGGCGATGGAGCGGCCCCGGTGGCGCCTGACCTTGCAGGCGCACAAGCTGGTCGGCTTGCCCTGACGCTTAATCCGCGGAATTGCCGGTCGAAGCGTCGGCCGGCTTGATAGCGGCCTTGGCGCTGGTTGGACGATGTTTGACCGACGGCTTGGGCTGGGCGCTGCCGGACTGGTTGCCAAGCCCGTTCACGGCGTCCTCTTCGCCCATATTATAGTCGACGTCGGCCGCCATGTTCGCGGCATCGGCGGTAACGGCGTCGATCGCGGTAACGTCGTTGGCGACGATTCGATCGGCGGTCAGATCGCTGGTTTCAGCCGGCGCGGAGGCCGCCTGGTCGTTCTTGCCGCAGCCGGTCAGGGCGAGCGAAGCGCCGGCGAAAAGGATGAGGACTCGCATGATCGTGCAAACTCCAGGCAGCAATAAGCAAAAAAAGAGGCTGCCGGGATTAACCGGCAGCCCCTTAAAAAGCCAACGCCTCCGCGAACGGAGGCGCCGGATTACATCGCGTTGGTAGCAGTGTTGGCAGCAGCATTGGCTGCGTCAGCTGCGTTATTCGCGTCGTCAGCTGCATTCATCGCCATGTTGGCATCCGTCGCGTTCATGTCGACGGCATTCATGTCGGTGGTTGCATTCATGTCAGTCGTCGTGAGATTCTCATCGACGTTCATCGTGTTGTTGGCATTGTCGTTGCTGCTGCAAGCGGCAACCGCCAGGGCCGCACCAGCGACCAGGATAAGAGCACGCATTCAAGACTCCCTATTTATTGCGATCTGCAGCGGTTGCCCGCTTCGCAAATCGCGCGGACAATAGTCTGAAGAGCAAGGTTCCATCAAGCGTCTTTGCAACGCCCTCCCAAACCGTTGAGAAAAGATGGAAATTTCCGCTGCAGTGCGGCATCAACCCGCGGCAGGCCGATTTGTTTCCCCAGTTCGGCGAGGCTGGTGACTCCATATTCGGCAATGCCGCACGGTACGATCCCGCTGAAATGGCCGAGGTCGGGGGCGACGTTCAGCGAAAAGCCGTGAAGCGTCACCCAGCGCTTCACCCTTACTCCAAGCGCTCCGATCTTGGCCTGGGCCGGGCCTTCGCCGACCCAGATGCCGATGCGCCCGGGGGCTCGCCTGGCCGTAACTCCGAATTCGGCCAAGGTGTCGATCATCCACCCTTCGAGGCAGTGGACGAAGCAGCGGACGTCCTTGCCGCGCCGTTCGAGGTCAAGCAGCACGTAGCCGACCCGCTGGCCGGGCCCGTGATAGGTATAGCGTCCGCCGCGGCCGGCTTCGAACACCGGCAATTGCTGGTCATTGAGCAGTTCGGCGGGGTCGGCGCTGGTGCCCGCGGTGAACAACGGCGGATGTTCGAGCAGCCACACGCACTCGCGCTCGGTGCCGGCACGGATTGCCGCCGCGCGCTGCGCCATGAAGGCCAGCGCCTCGGGATAGGCGACCGGCGCTTCGCTGACGCGCCACTCGACTTCGTCGATCAGCTCCATGGTCACGGCAAATGGCGATCTGGCGCCCGGCCGGCAAGGAACATTGCTTGCAGCGCCCGCCGCCCGCATAAGAATTCGAACATTCGATAAAGGGGCGGGCATGGCGCGAATTTCACTTTCCCGGGCGTGGGACGAAGCGAAGCGGATCTTCGCCCACGACGGGGGGCTGCTGGCAGCGGTCGCGCTGGCACTGCTGGTGCTTCCCGACATCGTGGTCGGAGTGATGTCGCCATCGACCGAAATCGCGCCGTCATTGCCCGGACGCTTCATCGGGCTGGTCGCGGTGTTCGTCAGCATTATCGGGCAGCTGGCGATCGTCCGGCTGGCCCTTGGGCCCTCGACCACGGTCGGGCAGGCGATCGGGCATGGCGCGCGCCGCTTCCCGGCGGCCTTTTCCGCGCTCCTGCTGCTGGGGCTTGGCGTATTCCTGATCGCCGTGCCGGTGGTCGCCGTGCTGATTGCCGCGGGCATGGTCGATGTCTCGAGCGGGCGGGCAACCCCCGACGCGACGGTGCCGGTGCTGGTGCTGGTGACCGCGTTTCTGCTGCTTGCGGTGAGGTTCATGCTGACCGTGCCGATCGCCAGCGCGGAACCAGCCGGTCCGCTGGCCATCCTCAAGCGCAGCTGGCGGCTGAGCAAGGGCAGTTACTGGGCGTTGTTCGCGCTCGAACTGCTGCTGTTGCTGGTCGCGGTGGTGCTGATGGTGACGGCCCAGCTGGCCGGCGGAGTGATCGCCAGCTTCGTTGGCGGCAATTTGACGCCCTACGGCCTGGCCGCGCTGATCCTGGCGATCATCGTTGCGCTTGCCCAGGCCGCGTTCACGGTCCTGGCGTCGGTCATGCTGGCACGAATCTATGTCCAGCTGGCGGGCAAGGACGCGGAAGTCTCGGTTCCCAGCAGCGGGACCTGAGGAGCGCCGTCCGGGGCAAGCCGGTCCGCCACCCGCCGATTGCAAGTTACCGCCACTTCGCCAGCGGCGGCAGGCTCATCAGGATGGCGTCGACATTGCCCCCGGTCTTCAACCCGAACAGGGTGCCGCGGTCGTAAAGCAGGTTGAATTCGACGTAACGGCCGCGAAATTCGAGCAGCCGGTCCATGTCGGCGTCGGTGAAGGGCGCGGCCATCCGTCTGCGCACGATTTGCGGGAAAACGTCGAGGAATGCCTCGCCGACATCGCGGGTGAAGGCGAAATGGGCGTCGAAATGATCTTCGAGATAATCGAAGAAGATGCCGCCGGCGCCGCGGGACACGCCGCGGTGCGGAAGCCAGAAATATTCCTCGGCCCATTTCGCAAAGCGCGGGTAAAAGGTCGGGTCGTGAGCGGCGCAGGCGGCGCGCAGGCGGGCGTGGAACGCCTCGGTATCCTGATCGCAGGGAATCGCCGGATTGAGGTCCGCACCGCCGCCAAACCAGCGCTTGGTGGTCGCGATGAAGCGGGTGTTCATATGCACTGCGGGGACGTGCGGGTTGGCCATGTGCGCGACCAGGCTGATGCCGGTCGCGAAAAAGCTCGGGTCGTGATCGGCACCGGGGATCGACTTGGCGAATTCGGGCGAAAACTGGCCGGCGACGGTCGAGACGTTAACTCCGACCTTTTCGAACAGCTTGCCCGCCATTTGGCCGCGCACTCCGCCGCCCCCGGGATCGCCGCCGGAATCGGTCCGCTCCCACGGCGTGAAGGTGAAGCTGGCATCCGACCCGGCTTCGCGCTCGAGCTGTTCGAACTGGGCGCAAATGCGGTCGCGCAAGGCTTCGAACCAGTCGCGCGCGGCCTGTTGCTGGTCGTCGAGCGGAGCCATCGATCAGTAAGCGCGGCGTTGCGCGGCGAGCAGCATCCGCAGCAGCATCGCCACCGGCCGGGGAACCCCGACCTTGCCTTCGAGCCATAAACTGACCGCCGAGCGCGACACGCCGATCGCCTGGGCAAGGTCGTTCTGCGTGCGATAGCCGAGGCTACGCATGGCCGAACGCAGTTCTTCGGGCGCCATCGACGACAGCATTTCGCGACCACCGTCCATCTTAGATGGCGTCGGCCCCGCGGTCCCCGGTGCGGATCCTGATCGCCTGAGCGACGTCGATCACGAAGATCTTACCATCGCCGATGCGGCCGGTGCGGGCGGCGTTTTCGATGGCTTCGATGACATTGTCGGCAAGGCTGTCTTCAACCACCACTTCGACCTTCACCTTGGGCAGGAAATCGACGACATATTCGGCCCCGCGGTACAGCTCGGTATGGCCTTTCTGGCGGCCGAAGCCCTTGACCTCGGTCACGGTGATTCCGGACACCCCGACGTCGTGAAGCGCGTCCTTCACATCGTCGAGCTTGAACGGCTTGATGATCGCTTCGATCTTTTTCACGCCGGAATCCTTCAACCAGTGGCGGCTGCGCTAATGCCCAATCGCCGCGACCTTGGGAAGCGCCGCCGGTTGCGGTCGGCTCAGCCGTACGGCGGCTGGTCGCGACCCGTCGGGCTCTTGGTGAAAATCTCGCAGCCGGTGTCGGTAATGCCGATCGAATGTTCGAACTGCGCCGACAGCGAGCGGTCGCGAGTGACCGCGGTCCAGCCATCCTCAAGCAGCTTCACGTCGGGGCGGCCAAGATTGATCATCGGTTCGACGGTGAAGATCATTCCGGGCTTGAGCTCCGGCCCGGTGCCTGGGCGGCCGACGTGGACGACATCGGGGCTGTCGTGGAACAGCCGCCCGACGCCGTGCCCGCAAAAATCGCGGACGACGCCGTAACGCTGGGCTTCGGCGTGGCGTTGAATGGCGTTGGAAACGTCGCCGAGATGATTGCCGGGCCGCGCCTGTTCGAGCCCGAGCATCAGGCATTCATAGGTCACGTCGACCAGCTTGCGGGCCTTCAGCGGGACATCGCCGACGAGGTACATGCGGCTGGTGTCGCCGTGCCAGCCATCGAGGATCGGAGTGACGTCGATATTGACGATGTCGCCGTCGCGGAGCGTCCGTTCGCTGGGGATTCCGTGGCACACGACATGGTTGATCGAAATGCAGCTGCTGCGGCTGTAGCCGCGATAGCCGAGCGTGGCGGGCACTCCGCCGCCGTCCAGCGCCATCGCATAGACGATATCGTCGAGCGCCTGGGTGGTGACTCCGGGAACGACGTGCGGCACCAATGCGTCGAGAATTTCGGCCGCAAGCCGGCCGGCGCGGCGCATCCCTTCGAACGCCTCGGCGCCGTGAAGCTTAATGACGCCGTTCTTCGCCTCCACGCGATCGGTGGCCGCTACGGTCATGTATTGAGTCATGGCCGCAACATAGGCACGGGGTAGGCCGAAGTCGAATTGGGAGCGCGCCGGTTGAACGACCAAAGCAGGCAGTGGACCGCGGCCCTGGTGGTAATCGGCGACGAAATCCTGTCGGGCCGAACCCAGGACCAGAACATCGCGCAGGTCGCCACCTGGCTCAACGGCCAAGGCATCCGCTTGTCGGAAGTGCGGGTCGTGCCCGACGTTGCCGGGCGGATCGCGGAGACCGTGAATGCGCTTCGCTCGGCGCACGATTATGTATTCACGACCGGCGGCATCGGCCCGACCCACGACGACATTACGGTCGATTCCATCGCCGCGGCGTTTGGCGTGCCGGTGATCGAGCATCCGCAGGCGCGCGCCATCCTTGAAGATTATTATCGCGACCGGCCCGGCGGGCTGACTCCGGCGCGGCTGCGGATGGCGCGGGTGCCGGAAGGCGCCGAGCTGATCCCCAATCCCAGTTCGGGTGCGCCGGGGGTCCGCATCGGCAACGTGTTCATCATGGCCGGAGTGCCCAATATCGCGGCGGCAATGCTGGATGCGCTGACCGGAACGCTGGAGGGCGGACGGCCGATGGTATCCATAACCGTCGGTGCGCGAGCGCCCGAAAGCGACGTCGCCGATCTGCTGCGCGAGACCGAGGCGGATCACGAAGGCGTGGCGATTGGCAGCTATCCATTCTTCAAGGACGGCCGCCATGGCGCCAATTTCGTCATTCGGTCCGAGGACGCGGCGTTGGCGCGGACAGCGGGCGAGGACCTCGCGCGCCGGCTCCAGCAGGCGGGTTTCGCGCCGGTCGAAGGCGGGATCTAAGCATTGCCGGCTTGGCGCTTAGGCTTGTGCGCTCCACAGTTTCGACATGCCCCCGCATGTCGGCTGTGGAGCGGGCGAAGGGAATCGAACCCTCGTCGTAAGCTTGGGAAGCTTCTGCTCTGCCATTGAGCTACGCCCGCTAATGCATTGTAATAGAATGTTTTTCTTCTGTTCGAAAACAAGCGTTCCAAGATGAAAATTCCAACATGAGGTTGGATAGGCACATTGCGCGATTCTATCAACGGCGCAAATCCGCCATTTTTGGAGTCTTCGCGAACATCGACGACGGACCCAAAATGACCGCCGCGCAACCGATCAGGCCACAAAGCGCTTGGTCACTCATGACCAGTTCGAACAATCATCCGCAACGGCCGTGGTGGACGGTGTGTCACGGCCCCGGCGCGGTCGTTGCGACCGCAATCCACGACGGCCACGACTTGCGGCCCGAAGTAGCGGCGGCAATGGCCCTCGACGACGCCGGGCGGCTGCGCGAGGAAGACCCGTTCACCGGCCAGTCGGTGCTCGATGTGCCCGCCCACATTATCGTCCACCGATCACGGTTCGAATTCGACCTCAATCGCGGGCCCGCCGACGCGGTCTATGAAACGGCCGAGCAATCCTGGGGTCTCAAAGTGTGGCACGACGACCGCTGCGACCCCGCGCTCAAGCAGGCATCGCTGGCGCTCCACGACGAATATTACCGCTCGCTCGCGGCGCTGCTCGACGGAGTGGCGGCCCGCCACCAGCGGTTCGTGGTGATCGACGTCCACAGTTACAATCATCGCCGCGGTGGCCCCGCTGGCGAGGCCACCGCGCAAAATCAGGCTCCGGACATCAACATCGGCACCTTTTCAATGCCGCGCGAAAAGTGGGCGTTCGTGCTCGATCCGCTGATCGAGGCAATGCGCGAGTTCGACTTCAATGGACGGCAGCTTGATGTGCGCGAGAATATCGCGTTCCAGGGCAAGGGCGAGCAGACCCGGTTCATCCACGACCGCTACCCCGGCAGGGCATGCGCGATCGCGTTTGAATTCAAGAAGTTCTTCATGGACGAATGGACCGGGGAGCCCGATCCGGCCGAGCTCGACGCAATGCGCCGGCTGATCGCGCACATCGCGCAGCGGGCGGAGGCCTTGCTCGGCCAATGATGGGTCAGCCGGAGCGGCCTTCGCCCGACCTGTTCGTGGCGGAATATACGTCCACGGGATCGCTTCGGCAGAAGGTCGGCGCGACCGGCCGAGTGCATATCGACCGGCCGCTCCACTTCTTGGTTCTCCACCGCTCCGCCGACCCCGCGAACAGCGTCGCCCGGCGCACTGCGACGAACAGCCCCGTTTATGTCGTGTGGGAGCCCGAGGACGACCTGGTCGCGGCATCGGCTGTCCAGGCCGTGGTCGCCGAGATGCGGTCGCATTTCCGCCACGTGCTGATCGTGTCGCTGTTCGATGAACAAGCCTCCCAAGCCCCCGACGATGCGCCGTTCCTGCCCCCGTTTCGAGCGATCGTCGGGCCTGGCGATGACGCCCGCGCCAAGTGCGCCGCCAACGCGCTTGCCGATGCCATGGGCCAGGTCGAAGTCGACCTTCGCCGCTGCGAGGTCGAGCGGCGCGAGCGGCCTTACTTCGAGCCCGGCGTGGCCGCCATGACCGACGATGATCCCGATGTTTCGCACGTTTCGTTCGGGCTCCCCCCGCTTCACCGCGCGCCCGGCGGGGCGATCTACCCGCAGCTGTTCCGCGACCTTGCCAATGCCAGCGGCGACGCGCTGCTGCGTTCGGCCTGCGCCTTCGCGGCCGAAGATGGCCAGGCCGCGGCCGCCCATTACCGTTCGCTTGGACGAAGCGCGCTGGTCGCCGCCGCGCTGTCGGCCGACCGCAAGCTCGACAAGGTCGCGCGCAGCTTCGACTTCCTGCTGTCGGTCTCACCAATCAACACCGGCGAAGCGATGGCCGACTTCCTGGCGAGTGGCGGGCGGGAGCCGCCGCGGTTTCATTATCGCCCGCTGACGGTCGACCCCGATGCCGCCAAGCGCGACCTTTACGCCATCGATCTCGGCCGGCTCGAGGACCCGTTGCTAGAGACTTTGCTGTCGGAAAAGCGGCGCGAGGTCGGCCACCAGCTGACCATGCTTGCAACCCGCAACACGGCCGCGTTCCGCGCCGCCTCAATGCTGCTTTACGGAAGCGTCGACAAGCCGCTGCTCGGCGCGGCCAAGGACGTGCTTGCGGCTGCTCCAGTGGCCCGGGCCGGGCGCGGCCGAATGATCGGAGCGCCCGAAATCAGCGCGGCCGGGCGCGCGCTCATCGCCAATTACAACAGCGTCGAGGAGCGTTTCGCGCCGACCGTTGAAATCCGCGACGATTTGGCGGGCGGGCTGATGGTGTCGGGCGGGAAACTGATGGTTTCAAGCGACACTCGCATGGGTCAGGGCCGGCTCGACGCCTTGCTGGCGCACGAAGTGAGCGTGCATCTGCTGACCTGGTTCAACGGTTCGCTGCAGCCCTTGTCGATCTTCCGCACCGGGTTGGCAGGCTATGAGGGGTTGCAGGAAGGGCTGGGCGTGTTCGCCGAATATGCGCTCGGCGGGCTGACGACCACGCGCATGCGGTTGCTCGCCGGGCGGGTGCTTGCAGTGGACGCGATGCTGCGCGGCGCTGATTTCGGCGAATGCTTCCAACTGCTCGTCGACGATCACGGCTTTAGCGAGCGCACGGGCTTCAATATCGCGGCGCGAGTCTATCGATCGGGCGGGTTCGCCAAGGACCAGATCTACCTGCAAGGGTTCAAGGCTGTCATCGACCTGGTCGCCGCTGGCGCTTCGCTGGATTCGTATTGGCTGGGCAAAATCGCCCCGGGACATGCGCCGCTGGTCGACGAACTGCTGCAGCGTGGATTGCTTCGCCCGCCACGTTTAATTCCAAACTTCATGAGCCGGGCGGACACCATCGCACGGATCGCGCGTTTGCGAGGTCGGGCCAATCTCGGTTCGATCCTCAACGAGGAGTAAGCCGTTGCGCCTGGCCTTTTTTGTCAACGATATCGAACGCGAATTTCCCGGCTACACGACGACCGTGCTGGCGCACCAGGCGGCGATGCGCGGCCATGAGGTGTGCTATGTCACGCCGTCGGATTTCGTGCTGACCCCCGACGATGGACTCCACGTTCACGGCCGCTTCCTGCCCAAAACCAAGTGGAAGGACCGCGAGGAGATGTTCGCGGCGCTGAAGAAGATCGGCGACAAGACGCGCCAGGTCGACATGGCTGAAATCGACGTCCTGATGCTCCGCAACGATCCGTCGCTCGACGCGCAGACCATGCCGTGGGCGGCGGAGGCCGGAATCCTGTTCGGACGCGAGGCGGTCAAACGCGGAGTGACCGTGCTCAACGATCCCGACAGCCTCGGCAAGGCGATCAACAAGCTCTATTTCCAGTCTTTTCCGACCGAAGCGCGCGCGGAAACGCTGATCACTCGCCACAGCGACGACATCAAGGCGTTCGCCAAGGCCCACGGCGGCGAGATCATCCTCAAGCCGCTCCAGGGATCGGGCGGATCGGGCGTGTTCAAGCTCGACACCAAGTCGGCGGCCAATCTCAACCAGATGATCGAGGCGATTGGGCGCGACGGCTATATCATCGCCCAAGCCTATGTCCCCGCGGCGAAAAAGGGCGACATCCGCTTTTTCCTGATGAACGGGGTGCCGCTTCAGATCGACGGCAAATATGCCGCGCTTCGCCGAGTGGCATCGAAGGACGATATTCGTTCCAACATTCACGCTGGCGGGACCGCCGAAGCGGTCGAAATCGGGAAGACCGAACTCGCCGTCGCCGAGCTCATCCGCCCCAAGCTGATCGCGGACGGCATGTTCCTTGTCGGCATCGACATCGTCGGCGACAAGATCTTGGAGGTGAATGTGTTCTCGCCTGGCAACCTGGGCAGCTGTTCGCGTCTTGCCGGAGTCGATTTCTCGGTCCCCGTCATCGAAGCCATGGAACGCAAGGTCGCGATCGCCGACCAATACGACCATGCTTTCGATAATCGCCACCTAGCGACCTTGTAGCGGCGGTCGTTGTCGGGGCCGCCCGGCGGCCGGCCGAAGTTCGGATGTTTCGGGTGTTGCTTAATATAAGCGTGCTTACTATATCCGGTTGCAGATGGAAACTCTTCCCTTCGAGATTGGCGAGACCGCCCACGCGTTGCGCAAGGCCTTTGGCCGGCGCGCGTCCAGCCTGGGCGTGACGGGCGCGCAGTGGAAGGTGTTGTTCAAGCTGACGCTGAAGCCGGGCCTGAGCCAGGCGGAGCTCGCCGACATGCTCGATATCGAGGCGATCACTTTGACTCGGATCATCGACCGGCTGCAGGAAGCGGGGCTGGTGGAGCGCATCGCGGATCCGTCGGATCGTCGCGTGTGGCGGCCCCAAGTCACTGCCAAGGCCAAGCCGATCGTCGGCAAATTGCGGGCGATTGCGGACGACATGAGTGCCGAGGCATTTGCGGGCATCGACCCCAAGGACATTGAAACGACGCGGCGGGTGCTTGCGCAGGCGCGAGAGCGGGCCTGTGGAGACCCCACAACGAGCAGGGCATCGAACGCATGAACAAGATGGCAAGCCAGCCGATGGCGGGGACCGAGGCATCCGAATCCGAAGCCCCCAAGGTCAAGCGCAAGCGCAAGCTGCCGACCCGCAAAAGCGCCATCCGATCGATCGTGATGCTGGTCGTTCCGATCCTGCTGGTGCTTGGCGGCGGTTATTACTGGCTGACCAGCGGCGGCAGCGTGTCGACCGACGATGCCCAGATCAAACAGGATATCGTGTCGGTCAGTGCCCTCGTCACCGGGCCGGTGCACGAAGTGTTCGTCCGCGACGGATCCCAGGTCAAGCGCGGCGACCTGATGTTCCGGATCGACCCCGCGCCTTACCATGTCGCGCTTGAGCAGGCCGAAGCCCAGCTTTCCGCCGCGCGGCTGCAGACGAGCCAGCTGCGGACCCAGGCGGCGGGCACTGGCGCCGACATTTCGGGCGCGTCGGCCAACCTTCAGATCAAGCGCAATGCGCTTGGCCGCCAGCAGGCGCTGCTTGGCAAGGGCTTCACCACGCGCAGCGATTATGAGGATGCGTTGAACGAAGTCCGCACCGCCGAAACCGAGCTTGCCGATGCGCGCGCGCGCTCGGCCAATGCGCATTCGGCAATCGCTCCGGGCGAGCAGCCATCGATTGCGCAGGCGCAGGCCGCGATCGACAAGGCCAAGCTCGACCTCAAGCGCACCGAAGTGCGGGCGCCGATGGACGGCGTGGTTGCCAATGCCGACAATCTGCAGGTCGGCCAGATGGCGGTGACCGGAGTCGGCATGCTGTCGCTGGTCCGCAGCAGCCAGGCGTGGGTCGAAGCCAATTTCAAGGAAAAGGACGTCGGCCGAATGCACGCCGGCGAAAAGGCGACGGTCGAGGTCGACGCTTATTCGGGGCAGAAGTTCGACGCTCACATCATGAGCATCGGCGCCGGCACCGGCGGCCAGTTTTCACTTCTTCCGGCGCAGAACGCCAACGGCAATTGGGTCAAGGTGACTCAGCGCGTGCCGGTCAGGATCGCCTTCGACGGTCATCCGTCGCGGCCGATGATCGCCGGCCTGTCAGTCAACGCCACCGTCATCTTCGACGACGCCAAATAGCCTTGCGTGGCCGACGTTCAGGACAATAGCCCGACGCACTTCCTGCCGACGGGAGAGCGGATCATCGTCACCATCGGGGTGATGATGGCGGTGTTGCTGCAAGTGCTCGACACGACCATCGCCAACGTTGCACTGCCGCACATGCAGGCGAGCCTGAGCGCCACCCAGGACACCATCAACTGGGTGCTGACGAGCTATATCGTGGCGTCGGCAATCGCGCTTCCGATCAGCGGCTGGATGGCCGACAAGGTCGGGCGCAAGCGGCTGCTGCTGATTTCGGTGGTGGTCTTCACCGTTGCTTCGGTGCTGTGCGCGACCGCGACCTCGCTTGGCGAAATGGTGCTGTTCCGAGCGCTTCAGGGCGTCGGCGGCGCCTTCATCGTGCCGCTTGCCCAGGCAACCCTGTTCGACATCAACCCGCGCGACCGGCAGGGGCAGGCGATGGCGCTGTTTGGCGGCGGGATCATGATCGGCCCGATCCTGGGGCCGGTGCTGGGCGGCTGGCTGACCGACAATTACAATTGGCGCTGGGTGTTCCTGGTCAATCTTCCGGTCGGGATCATCTGCGTCATCATGTTGCTGCGATTCATGCCCAAGACCGAAATCCACGAGCGCAAGTTCGACCTGTTCGGCTTCGCTTTGCTTGGCATCGGGCTCGCCGCGCTGCAGCTGTTTCTCGATCGCGGCCAGCAGAACGACTGGCTGCAAAGCTGGGAAACCAACGTCGAGCTGGGAGTCGCGATCGGGGCGGCGTGGATGTTCATCGTCCAGATGATCACGGCCGAGCATCCCTTGTTCGACCGCGCCATGTTCGCCGACCGCAATTTTGCGACCGGGCTGGTGTTCATGGCGGTCACCGGAGTGCTGCTTCTCGCCGGGCTCGCGCTGCTGCCGCCGCTGCTTCAGACGATGTACGGCTATTCGGTGCTGCAGTCCGGCTTCCTGACCGCGCCGCGCGGCATCGGCACCTTGATTTCAATGCTGTTGGCCGGCCGGTTGGTGGGCAAGATCGACGCGCGCCTGCTGGTCGGGATCGGCGTCGTGCTGATGGGGACTTCGCTATACATGATGACCGGCTTTGCCATCGACCAGCCATCGGGACCGGTGGTCACCAGCGGCATCGTCCAGGGCCTTGGGCTGGGGCTGATTTTCGTCCCGCTGCAGACGCTGGCGTTCGAAACGCTTGCGCCGCGCATGCGCACCACCGCCGCGGCGCTGCTCAACCTGTCGCGCAACATCGGCGGGTCGGTCGGCATTTCGGTGGTCAGCGCGACCTTGGTGCGGATGACCCAGGTCGCCCACGCCGATCTTGCCCAGAACATTACCCAGCAGACGATCCCGACCGCGACCCCGGAAATCCTGCTGACCGTCGCGCCGGCGATAGGCCCCGTGGCACTGGCGGTGATCAATGGCGAAATTACCAAGCAAGCGCTGTTCATCGCCTATCTCGACGATTTCAAGCTGATGATGATCGTCACTTTCGCCGTGCTTCCGCTGCTGCTGGTGATGAAGCGCGGCAAGCGCGCTGGCAAACCCGATCCAGCCCATATGGCCATGGAATAGTTCAGGAGATCACGATGTTTGGAATTCCCACTCGCAGGCTTGGCACGGACGGCCCCGAAGTGTCCGCGATCGGCCTTGGCTGCATGGGCATGAGCGATTTTTACGGAAGCCATGACGACCGCGCGTCAGTGGCGGTGATCAATCACGCGCTCGACCGCGGCGTGACCTTTCTCGACACCGCCGATATGTACGGCACCGGGCGCAACGAAGAACTGATCGGCAAGGCGCTGGGCGAGCGCCGCGACGAAGTGTTCCTGGCGACCAAGTTCGGTAACGTGCGCGGGCCCGGCGGCGAATTCATGGGCGTTCGCGGCGATCCCGAATATGTTCGCGGCGCGTGCGAAGCGAGCCTTCGGCGGCTTCGGGTCAATGTCATCGACCTTTATTACCAGCACCGGGTCGACGCCACGGTTCCGATCGAGGACACGGTCGGCGAAATGGCGCGGCTCAAGGACGAGGGAAAGATCCGGTTCCTCGGCCTTAGCGAAGCTGCGCCCGACACCATTCGCCGCGCCCATTCGACGCACCCGATTACCGCCGTTCAAACCGAATTGTCGCTGTGGAGCCGCGACGCCGAAAGCGACGTGCTGCCGACGGTGCGTGAACTTGGCATCGGCTATGTCGCTTATTCGCCGCTTGGGCGGGGTTTCCTGACCGGCCAGATCCGTAGCCCCGACGACTTCGAAGACGACGACACGCGCCGCAACCACCCGCGCTTCCAGGGCGAAAATTTCGCGAAGAACATCGCGCTGGTCGGCGAAGTCGAGCAGATGGCCGCCGACAAGGGCTGCAGCACGGCGCAGCTGGCGCTGGCGTGGGTACTGGCGCGGGGTGAGGACGTGGTGCCGATCCCGGGCACTCGTCATTTGCGCTACCTCGACGACAATATCGGCGCGCTGTCGGTCAATCTGTCGGACGACGATCTGCGGCGGCTCGACGAAATCCTGCCAGCGGGAGCCGCGGCGGGCGACCGCTATCACGCGCACGGCATGGCGACGGTCCACCGCTAGCGTGCGGTGACGATCTGTCCGCCTTTCATCACCAGGCGGACATGTTCGACTGCGGTCACGGCGAGGGTCGGATCGCCCTCGACCGCGACGAGATCGGCGAGCAGTCCGGCGCGCACGGCTCCGCGATCGGCCAGATGGAAGATGCGGGCATTGCCCGAGGTGGCGGCGATGAGGACTTGCGCGGGCGCCATTCCGGCGTGCCGCATGGCCTCCATCTCGAGCCAGTTCTTGCCGTGCGAAAAGACGCCGACGTCGCCGCCCATGCAGATCGGCACCCCGGCGGCCAGCGCGGCGCGGAACGCACGGCGGTTTTGCTCGACACTGGCGGGTGCCGGCTCGGCCCCGTTCCAGTGGTCGAAATAGCGCGCATAGGCTTCGGACGCGCCCAGCGTCGGGCACAAGGCGATGCCGCGGTCGTGCATTGCCTTGAACACCGCCGGAGTGCCGCCGTAGCCGTGCTCGATGGTGTCGGCGCCAGCACGGATGGCGCGCATCATGCCGTCGGCGGTGGTGGCATGGACCGCGACCAGTCGCCCCGCGTCATGGGCGGCGGCGACGCCGGCATCGAGTTCGGCCTGCGATAAAGTGGTGCGTGACGGTTCGCCCTTGCCCCAATGGTAATCGGCGTAGAATTTGATGAGGTCGGCGCCCGCCGCGACCTGATCGCGAACCGCGCGGATCGTCTCGTCGACGCCGGCGACTTCCTGCGCGCCCTGGGGAACGGCAAGCCCCGGTTCGAACCCCTTGGGGCCATAGGCACCGCGCGCGACGATCGCCTTGGTCGCAACCAGCAGCCGCGGGCCAGGCACGATGCCCTGATCGATCGCCTGCTTGAGCCCGACATCGGCAAAACCCGCGCCTTCGGTGCCGAGATCGCGCTCGGTGGTGAAGCCAGCGGCGAGGGTGCGCTGCGCGTGGACGACCGCCCGGGCGGTGCGCAGCGCCAGCGGCTCATGCAGCACCTGATCGTCCCACAGGGTTTCGTCATAGGGGTGGAGGAACAGGTGCGAATGGCCCTCGATCATTCCCGGCATCAGCGTGGTTCCGGGCAGGTCGATGATCCGCGTGCCGGCGGGAGCGGCGACGCTGGGCCCGGCAGCGGCAATCCGGTCGCCGTCAACCAATACCGTCCAGCCGGCATGAGCGACCGGGTTCACGCCGTCGAACACGCGCGCCGGGCGCAGCAAAACAGGTTCGGCCAGGGCGGGAGAAGTGGAGCCGACGAGCAGTGCAAGAAGCCGCAGGAGCAACCGGTGCATGCCCGGCAATCTGATGCAAAAAGGGCGGCCGGGGAAGACCCGACCGCCCATTGTTGTGCAGTGACGTTTTCGGCTTAGCGCTTCGAGAACTGGAAGGACTTGCGGGCCTTGGCGCGGCCGTACTTCTTGCGTTCGACGACGCGCGGATCGCGGGTCAGGAAGCCTTCGCGCTTGACCGTCGTGCGCAACGACGGTTCGTAGCGCGTCAGGGCGGTCGAAATGCCGTGACGCACCGCGCCGGCCTGGCCTGACAGGCCACCGCCCTTGACCGTCGCTTCGACGTCATACTGACCAGCGCGGTCGGTGACGTCGAACACCTGGTTGATGATCAGGCGCAGCGTCGGACGCGCGAAATACACTTCCTGTTCGCGGCCGTTGATGACGATCTTGCCCGAACCCGGCTTGAGCCACACGCGGGCCACGGCGTCCTTGCGGCGGCCGGTGGCATAAGCGCGGCCCTGCTTGTCGATCTGTTGTTCGCGAAGCACGGCTTCGATCTGCGGGCCCTGCGTCGATGCGCCATTGTCCGGAGCGGGCTTGGCGTCGTCGGCGGTTGCGGCCGACGGTGCCGCCGCTTCGGCCGGAGCGTCGGCCTGGGTTTCGGCCGGAGCCTCTGCCACCGGCGCCGCCTCAGGCTTCGGATTGGTCAGTTCGCCAAGGTCGGAAAGGGATTTCTTGTCGGCCATTATGCGCCCACCTTATTCTTGCGATTCATCGCGCCAACGTCGAGCGGCTGCGGCTCCTGGCCGCCATGCGGATGATCGGTGCCATTGTAGAGATGCAGCGCGCGCATCTGGTCGCGGCCAAGCGGGCCGCGCGGGATCATGCGCTCAACCGCCTTTTCGATCACGCGCTCGGGGAAGCGGCCGTCGAGCATCTTGCCCGCGCTGGTTTCCTTGAGCCCGCCGACGTAGCCGGTGTGCTTGTAATAGATTTTGGTCTTGAGCTTGTTGCCGGTGAAACGGACCTTGCCGGCGTTGACGATCACGACATGGTCGCCGCAATCGACGTGCGGCGTAAAGCTCGGCTTGTGCTTGCCGCGCAGGATATTGGCGACGATCGTCGCGAGCCGGCCAACCACCAGGCCCTCGGCATCGATCAGATGCCACTTCTTTTCGACGTCGGCCGGTTTGACCGACTTGGTCGTCTTCATCAACGCCTTCATGGCGGGGGATCCTCTTGTCATTCGAGAAGGCGGCGGCAGGACCGGGTCCCATCGCTTCGCCGACGCGCTAATTGCGGGGAAGGGCCAGAAAGTCAAGGAAATGCGGCACTTTGCTGACGGGTAAAATGTTACCCCGGAAGTTAGATACGCTATCGAAATGAGTGGAACGGTCACTTCGTCCGCCGGTTGTTCCGGTAACGACAAGACAAGGAGGCAAGCATGTATATTGGCCTTGGCGGGATCCTGATCCTGATCCTCATTCTGTGGCTGCTTGGAGTTATCTAGGCGATCCTCGATAGCGAAGTCATGATCGGCGCGAGCTTCCGCCTGTAAGGCCGGGGCTTGCGCCGTTTCGCCATTTGCGTGGCGGCCCGCCCGTTCCGCGCCATCCTGTCGAAAGCGACGGGGATTGGACCCGCTTGCTGTTGCCTGCACAGCCGCGGCGCTTTAATCCGCACCCGCTGCCAACCGCATGAAATAGTCGACGGAGCCGAGGGCCTGTGCCGAGACGAATCAAGGATTTCATCGACATCAGCGAATATACTTCGCTCGAATCCCTGATCCGTTACCTGGAAGCGATCCGCGATAATCTGCCCGATGGCCATGAGGCCGAATTGAAGATCCGCGGCGACGAAGTTTTCGGCCGCCGGTTGACGATCACTTATTCGCGCGACCAGACGCCCGAGGAAATCGAACTCGAGGCGAAATATGCCGGTGGCACCGATGACGACGGTTCGATCAACGAACTGCAGCGCAAGCTGGACGACATTCCCTATCCGGCGCGGACGGCGCGCAACGGCTAACGGCAGCTAGGGCTGGGGAGTGGCCCGGCTGATCTCGCCGACCAGGCGATTGCGCTCCCACAGTTCGTGACGGCCATCGCCGCACTGCTCGCGCGCAGCGGAGACCGCATCGTCGTCGTTGAAGGCGTCGATCCAGTCGGCGGCCGTGATCTTTCCGGCCCCGTCGAGCCGATACAGACGATAACTTAGCGCCACTTCACCCCCCGTTCGAACGTGAATGCTAGCAGCGCCGCGACCTGCCGCAATCACTTGAGTTATGATCCGTGGGCCAAAGTCTTGTAATTATTTGTATATCCGGAAAAATGATCCCACGGTAACTTAGGTTAAGCGGGAAATCGCGCCGGGACTGCACAAGCAGGACGACATGATTAGTGTTCACTTGAAGAAGCTGAGACGGCGTTTCGAGATCAGCTCCGACGAAGAAGCGGGAATCCGCGGAATCGTATCCGAGACTCGGCGCCTGCGCCCCGATGAACTGGTGGTCAGCGCGGGCGAGGAATTGACCAGCAGCCTGCTTCTCCTCGACGGCTGGCTGGCCCGGTCCAAGGACCTGCCGGGCGGCGAGCGCCAGGTGACCGAATTGCACGTCGCCGGCGACTTCGCCGATCTTCATGGATTCACTCTCCAGCGCCTTGACCATGACGTGGTGACGATGAGCGATTGCAACGTCGCCATCGTCCCGCACGAACGGCTGCGCGCGCTGACCGACGCGTTTCCGCGGCTTGGGCGGGTTTATTGGTTCGCGACCAACGTCGATGGCGCGATCCATCGCGAATCGGCGCTGTCGCTCGGCCAGCGATCGGCATTGTCGCGAATGGCCCATCTGTTTTGTGAATTGTACGTCCGCCTGGAAGTGGTCGGCCGAACTGCCCGCAGCGGTTTCGAATTTCCGCTGACTCAGCGCGAATTGTCGGAATGCCTGGGCCTGACCGTGGTCCACGCCAACCGCACCATCCAGGAGCTCCGGCGGCGCCAGCTGATCGAGCTTGAAAACCGCCAGCTGACGATCGTCAACCGGCGCGGGCTGGAAGGCGTGGCGCAGTTCGACCCGAGCTATTTGTACCTCGAGCGGAGCCAGCTCTAACCGGAATTGCGCTGGCCGCGGCCGAGCACATGCGCGCCCCATACCGTAGCCGCGAGCAACACGGCGCCGGTGGCCTGGTGAAGCACTGCCAGCAACAGCGCGATTCCCGACAGGATGGTCAGGATGCCAAGCAGGATTTGCGTTCCAACAGCGGCGTGAATGGCGATCGAGGCGGCGCGGCCGCCGTCGAGCGGGCGCAGTCGCCGGGCGAACAGGACCAGCACTGCAACCACTCCCCACGCCCACCAACGGTGCACGAACTGCAGCAGGAACGGGTCCCGGACCAGGGCCGCCGCGAAGCCGTCGGACCAATCCACCCCGGCGGGAAAGAAGCGCCCGTTCATGTCCGGCCAGCTGTTCGACACGTAACCGGCGCGAAAACCCGCGACCCAGGCGCCGAGCAGCAACTGCAGCGTCAAAGCGCCGAGCGCCACCGCGCTCCAGCCGGTCATTCGCGCCGGGCGGGATTGCGGCTGGGCGGCCAGGCGCTTCAGATCGAGCGCGGTCCAGATCAGCGCCGCCATCAGGAACAATGCCATCAGCAGGTGCGCCGACAGCCGATAGGGGCTGACCTCGGTCCGGCCTTCAAGGCCCGACAGCACCATGAACCAGCCGATCGCTCCCTGCAGCCCGCCGAGCACGAACAACCCGCTTAGCCGCCAGCCGTAACCCGGCGGGATCGCGCGCCTGGCGGCGAACCACAGCAGCGGGAACAGGAACAGCAGCCCGATGATGCGGCCAAGCTGGCGGTGCACCCATTCCCAGAAAAAGATCGTCTTGAACCCGGCCAGCGTCATTCCGGCGGGCCCCGCGATTTCGCGATATTGCGGCGTGGCCTGGTACAGCGCGAATGCCTTTATCCAGTCGCCGTGGGTCAGCGGAGGGATGGCGCCGGTGACCGGTTTCCATTGGGTAATCGACAGGCCGCTTTCAGTCAGGCGAGTGATGCCGCCGACGACGACCATCGCAAACACCAGCGCCGCGACCAGCAGCAACCAGCGGGCGATCGCCGCCGGCTTCGGCGTCGGGGCGGTGGATGGGCTGTCGCTGCGGGTCGGGGAATTCATAAGTGGGCGCCTATTCGCCGGTCCATGGCCGCTCGGCAAGCGGTCAAAAACCCATACATGATATATTGTAACTCCGACGCATCCGGCCTATGTGCAAGCTCGCTTATGGCATCGCTGACGATTCGCACTTCCGGGCTCGACCGGATCGCCGTCGCCCTTTCGGGGCTGTGCGTGGTGCATTGCGTGGCGACCGCGGTCCTGCTCGCGCTGGTTTCGGCAGCGAGCGGATTTCTGGGTGAGCCGATCATTCACGAAGCGGGCCTGACGCTGGCCATGGTAATCGGCGCGATCGCGCTGGGCGGCGGAATCCTCGAACATGGGTTCGTCATGCCGAGTGCCGTCGGTGCGCTCGGCCTGGGAGTCATGGCAGGCGCGCTGACCTTGCCGCACGAAGGTGGCGGCGAAGCAATCTACACCGTGATCGGAGTCATGATCCTGGCGCTTGGCCACCGCCTCAACGCGCTTGCCGCGGATTAGCGCCGAGCTTGCAGCGCGGGCCGGCAATGACTATTTCAAGACCCGTCGATGACCAGTCACGATCACCAACTCCACGAAGGCGAGTCGCTAAAAATCGCGGCGCGTGAACGGCTGACCGGCGAAGGCGAGCAATGGACCGACATGCGCGCGGCGGTGTTCGATGCGCTGGCCGCGTTCGACAAGCCGGCGAGCGCCTATGACATTGCCGAGGCGGTGTCGGCGGCCGAGGGTCGGCGGGTGGCGGCCAACAGCGTCTATCGCATCCTCGACCTGTTCGTCGGCGCCAACCTGGCGCGGCGCGTGGAAAGCGCCAATGCCTATGTCGCCAATCAGCACCCCAATTGCCTGCACGATTGTATTTTCCTGATTTGCGACAGCTGCGGCCAGACCGTTCACCTGGACGATGACAGCTTGACCGGCGGGGTCCGCGACGTCGCCAAATCGGCCGGCTTTTCGACCCAGCGACCGGTCATCGAAGTGCGGGGCCAGTGCGGCGACTGCGACGACGCCTGAGCAATTCCTGAGGAATTGCTGAAATCGGTCCGAAGCGGCCGCGGCTGGTGGCAATCACCGGAGCTTGGGCGTAAGGCCCTGATCCGATGAGCGATCGCCCCGCAACGCCGCTGCTTGATACGGTCCGGTACCCCGCTGATATCCGGGCCCTTGCCAAGGACCAGCTGCCCGAGCTTTCGGACGAACTTCGGCAGGAAGTGATTTCGGCGGTGTCGGTAACCGGCGGCCACCTTGGCGCCGGGCTTGGCGTGGTCGAGCTGACGGTCGCGCTCCATTATGTGTTCGACACGCCGTCCGACAAGCTGATCTGGGACGTCGGCCACCAGGCCTATCCGCACAAGATCGTCACTGGCCGGCGCGACCGCATCCGAACGCTTCGGCAAAGTGGCGGGCTGAGCGGTTTCACCCGCCGCTCCGAAAGCGAATATGATCCGTTCGGCGCCGCCCACAGCTCGACTTCGATCTCGGCCGCAATCGGCTTTGCCATTGCCCGCAAGCTGTCCCAAACCCCGGGGCGGGCGATCGCCGTCATCGGCGACGGCGCGCTGAGCGCCGGCATGGCCTATGAAGCGATGAACAATGCCGAAGCCGCGGGCAATCGGCTGGTCGTGATCCTCAACGACAACGACATGTCGATTGCGCCGCCGGTCGGATCGCTGCGCAATGCGTTGGCGCGGCTGGTCAGCTCCAACAAATATCTCGCGCCGCGCCGGCTTGCCCAGAAGTTCGCCCGCGCCATGCCGCAACCGATTCACAACGCCGCGCGCAAGATGGAAGAATTTGCCCGTGGCATGGTGAGCGGCGGGACATTGTTCGACGAGCTTGGCTTTTATTACGTCGGCCCGGTCGACGGCCACGACGTCCGGGCGCTCGTCGAAGTGCTCGAAAACGTCCGCGATGCGGATACCGGCCCGATGCTGGTTCACGTCGTCACGACCAAGGGCAAGGGCTATGCGCCCGCCGAAAGCGCGGCCGACAAATATCACGGCGTGGTCAAATTCGATGTCGTTTCTGGCGTTCAGGCCAAGGCCGCCGCCGGAGCGCCGAGCTACACCGGCATTTTCGCCAAGGCGCTGACGGCCGAAATGGAGCGCGACGACAAGGTGGTCGCGATTACCGCCGCGATGCCGTCGGGCACCGGCCTCGACAAGGTCGCCGAGCGCTTCCCCGAACGCACCTTCGACGTCGGCATTGCCGAACAGCATGCAGTGACCTTCTCCGCCGGGCTTGCGGCGCAGGGGTTCCGCCCGTTCGTGACGATCTATTCGACCTTCCTGCAGCGCGCCTATGACCAGGTCGTCCACGACGTCGCGATCCAGAATTTGCCGGTGCGTTTCGCAATGGATCGCGCCGGGCTGGTCGGCGCGGACGGAGCGACCCACGCCGGGTCGTTCGATCTCGCCTACCTGTGCACGCTGCCCAATTTCACCGTCATGGCCGCCGCCGACGAGGCCGAGCTGGTGCACATGGTCCACACCATGGCGTTGCATGACAGCGGACCGATCGCGGTTCGCTACCCGCGCGGCGAGGGGCGCGGGATTGCGCTTCCCGAAGTTCCGCAGGCACTGGAGATCGGCAAGGGCCGGATGATCCGCGAAGGCCGCCAGGTGGCGATCCTGTCGCTCGGCACGCGGTTGGCCGAAGCTGAAAAAGCCGCCGACCAGTTGGAGGCCAAGGGTCTGTCGACGTCGGTCGCCGACCTGCGCTTCGCCAAGCCGCTCGACAGTGCGTTGATCCGTCGGCTGATGACCACGCACGAAGTGGTCGTGACGGTCGAGGAAGCGGCGATCGGCGGTCTCGGAGCGCACGTCCTGACACTGGCGAGCGATGAAGGCTTGCTCGACGCCGGCCTCAAGATCCGGACGCTGCGGCTGCCCGACCGCTTCCAGGAGCAGGACAAGCCCGACAAGCAATATGACGACGCCGGCCTCAACGCCCCGCACATCGTCGAGACGGTGCTCAAGGCGCTGCGCGTCAACAGCGCCGGCGTCGAGGAGGCGCG
>JBDSGQ010000022.1:0-12076 GCA_039918915.1 Sphingomicrobium sp.
GCTTCAGGCTCATCGCCCATCTCCGGCACGTCGCGTTCGAACATCTGCGACATGACGTCGACGCCCTGCGCCTGAAGATCGGCTTCTTCGGGGCTGCGCGCGACATTGACCTTCACCGTCACCGACACTTCCGGGTGAAGCGCAATCTTCACGTCGTGGACGCCAAGCGACTTGATCGGCCGGTCGAGTACGACCTGGCTTTTGGTGACCTTGGCGCCGACCGCTTCCAGCGCTTCGACGATGTCGCGGCCGCTGACCGATCCGTACAGGTGCCCGACGTTGGACGCCTGGCGGATCAGCTGCACGGTCTTGCCGTCGATGTCCTTCGACGCCGCCTGGGCATCGCCGCGGCGGGAGGCATTGTCTTCCTCGATCCGGGCGCGGTTGGTCTCAAACAGCTTGCGGTTCGTGTCGTTGGCGCGAAGCGCCTTCTTGTTGGGCAACAGATAATTGCGGGCAAAGCCGTCCTTGACCTTGACCACATCGCCGATGGCGCCGAGCTTTTCGACGCGCTCAAGCAGAATGACATCCATGTCGAGCGCTCCTTATTTCACGACGTAGGGAAGCAGGCCGATGTGGCGCGCGCGCTTGATCGCACGGGCCAGCTCGCGCTGCTTCTTGGAGGAGACGGCGGTGATCCGCGACGGCACGATCTTGCCGCGTTCGGATATGAAACCCTGAAGCAGGCGCACGTCCTTATAATCGATGATCGGCGCGTCCTTGCCCGAAAACGGGCAGGATTTGCGGCGGCGGAAGAAAGCACGAGCCATTACTGGGCCTCCTCTTCACGCTGTGCGCGGAAATCCGGGCGGTCGCCGCGATCGCCACGGTCTCCCCGGTCACCGCGATCGCCACGGTCGCTGCGCGGACCGCGATCGCGATCCTTGTCGCCGCGGCGCATCATTGCCGACGGCCCTGATTCCAGTGCGTCGACGCGCAGCGTCAGGAAGCGGATCACGTCTTCGTTGATGTTCGACTGACGCTCGAGTTCGGCGACGGCCGGCGGCGGCGCGTCGAGGTCCAGCATGACGTAATGCGCCTTGCGGTTCTTCGCGATGCGGTAGGACAAGCTGCGCAAGCCCCAGTTTTCGGTCTTGACGACCGAACCGCCATTGTCGGTGATGATTTTTGTGGCGTTTTCCGCAAGCGCGTCGACCTGTGCCTGGGCAAGGTCCTGACGCGCGAGGAAAACATGCTCATAGAGCGGCATGCAATTCTCTCATGTTGGCCGATCGCTGACGCCGCCCGATGCGGCGCCCCTCCGGCTGTCGTCAAATAAAGCGGCGCCCGAGCAAAGCCCGAGCGCCAGCGAGTGGGCCTATAGGCGAACGATCCAGCGAAGTGAAGCCGCTTAGGGCTTGGCCGCCTGGACCAGCGCCGCGGCCCCTTCCTCGATCAGATCGGCGGCGCGTTCGGGGCCGCCTACGTTTATCACCTTGTAGGATTGCCCGCGCAGCTTCTTGTAGGTCGCGAAGAAGGTCGAAATCTCCTCCACGAAGCGGTCGCCCAACGCGCTGATATGTTCGACCTTGGCGAACAGGCGGCTTTCGGTCAGCCGGGCAATCACTCGGTCGTTCCGCTTGGCGCGCTTGTTGGGCTTCTGCTGTTCGGCTTCGAGAATCCCGAGGATGCGAACGGTGACGATCGATCCGACCGGCAGGCTTGCTTCGGGCAGGATGAGTAGGTCGAGCGGGTCGCCGTCGCCGCCGAGCGTTGACGGAACGAACGCGAAATCGAACGGGAATGCCATGCCCAGCGGCAGGAACTTGCCGACCCGGAAGCGGTGACTCTTCGGGTCGTAATAGACCTTCACGCGGGATCCCGCCGGAGCTTCGACGATGGCCTGGCAAGTGAAAGCCGATCGATCGAGTTCGTGCGGCAGCTGTTCGAGCGGGATCATGGTCGAAGAAATGCCTGGGCCGTCGGCAAAGTTGCCTGGGGCATCAGGCATCATCGGGCCGACGTCGCTCGATGACTAGCCAACATGCTCCTTGCCAAGCGCGGCGAACCGCCGACAGCGGCTTCACTTTTTCCTGGGCGCGGGTTTGCGGCTTGGCTTAGCGGGTGCCTTGGCGACCTTGGCGACCTTGGCGACCTTGGCGACCTTTGGAGCTTTCGGCGCCTTGGGAGCTTTTGGCGCCTTGCGAGCTTTCGGCGCCGCGTCAGTATTCAAGGACTCGAGCGCCCTCCGGCCCACGTCGAGGGCCAGCTTCCACAGCGCATTGCCGCGTTCCGCGCCCTCCCTGGCGACATTTTCGATTTCGTCCCCGGCTTGCGCCGCGAGCTGGCGCGCCTTGCTGGGGTCCTTAAGCGCGGCGGCCGTCGCGACCAGCGCCGCGGCGACGACGTCGGCGACAATCGGATTCTTGCCGATCGATTTCAGCGTGCTTGCGGCCTTGCCTCCCCGCGAACTGCCCGACGCCTTGACCTTGGTCTTCTTTTTCTTGTCTTTCGCCACAGCCTGTCCCTCGCCGATGTGGAAACCGCCAACCTCGTAACAGCTTATGTCACAACAGTGTAACGCCTCTGTTTCAGTTGTAGGACATGACGTGGGAAAGAAAGACCGCACCGCAACGCAGGCCCGCAAGCTGATGGACTCCGTCGCCGATCGGCCGGCCGGGGCGCCAGGTGCCGAATCGCAATCCGGCGAGCCGCGCTATTTCAACCGTGAGCTAAGCTGGCTAGCCTTCAACCGGCGCGTGCTTGAAGAAGCCTGCGACACTGATCACCCGCTGTTGGAAAGAGTGCGCTTCCTGTCGATTTCGGCAAGCAACCTCGATGAATTCTACATGGTGCGAGTCGCCGGGTTGAAGGCCCATCAGGCCCTCGGCGTCGAGGAACGATCGATCGATGGACTGACGCCGACCCAGCAGCTCGAGCTGATTAATGCCGAGGCCGAAGAACTGGTCGCCAGCCAACATGATATCTGGGGCCAGCTTCAAACGGCGCTCGCCAAGGCCGACATGCGGGTGATCGGCGACGAACCGCTCGACGAACCCGCCGAAGCATGGCTCGACAAGCAATTCCGAGAGCAGATTTTCCCGGTCCTGACGCCCCAGGCGATCGATCCCGCGCATCCCTTTCCGTTCATTCCGAACCGCGGGCTGAGCTTGATATTCGAGCTGAAGCGGGGCCGGGCGACAGTTCACGAGCTGATCATGGCGCCTGCGGCCTTGCCCCGGATCATCCGCATCCCCGGTGCAAAGCCGCGCTACATCGCGCTCGAAGCGCTGATCCGGCGTAAAACGGACTATCTGTTTCCCCGCTACGAAGTGCTGCGCGGTGGCGCTTTTCGAGTCACTCGCGACAGCGACATCGAGATCGAGGAAGAGGCCGAGGACCTGGTCCGCTATTTCCGGACGGCGATCAAACGCCGCCGGCGCGGCCGCGTCGTCAGGCTCGAGCTTGAGCCCGATATGCCCGAAGGCCTGGTGCAGGTCGTGCAGCAGGGCCTCAGCGCCGAAACCGCGATCATTTCGGAGACTCGGGGATTTCTTGGGATGGCCGACCTGGCGCAGATGGTCGACGAAGTCCGGCCCGACTTGAAGTTTACGCCATTCGACCCCCGCTTTCCGGAGCGCGTCCGCGAGCATGGCGGCGACTGCTTCGCGGCGATCAAGGAAAAGGATTTCCTGGTCCACCACCCCTATGAAAGCTTTGAGGTCGTGGTCGAATTCATCCAGCAGGCGGCGGCCGACCCGGATGTCATCGCGATCAAGCAAACGCTCTACCGCGCGGGCAAGCAGTCGGCGATCGTGCGCGCCCTGATCGACGCCGCCGAGGCAGGCAAGTCGGTCACTGCAGTGATCGAGCTTAAAGCGCGGTTTGAAGAGGAGCAGAACCTCGTCTGGGCAAGCGCGCTGGAGCGGGCCGGAGTGCAGGTGGTCTACGGATTCATCGACTGGAAGACGCACGCCAAAGTGTCGATGGTGATCCGGCGCGAAGAGAAGGGCTACCGCACTTACTGCCACTTCGGCACGGGCAATTATCACCCGGTGACCGCGCGCATCTACACCGACCTCAGCATTTTCACCGCCGACCCTAAGATCGGCCGGGATGTGGCCAAGCTGTTCAACTACATCACCGGCTATCTCGAGCCGCGCAATCTGCGGCAGCTGGTGATTTCGCCCCACCATATGCGCGCCGACCTGATTCGCTTGATCGAGGCCGAGATTGCCGCCGTGCGCGAGGGCAAGCCCGCCGGCGTCTGGGCCAAGATGAACTCGCTGGTCGATCCGATCATCATCGACAAGCTTTACGAAGCCAGCGCCGCTGGAGTGCCCATCGACCTGGTCGTGCGCGGCATTTGCTGCCTGCGCCCGGGCATCAAGGGCCTGTCCGAGAATATCTATGTAAAATCGATTGTCGGCCGGTTCCTGGAGCATGCGCGGCTGTGGTGCTTTGCCAACGGCCATGAACTGCCGCACCCGGAGGCCAAGGTCTACATCAGCTCGGCCGACTGGATGCCGCGCAATTTCGACCGGCGGATCGAATATATGCTGCCGATCGAAAATCCGACGGTGCACGCCCAGCTGATCGACCAGGTGATGCTCGCCAATTTGCTCGACAATGAGCAAAGCTGGCGGCTCAATTCCGACGGGACTTACCAGCGCCTTCAGCCCAAACCGGGGCAGGAATTCAACCTCCACGATTATTTCATGTCCAACCCGTCGTTGTCGGGGCGCGGACGCGCGCTGAAGAAAGGGCGGGGCGTTCCCAAGCTGCGATTTCTGCGGGGGCGCTGAGCACCTTCGACAAGCGCCGGCCAAGCCACTAGAACTCCGCCATGGCGACCAAGCTGCACAGCGTCGATCCCGCGCCCGACCCGCTCGACGCGATGAGCTTGCCCGGCTGGCTGTACCACGACCCCGAATTCTTCGCGGCGGAGCAGCGGGCGTTTCTGCGCTCGGCACCGCAAGTGGTTTGCCATCAAAGCGAGATTGCTTCGCCGGGTGAGTGGCGCAGCCTTGAATATCTTGGCGAGAGCGTGATCGTGATCCGCGGCGACGATGGCGCGGTGCGGGCGTTTGCCAACGTCTGCCGGCATCGCGGATCGCGGCTGGTGGATGGCGAAGCGGGCTGCGCGAAGGTGCTGACCTGCCCCTATCACGCATGGAGCTACGCTCGCGACGGTAAGCTCGTCGGGGTTCCGCACCGAAGCGAATATCCCGGGCTGCGGACCGAGCAGCTGGGGCTGGTCCCGGTCGCGCTGGAGAATTGGCACGGGTTCCTGTTCGTGACGCTTGTCCCGGGCGCGCCCTCGGTTGCCCAAATGATGGCGCCCTTTGCGGACGAGGTGGCGCTGTATCGGCTGGAGGAGCTGCGGGTGCTTGGGCGCGTGACGCTTCGCCCGCGGCCGCTCAACTGGAAGACCATCGCCGACAATTATTCGGACCACCTGCACATCGCCGTCGGGCATCCCGGCCTGTCGCGATTGTTCGGGCGCAATTACCGGATCGATGCGGCCGAGCACGTCGACCGCATGGAAGGCGACCTGGCCGAAGCGCCGTCGGCCGACCGGGTCGAGCGGGCCTATCAGCATTTCCTTCCGGAAGTGGCGCATTTGCCGCCGACGCACCGCCGCAAGTGGCTTTATTACAAGCTGTTCCCCAATGTCGCGTTCGACATCTATCCCGACCAGGTCGACTTCATGCAGTTCCTGCCCGTCAGCGCGACCGAGACGGTGATCCGCGAGATCAGCTACGCGCTGCCCGACGGTCGGCGTGAGATGCGCGCGGCGCGGCACCTCAACTGGCGCATCAATCGCCAGGTCAATGCCGAGGATACCAGGCTGATCAGCCGGGTGCAGCTCGGCATGCAGTCGCCAAGCTATGCCGCCGGCCCGCTCGGCACCAGCGAAGTGTGCCTGCGCGCCTTTGCAAGGAAATTGCGGAAGCTTATTCCGCAGGCGCGGCTGGACCGTCCGCCGGCGCCGGGGTGGAACTCAGCCGCCGGCTGAGCCACCGGATTGGCAGCCCCGCGAACGCCAGCGCCAGGCCCCACAGGGTCGGTTTCAGCCCGGCGCCGACAAACATTGCGACTGAATAGAATAGGCCGAGGATGGCAACGACCGTCCACTTGCCCATCACTCCAAGCTTCAACGCCGCAGCGACGCACACCACGTAGAGCACCAGCGCGGCGACGATCGAAACCAGCGTGATGAAGACGTAAACCGACACGAAGTCTTCCGACGTGCTGGCCAGGACCAGCAGCGCGGCGATGAATGCCGCGACGAGCAGCCCGCCGACCGGCGCGCCGACGCCGTTAGTCTTGTGGAACAGCGGCGGCAGGTCGCCCACCCCGGCAATCGTCCGGCTCAGCTCGCCGGCCAGCAGCAGCAACGCATTGGCGGTTCCGAACGCGCTGATGGCGGCGATCAGCGCCACCGCGCCGCCCGCCACCGGGCCGAGCACTGGAGCGATCGCGTCGGCGTAGGGCACCGCGCTCATCGCCGCGCCCACAACCGGCAGAAGCATCAAGGCGGCGAGCGTTGCAAACAGGTAGATGATGGCGGTGAACCCGGTCCCGTAAATCGTCGCGCGGGGCACGGTGGAGGTTGCATCCCGAGTGACGTTGGCGGTCACCGCGGCGGCTTCGAACCCGGTCAGCGAAAACAGCATCAGCGCCGCTGCGGTCGTCACTGCGGCCAGCCCGAGCGGGATCGGCGCCAGCGGCTGCAGCGGCTGGTGGGTCCCGGCGCGGAACACGACCAGCGCGATCACCGCGACCAGCGGGACGATCTTGATCGCGGTTGCCGCGACCTGCACCGCTCCGGCGGAGCGAGCGCCGCGGAGATTGATCACCGTCAGGATTGCAATCGAACCCAGCGCGACGGCGGTAAGCCCGATCCCGCTCGCAGCCGCGGGATAGATATGGCCCAGCGCTCCAGCGACCGCGAGCGTCACTGCGGCAATACCGGTCCACTGGGACACGATATAGCTCCACATGGTCATGAAGGCGGCGGTCTCGCCGAACGCTTCGCCGACATAGGCGAAGGGGCCGCCGGGGATCCGCCCCGCGAGCCGCGCCAGGCAAAAGGCGATGCACATCGTCCCGGCGCCGGTGACGAGGAAGGCGATGATGATATTGGGGCCGAACGGCGCCAGCGTGGTCGGCAACAAATATATGCCCGAGCCGATCATGGTTCCAATCACCATCGCCGCGCTCATCCACTTGCCGAGCATTTGGGCGGTGGGCGCGGGGTGGGTATCGAGGGCAGGCGGCCGGCGGTTCATGGCCGAGGCTTCGCACTCGGCGGCCGTCTTGGCAATCGCCGCGACCGCGCCTAACCGCCGCCTCATTCGAACCGAACGGCAGGAGCTTCGATGCGCGCATTCATCTTCCCCGGACAGGGCAGCCAGGCGGTCGGCATGGGCACCGCTCTCAGTGCCTCCAGCCGCGCTGCAAAAGACGTGTTCGACGAAGTCGACCAGGCGCTCGGCCAGAACCTGTTCCGGCTGATGCGCGAAGGACCCGAGGACGAACTGAAGCTGACCGAGAATGCCCAGCCAGTGATCATGGCGCATTCGATCGCGGTGCTGCGGACGCTTGGCATCCAGGTTGCGGCCTTGGCGAGCTTCGTCGCGGGCCACAGCCTCGGCGAATATTCGGCACTGTGCGCGGCAGGGTCGTTCGACCTCGCGACCACCGCCAAGTTGCTCAAGCTGCGCGGCCAGGCGATGCAGCGCGCCGTTCCGGTCGGGGAGGGCGCAATGGCGGCGCTGCTCGGCGCCGATCTCGAACTTGCGCGGAAGATCGCGGACGCGGCGGCCAACGGGCAGGTGTGCAGTGTGGCCAACGACAACGATCCAAGCCAGGTGGTGATTTCCGGCGCCAAGGCGGCGGTCGACCGAGCGGTCGAGATGGCGAAGGACATGGGCGCCAAGCGCGCGATCCTGCTGCCGGTGTCGGCGCCGTTCCATTGCCCGCTGATGCAGCCGGCGGCCGAAGCGATGCAGGACGCGCTGAGCTATGTCGTGCTGGAAGCGCCGGCGGTGCCGCTGTTCGCCAATGTGACGGCCGAGCCGACCACCGATCCCGACGCGATCCGCAACCAGCTGGTCGAGCAGGTCACGGCGATGGTGCGGTGGCGCGAAAGCGTCGGCAACATGGCGCAGGCCGGGGTCGAGGAATTCCTCGAAATCGGCGGCAAGGTGCTGGGCCCGATGGTCAAGCGCATCGCGCCCGAGGTGAAGGTCACCAGCGTGGTGACGATCGAGGATATTGAAGCGCTGGCCAAGGAGATCGCATGATGTTCGACCTCAGTGGGATGACCGCGCTGGTAACCGGCGCTTCGGGCGGGTTGGGGAGCGCGATTGCACAGGCGCTGAGCGATCAGGGCGCGCGCCTCGCGGTGTCGGGCAGCAATGTCGACAAGCTCGAGGCGTTCCGCGCTTCGCTTGGCGGCGACCATGTGGCGCTGCCGTGCAATTTGTCCGACGGTGCGGCGGTCGACCAGCTTGTTCCGCAAGCGGTCGAGGCACTTGGCGGCAAGCTCGACATCCTCATCAACAACGCCGGGGTGACCCGCGACAATCTGCTGATGTGGATGAAGGACGAGGAGTTCGAGGACGTCATCCGGATCAACCTCGAAGCCGCATTCCGACTGATGCGCGCGGCAGCGCGGCCGATGATGAAAGCTCGCTTTGGGCGGATCATTTCGGTCACTTCGGTGGTGGGGGTCACCGGCAATCCCGGCCAGGCCAATTACGTCGCTTCCAAAGCCGGCCTGATCGGCATGACCAAGGCCGTCGCGCAGGAGCTTGCAAGCCGCGGCATAACCGTCAACGCGGTCGCTCCCGGATTCATGACCTCGGCGATGACCGAAGCGCTGAACGACCAGCAGCGCGAAGGCATATTATCGCGCATTCCCGCCGGAGCGATGGGCAGCGGTGACGATATCGGCGCCGCCTGCGTCTATCTTGCGAGCCGCGAGGCCGGCTACGTAACCGGCCAGACGCTGCACGTTAACGGCGGCATGGCGATGCCGTGACCGGACGGGGCCTCCCGCCCTTGTCGCTCCGCAAGCTCCACCTATATCCCTCAGGCATATCAATTTCGGCTGTCTGACAAGGCGCCGATAGGGGCTGAAGAAGAGGGAAATTTAAACATGGCCAAGGTCATCGGCATCGACTTGGGCACGACCAACAGCTGCGTTGCAGTGATGGAGGGCGGCAAGCCGAAGGTTATCGAGAACAGCGAAGGCGCGCGCACGACGCCGTCGGTCGTCGCGTTCACCAAGGACGGCGAGCGCCTGATCGGCCAGCCGGCCAAGCGCCAGGCGGTCACCAACCCCGACAATACGATCTTCGCGGTCAAGCGCCTCATTGGGCGGCGGTTCGACGATCCGATCACCAAGAAGGACACCGAACTGGTGCCCTACAAGATCGTCAAGGGCGCCAACGGCGACGCCTGGGTCCAGGCCGGCGGCAAGGATTACAGTCCATCGCAGATTTCGGCCTTCATCCTGCAGAAGATGAAGGAAACCGCCGAGGCGTATCTTGGCGAAACGGTCACTCAGGCGGTGATCACCGTTCCCGCATACTTCAACGACGCGCAGCGCCAGGCGACCAAGGACGCCGGCCAGATCGCGGGCCTTGAAGTGCTGCGCATCATCAACGAGCCGACCGCGGCCGCGCTCGCCTACGGGCTCGACAAGGACGACGGCAAGACCATCGCGGTTTACGACCTTGGCGGGGGCACGTTCGACGTGTCCGTGCTCGAAATCGGCGACGGCGTGTTCGAAGTGAAGTCGACCAACGGCGACACGTTCCTCGGCGGTGAGGATTTCGACGCGCGCATCGTCAACTGGCTCGCGGACAAGTTCAAGGCGAAGGAGAATATCGACCTTCGCAGCGACCGGCTGGCGCTCCAGCGGCTCAAGGAAGCTGCCGAAAAGGCCAAGATCGAACTGAGTTCGGCGGCCACGACCGAAATCAACCAGCCGTTCATTACGGCGCGCATGGAAGGCGGCGCGACGACTCCGCTCCACCTCGTTGAAACGCTGACTCGCGCCGACCTTGAAAAGCTGGTCGACGATCTCGTCCAGCGCACCATTGAGCCGTGCAAGAAGGCGCTCAAGGATGCCGGGCTCGAGGCCAAGGACATTGCCGAAGTCGTGCTGGTCGGCGGCCAGACCCGGATGCCGCGAGTGCGCGAGCGGGTGAAGGAATTTTTCGGCCGCGAACCGCATACCGGCGTCAATCCGGACGAAGTGGTCGCGATGGGCGCGGCGATCCAGGCCGGCGTTCTTCAGGGCGACGTCAAGGACGTCCTCCTGCTCGACGTGACTCCGCTGTCGCTGGGGATTGAAACGCTGGGCGGCGTGTTCACTCGAATGATCGACCGCAACACCACGATCCCGACCAAGAAGAGCCAGGTATTTTCGACCGCGGAAGACAATCAGAATGCGGTCACCATCCGGGTCTTCCAGGGTGAGCGCGAAATGGCCGCGGACAACAAGATGCTTGGCCAGTTCGACCTCGTCGGCATTCCCCCCGCGCCGCGCGGCGTGCCGCAGGTCGAAGTCACGTTCGACATCGACGCCAACGGCATCGTCAACGTCAGTGCCAAGGACAAGGGCACCGGCAAGGAACAGCAAATCCGGATCCAGGCGTCGGGCGGCCTCGCCGATGCGGACATTGATAACATGGTTCGCGAAGCCGAAAAGTTTGCCGACGAGGACAAGGCGCGGCGCGCTGCGGCGGAAGCCAAGAACAACGCCGAAAGCCTGATCCACAGCACCGAACGCCAAGTGGCCGAGCATGGCGACAAGGTGTCGGCCGAGATCAAGACGGAAATCGAAACCGCGCTCACCGAAGCCAAGGCCGCGGTCGAGAGCGGCGACGCCGACCAGATGACCGAAAAGACCAACGCGCTGACCCAGGCGGCGATGAAGCTTGGCCAGGCGATGTATCAGCAGCAGCAGGCTGAAACCGACGCTGCCGCGGGCGCCGATGCCGGCGCTGATGCCGCGGCCGAAGGTGGCGACGAGCCCAAGGCCGACGAAGAGGTGGTCGACGCGGAATTTTCCGAAGTCGACGAAGACAATAAGGGCTAAGGCCAGTGACCATCTGCCCCGGGCAGGTCGAGCGGCTGCCGGTTCGCAAGAACGCAGCATCGACCGGCCGGGCGCGGGTGATTGGCCGCAGTGGGACCGCGTAAATGGTCGAGCAGGATTATTACGATCTGCTGGGGATTCAGCGCGGCGTCGACGATGCCGCGATCAAGGCCGCGTACCGGCGCGCGGCGATGGATTGCCATCCCGACCGCAAGGGCGGCTGCAAGGACGCCGAAGCGCGCTTCAAGGCGGTCAACCAGGCCTATGATGTCTTGAAGGACCCGCAGAAGCGCGCGGCCTATGATCGCTTCGGCAAGGCCGCGTTTGAAAACGGCGGCGGCGCCGATCCGTTTGCCGATCCCGGATTCAACGGCTTTTCCGACATCTTCTCGACCATCTTCGGCGAATTCATGGATCCGCGCGGCGCGCGCCAGAATGCCGCGCGCGGTGCCGATTTGCGCTACGACCTCGAGCTTAGCCTCGAGGACGCGTTCAGCGGCGTCGAACAAGCGATCACCGTCGATGCGCTCGCCAAATGCCAGGCCTGCGGCGGCCGCGGCTGCGCGCGCACCGACCATTGCGCCAGCGCCTGCCAGACCTGCGGCGGCATGGGCAAAGTGCGCGCTCAACAGGGGTTCTTCGTGGTCGAGCGCGGCTGCCCGACCTGCCGCGGCTCGGGCGAGGTGATCGCCGATCCGTGCCCGTCATGCGAAGGCGAAGGCCGCACGATCGGCCAGCGCAGCCTGTCGGTCAAAATCCCCGCCGGAGTCGACGAAGGCACGCGCATCCGCGTTGCCGGCGAGGGTGAAGCCGGAATGCGCGGCGCGCCGGCCGGCGACCTTTACATCTTCGTCCACATGAAGCGTCACGCGATTTTCGCGCGTGAGGGCACGACCCTGATCGCCGACTGCCCGGTCAGTTTCACCACTGCCGCGCTCGGCGGCGCGATCAGCCTGCCCGGCCAGCCCGGTCCGTGTTTCGTCCGATGGCGCGCGCAGCAAGGCGGCGGTCGCCGCT
>JBDSGQ010000023.1:0-2976 GCA_039918915.1 Sphingomicrobium sp.
CCCGCTTCCATCGCGAAGTGCCGGCTGTCGTGGCAGGTCTTGCCGATCTGCGCGTCGGGACCAAGCAACGCCCGCGCATCGGCGATTTCGCCATCGGATTGGCCAAGGTGAACGCCGTCGGCGCCGAGCCGCTTGGCAAGCGTCATGCTGTCGTTGACGATGAACGCTACGTCGGCATCGGCGCAGATCCGCTGGAGCGGATCAGCGAGGCGCGCGAGTTCGTGGTCGTCCGTGTCCTTGACGCGCAGCTGGAACGCGGTGGCGATGCCGGGCTCAAGCGCCATCCTGAGACGATCGGGAAACGCGCCGCCAACCTCCGGCGGGCTGATCAGGTACAGCTTGCACGGCTGGGTCCGCGTGGGCGGCGGAAACAGCGCGGGATCGAATTCGTCTTCCAAGGTCAGGCCGGGACCTTGGCGGTCGAAGCGTCGTAAATGTCGTCGATTGCGGAACCGAGCGTGCGATTGAATTCGTCGTCGCTCTGGCCGTGGCGCAGCTCGGATAGCAGCGCCCGGCTGAAGCTTGCGATCATACCGGGATTCTTCGCCAGCTCGCGGCAGGCCTCGTCGCGGCTGAAACCGCCGGACAAGGCCACGACGCGAAGGACTTTGGGATGGCCGGTCAGCGGATCGAACAGGCCCGCAGTGACCGGGATCGACAGTTTGAGCATGACCTGCTGGCCGTCGGGCATGGCATCAAGCTCGGACTGGATGGCGGCCAGCAGCAATTGGTCGCTGCGCGCGCGGTCGCTGCTCTTGATATTCACTTCAGGCTCGATGATCGGCATCAGGCCGTGCCCCAGAACCTGTCGCGCGACTTCGAACTGCTGCGCGACCAGGGCGGCGATTCCGGCTTCGTTGGCGGCATTGATGACCGAGCGTTCCTTGGTGCCGAATACGCCGAGGCCCTTGGCCCGTTCAAGCAGCGCATCCAGTCCCGGCATCGGCTTCATCAGCTGAACGCCAGCGGCCTCGTCTTCGAGCCCCTTGTCGATCTTGAGGAATGGCACGACGCCGAGTTCGACCAGGGCCTGGGGGGTCGGCTTGCCGTCGACAGTGCCGTCCATGGTCCGTTCGAACAGAATCGCACCGATCACCTTGCCGCCGCCAAAGCAGGGCGAGGTGATGATCCGCGCACGCATCTGGTGGATCAGGCCGAACATTTCCTCGTCGCTGCCCCAGGCGTCATCGGCGACGCCGTAACCGGCAAGGGCCTTGGGCGTGGACCCGCCCGACTGGTCGAGCGCGGCGATGAAGCCGTCGCCCTGCTCGATCTTGGCCCGCATTTCCAATTGGTTCATTGGTCACCCTGCTGTTCAAGTGCGGCGACGCCCGGCAGCGTTCGCCCTTCCATCCATTCCAGAAACGCTCCGCCGGCCGTGGAAACGAAGGTGAATTCCGCCGCCACGCCGGCGTGGTTGAGCGCGGCCACGGTGTCGCCGCCGCCGGCGACCGAAACCAGCGAGCCGGACTTGGTCAGCGCCGCAGCGGTCTTTGCCAAGGCCACGGTGGCGTCGTCGAAGGGCGGCGTTTCGAACGCGCCGAGCGGGCCGTTCCACACGAGCGTGCGGCAATTTTTGAGCACGTCGGCAAGCGCTTCCACGGCTGCGGGACCGACGTCGAGGATCATTTCGTCGGCCGCGACCTCATGCACGTTGCACGTCCGCAAGCTCGGCGGGTTGGCTGCGAATTCCTTCGCCACGACCACGTCGTAGGGCAGATGGATCGTGCATCCGGCCGCATCCGCCGCGTCGAAGATGGCATTGGCCTCACCCGTCAAATCACGTTCGGCGAGCGACTTGCCGACATTGACGCCGCGCGCGGCGAGGAAGGTGTTCGCCATGCCGCCGCCGATGATCAGGTGATCGACCTTGCCGACCAGGTGGCCAAGCACCGCAAGCTTGCTCGATACCTTGGCGCCGCCGACGACCGCAGCGACGGGCCGCTCCGGATTGCCGAGCGCGCTTGCCAGCGCCTTGAGTTCCGCCTGCATCGCGCGGCCCGCGAAGCTCGGCAGGAAACGGGTGATCCCGACCGTCGAGGCGTGGGCCCGATGCGACGCGGAGAAGGCGTCGTTGACGTAATAATCGCCAAGCGCCGCCATCGCTTCGGCAAGCGCCGGATCATTTTGTTCCTCGCCGAGGTGAAAGCGGGTGTTTTCGAGGATGCCGATATTGCCCGGAAGCATGGTCGTGAGCGCGCGCGCCGCCTCGGGTCCCTGGCAATCCTCGATGAAGCGGACCGAGCGGCCGGTCAGGCGGTGAAGCGGCGTGACCAGCTGCGCGGTCGACATGTCGGGTCGATTTTCGCCTTTCGGCCGGCCGAAGTGGGACAGCAGCAGAACGATCGCCCCGCGGTCGGCAAGTTCAAGCAGGGTCGGCAGCGCGGCGCGAAGCCGCGTGTCGTCGGTTACGCGCGCGCCGTCCATCGGGACGTTGAGATCGACCCGCACCAGCACCTTGGTTCTGGTCAGTTCGGCGGGCAGGTCGTCGAGGGTTTTGAACGCGGGCATGATCAGCCCAGCTTGGCCATCGCACCCGCGGTGTCGACCATGCGGTTGGAGAAGCCCCATTCGTTGTCGTACCAGCTGACCACGCGGACCAACTTGCCTTCGAGCACCGCGGTTTCGAGGCTGTCGACGGTCGAGCTGGCGGGGTCGCCGTTGAGGTCGATCGAAACCAGTGGCTCGTCGGTGTAGGCCAGGATGCCCTTGAGCGGGCCGCTCTCGGACGCCGCCTTGAGCACCTGGTTGACCTCCTCGACCGAGGTATCGCGCTTCGGCGTGAAGGTCAGGTCGACCAGGCTGACGTTGGGGGTCGGCACGCGGATCGCCGAGCCGTCGAGCTTGCCCTTCAGTTCGGGCAGCACCTCGCCGACCGCGCGGGCGGCGCCGGTGGTGGTCGGGATGATGTTCATCGCCGCGGCGCGCGCGCGGCGCATGTCGGGATGGATCTGGTCGAGGATCTTCTGGTCGTTG
>JBDSGQ010000024.1:0-11618 GCA_039918915.1 Sphingomicrobium sp.
CCCGTCATGCCCAGCGCGACCCACATCGTTCCGCTGCTGATCGGCTGCCCGATCAAGACCAAGCGCGTCAGTGACGTCCTGCTCGCAGAATATGGCCTGTACGTGCAGCCGATCAATTACCCGACGGTGCCGCGCGGTACCGAGCGGCTGCGTTTCACTCCGGGACCGCAACACAGTGCCGAGATGATGGACGAACTGGTCGGCGCGCTGATCGAAATCTGGAGCCGCGAGGATATTCGGCTCGCTGCCTGACGCTCTGCTTCACTGTTCGACCGTCGGCACCGTCCATTGCAGCTCGACCTTGTCGGCGCGCCCTTTGCCCGACTGAACCATGGCTTCGACACCGCCCTGGTTAAGCAAATCCGCTACTTTTTGTGCCTCCCCTGAGCGGCCGCCGGTGACCGCAACCGGCAGATGCAGTCGTTGCGCCGCCCAGACTGCGGTCGCAATCGCCGCGGGATCGACCGTGCCGGCGTCCAGCTTCACATCCGGTAACGGTGCCGCCGGCGGTACCAGCGTGACCGACCAGCTGCGATCGGTCGAGGCGACGCGCTCCTCAAGCGCGTGATAGGCATCGAGGTCGGAGCCGGGCAGCGGAGCGGCGCGAACCACCACGCGCTTGCCGACCTGATCGACGAACACGCTGTCGACCGGGACCCCGGCGACCAGCGCCATGCGCTCGGCCATTCGCGCGGCATTGCGCTGCCGGACGGAGGCGCCGCCCACTTCGGTCTGCCCTTCGGAAGACCCACTGGCAGTGCGGATCTGGTCGAGCGACAGCCCGATCGGCCGGCCGACAATGCGCGACAGCTGCTTAGTCAACGCCGATTGCGCCGACGCGCTATACTTGGGCGTCAAAACGGTTGCCGTGATCGCCACTGGATCGGCGTGATAATCAATCGCCATGTCGCTCACTCGGGCATTTGGCGGGAATGCAGCGGCGATTGCGTCGCTCGCCTGCCGGTTGGCGAGTGCTTCTTGCGCAATCTGGCGAAGCGACAACCCCAGCGGGACTGCCAAAGCGGCCAGCGTCAGGATGATCAGGGTCGCCTGAAGCCGCGTCTGGTGGGGCGAGAGATGGGGTGCGAAGCCGTAAATCCGGGCAAGCACCGCGGCCGACGCGGCAATCGTCATCAGGTTGGTGAAGAACAGCAAGGTCGAACCTGCGACCACCGGCCAATTGGTGGTGGCAAGACCGAAGCCGATCACCGCCAGCGGTGGCATCAGCGCGGTGGCGATGGCCACTCCAACGATCGCGCCGTGACGGCCGCGGATCATGGCGTAGGTGCCCGCAAGGCCGGAAAACAACGCCACCAGCAGGTCGAATAGATTGGGCCGGGTGCGCGACGCAATCTCGCTGGTGACGGTCTGCAGCGGCGAGAAGAAGACGATGATCGCGCAAAACAGCAACGCCAGTGCAATGCCGATGGCAATCGCCACCCCGCTCCGCCGGATGTCCGCGAAATCGAAGGTCGCAAGCGCGAAGCCAAGCCCGATGATCGGCCCCATCAATGGCGAAATCAGCATCGCCCCGATGACGACGGCCGGCGAGGACAGGAGCAGCCCGAGCACGGCGATTCCGGCCGACAGCAGGGTCATCACCGCGAAGTGCGACGACCAGCCCGACTCCTCGTGCACCTTGTCGATTACCGACTGCCGATCGACGCTTTCCGAAGCGCGGTCGAACCACCATTGCATCAAATCGCCCATTGACCCCCGCTGCTAGGTGCCTTCGCTCGCCAAGGCAATTTGATCGGCTGGCGAATCTCCGGCGCATCGCCTAGTCAGGCCTCATGCGCATCGCCCTTGCCGCCGACCACGCCGGATATTTGTTGAAGGACGACCTTGCCAGCTGGCTTCGCGAGCAGGGGCACGACGTGACCGACCTTGGCACCAACGGGCCCGAAAGCGTCGATTACCCGCAATTGGGATCCAGGCTGGCGCGGACCGTCGCGGCGGGAGAAGCCGAGCGCGGCATCGCCGTGTGCGGATCGGGCATCGGCATTGCGATCGCGGTCAACCGCGAGCCGCGCTGCCGTTGCGCGCACGTGTCGGAGCCATTGTCGGCGCAGCTGGCGCGCAGTCATAACGATGCCAACGTGCTTGCGCTTGGTGCGCGGCTGGTCGGCAGCGACATGGCGCGGGCCTGCGTCGCGGCATTCCTCGGTACCGACTTCGCCGGCGGGCGCCACCAGCGCCGCGTCGATCAACTTTCAAGCGAACTTCAGGACAGCGACTGATGGCCACTGCCGCCGAACTCGACGACGACCAGAACTACCGCGTTCCGCACGGCTTTTTCACCAGCGGCCTCAGCGAAACCGACCCGGCGGTCGAAGACGCGATTCATGACGAGCTGCGCCGCGAACAGACCCAGATCGAACTGATCGCGTCGGAAAATATCGTCAGCCGTGCAGTGCTTGAGGCCCAGGGCTCGGTCCTCACCAATAAATATGCCGAGGGTTATCCCGGCCGCCGTTATTACCAGGGTTGCGCCCCGTCAGATGCGGTGGAAACGCTTGCCATCGAACGGGCGAAAAAGCTGTTCGGCTGCCAGTTTGCCAACGTCCAGCCGCATTCGGGCGCCCAAGCTAATGGCGCGGTGATGCTGGCGCTGTGCAAGCCCGGCGACACGATCATGGGGATGAGCCTGGCAGCCGGCGGTCACCTGACCCACGGAGCGCCCCCGGCGCAATCGGGCAAATGGTTCGACGCGGTTCAATATGGAGTCCGGCCCGACGATCATCTGATCGACTTCGACGAGGTCGAGCGGCTAGCCAAGGCGCACAAGCCAAAGCTGATCATTGCCGGCGGCTCGGCCTATCCGCGTCACCTCGATTTCGCGCGCTTCCGGGCGATTTGCGACGAGGTCGGAGCCCTGTTCATGGTCGACATGGCCCATTTCGCGGGGCTCGTCGCAGCGGGCGAGCACCCCAGTCCGTTCGGCCAGGCGCATATCGTCACCACCACCACCCACAAGACGCTGCGCGGTCCGCGCGGCGGCATGGTCCTGACCGACGACGAAGCCATTGCCAAGAAGATCAACTCGGCCGTGTTCCCCGGCCTTCAGGGTGGCCCGCTAATGCACGTCATCGCCGCCAAGGCGGTCGCTTTCCACGAAGCTTTGCAGCCGGAATTCAAGGCCTATGCGAAGGCCGTGATCGCCAATGCCCGAACGCTTGCGAGCCGCCTGAAAGAGCGCGGCGCGGACCTGGTCGCCGGGGGCACCGACACGCACCTCGCGCTGGTCGACCTGCGCCCCCTCGGGCTCACCGGCAAGGACGCCGACGAAAGCCTCGAGCGGGCCGGCATCACCTGCAACAAGAACGGCGTTCCGTTCGACCCGCTGCCGCCCGTGAAGACCAGCGGGATTCGCGTCGGATCACCGGCAGGCACCACGCGCGGCTTCGGCCAGGCGGAGTTCCGCGACATCGCCGACATGGTCGCCGACGTCCTCGACGGGCTCAAGGGCAACGGCCTCGACAACAATGGCGAAGTCGAGCGCGGCGTGAACCAGCGGGTGCTGGAGCTATGCGGCCGCTTCCCCATCTACCAGGGCTGATCGGGGCCCGACATGCGCTGCCCGTTTTGCTCGCACGAAGACAGCCAGGTTAAGGATAGCCGCCCGAGCGAGGACGGCGCCGCGATCCGCCGCCGCCGCCAGTGCGAGGCGTGCGGTGCGCGGTTCACGACCTTTGAGCGAATTCAGCTGCGCGACCTGACGGTGGTCAAGAAGGCCGGCGAGCGCGAGCCGTTCGAACGCGACAAGCTCGCCCGCTCTATCGCCATCGCCTGCCGCAAGCGCGACATACCGTCCGACAAGGTCGATCGCTTGGTCTCGTCGATCCAGCGCCAGCTCGAAACCCGCGGCGACGATGTCCGCGCGGCAGAGATCGGCGAAGCAGTGATGGCCGGGCTGAAAGCGCTCGACCATGTCGCCTACATTCGCTTCGCAAGCGTTTACAAGGACTTCAGCGAGCCCGGCGACTTCGCTGAAATTGCCGGCGAAGTCGGCGAGAAGAAAGCAGCGCCGGAGCGCCCCGGCGACAAGCTTCTGTGATCCCGCCGCCACTGATCGTCCTCGTCCGCCCGCAGCTTGGCCAGAATATCGGCAAGGCAGCACGGGCGATGCTTAATTTTGGGCTGACCGAACTGCGGCTTGTGGCCCCGCGCGACGGCTGGCCCAATCCCGACGCCGGACCATCTGCCAGCGGCGCGGACATCGTGCTTGAACAGGCGCGGGTATTTCCCACTGCGGCGGAAGCCGTTGCCGACTGCGCCATGGTGTTTGCCTCGACCGTGCGCCGACGCGATTTGATCATGCCGGTCGTCGGTCCGGAGGAAATGGCACGCCAAAGCGCTGGCTCGAGCCGGACCGCCATCCTCTTCGGGCCCGAACGCTCGGGCCTCGAAACCGAGGAAGTCGCGCTTGCCAACGCCATCGTCACGGTGCCGATCAATCCCGAATTCGGGTCGCTCAACCTGGCTCAGGCGGTCATCCTGCTGGCCTATGAATGGTCGCGCCAAATTGCGCTCGTCCAGCCCCCGGCGAAGGAGCCGGAGGCGGTCGCGCCGCACGGTGAACTTGACGGATTGATTGCCCAGCTCGACGCCGAACTGGTTGCGAAAGGCTATTTTCACCCGCCGTCGCGAAACGAAGCGACCCGCAACACCATTCGCACGATCCTGACCAAGGGCGCCTGGTCGTCACGTGAGGTGAAGGCGATGCGGGGTATCGTCCGCGCGCTCGTCGGGCCCGTCCGGAAACGCTAGTCGGGCCGCCGGGCACCACTCGGCAATTGACTTTTCGCCTTCCAGCGGCCACCTGCGCCGCTCGCAATTGATCCCGCATACCCGGTGAAGCGGCGATCGCGTGGAGCATCTTTGGCTCCACGGTGCGGTCCCGGGTGAAACGACAACGCGAATTGGAGTGAAATATGTCGAAGCGCAGCAGCGCCAAGTACAAGCTTGACCGCCGGATGGGCGAGAACGTCTTCGGACGGCCCAAGAGCCCGGTCAACCGCCGCGAATATGGTCCCGGCCAGCACGGCCAGCGCCGCAAGGGCAAGGTGTCCGATTTCGGCATCCAGCTGCGCGCCAAGCAGAAGCTCAAGGGCTATTACGGCGACGTCACCGAAAAGCAGTTCAAGCGCACCTATACCGAGGCCAGCGCGATGAAGGGCGATGCTTCGCAGAACCTGATCGGCCTGCTTGAGCGCCGTCTCGACATGATCGTCTATCGCGCCAAGTTCGCGCCGACGATCTGGGCTGCTCGGCAGCTGGTCAGCCACGGCCACATCCGGGTCAATGGCGTGAAGTGCAACATTGCCTCGCGCCGGGTGAATGTCGGCGACGTGGTCGAACTTGGCTCGAAGGCGCAGGAAATGGCGCTGGTTATCGAGGCCCAGGGCCTGGCCGAGCGTGAAGTGCCCGATTACGTCGTTCCCGACGGCAATACTAAGGTGTCTTTCACCCGCGTGCCCAAGCTCGACGAAGTGCCCTATCCGGTGCGGATGGAGCCCAACCTCGTGATCGAATTCTACTCGCGCTAATCACCGCGCTTTGAACGATTTGAAGGGGCGGCCGGTGGCCGCCCCTTTTCGTTAATGGCCGCCCCGTTGCGCTAGTGGCCAATCGTCCGTTCGAGCAGTTGGCCGATCTTCGTCAGCATCTGCGTCCTTGCATCACCGTCGCTCAATTGATGGTTGAGCCCTTCGAATTCGAGCAGTTCGACCGTTCCCCCGGCGGCTCGTAGCGCCTTCTGCATGCGCTGACTGTGCGCGACGCGAACGTTGGAATCGAGATCGCCATGGACCAGCAGGACCGGCGCCTTGATCAGTTCCGCATGATGAAGCGGCGAACCTTCACGCAGGTTTTTGCCCTTGCCGACGAAATCCTTGGTCAGGTCGGCATTGGTGAAGCCTTGCTGGTCACTGCTGATGCGCGACAGATCGGTCACCGGGGCAATCGCCACCACAGCCTTGTACTTGGCGGGGGCCATCACCGCCGACTGAAGCGCCGCATAGCCGCCATAGGACCATCCCAGGATCGCCAGCCGGGCCGGATCGGCAATCCCCTGCTTGACCAGGTAATCCGCGGACGCTCCGATGTCCTGGATCGCGGTGCGCCAGTCCTTGAACGCATTGTCGCCCAGGAATTGATCGCCATAGCCCGACGAGCCCCGGTAGTTCGGCTGGATCACGGCATAGCCGCGGGCCGCCAGGAACTGCGCTAGCCAGTCGAAGCCGAGAGTGTCGCGCGAGCTTGGGCCGCCGTGGGGAAGCACGATAGCCGGGCCGTTGGGCGCTCGACCGGCAGGCAAAGTGAGATAGGCCGGGATCGAATGGCCATCAGGAGTGGGGATATCGACCCGCCGCATCGGCGCCAGCGGCAGGTCGCCGAGATTTTCACGATCTTCGAGCGCGAAGTCGAGCGTCTGCTTCTGCCGGTCGAACACGTAATAGGCGCCTGGATCGCGATCCGACGCGGAGTGGATCAACAGCTTGCTGCCCTCGCGAGAGCTGCCGCTCAGCTCGATGAACGGCTCGTCCTTGAGCACCTTGCCAAGGTCGGCAACGACTTTGGCGTAGCTAGGGTCGAAATAGCTGACCTCCGGCCGATCCGCGGTGAAAGCGTAGCCAATGGCCGGACCGCCACGACGAAGCTTGACCACTCCGTCGATGTCGTAATTGGCATTTGCTGCGACTTCGACCGGCTGCGAATTTGGCTCAAGCTTCTGCTTGTAGAGCGCTTCCCGGCCGTTCTTCTTGCGGAGCAGGAAGACCTCGTTAGTCGCCGCCTCGACGGATATCGGAACAGTGCCGGAATCGTTGCGGGAATCATAACTCGACAGCGTCATCCAGGCATTCGATCCGAGCGGCCGGAAGCGGTAAACCGTAACACCGGTCAACTGGCCGCTATTGTCATATTGCGCGCTCTCCTGGATGCGCGGGTTCCCGCTCGGGTCGGTCAGGAGGCCCTCGATCAGCGGATTGGGCGCATCGATCCGGGTCACCTTCATCGTGTCCAGAGCGATTCGGTCCACGCCGATCGATACCGGCGGGCCAAGCGCGTGCATGACATCCTGCTGATCCCGGCGGCGGACATAATTGCGGGCCATCACGACCGACGGCGGCCCGTCATCGGGGTAGCTGATGATGCTGCCGTCGCTTTGGCGAATTGTCGCCGCCTCCCGAAAGTCGGATTCGACGCCAAGCTCTTTGCTCTGCTTGGTCCGCAAATCGATGGCGATCAGGCGGCTGGCGCCGACAATCGATCCCTGAAAACGCATGTCCGCGCGATATTGGCAGACAATCCAATCCTCGCTTGCAAACTCGCACCAGGTGATTGAATCGGGCGTGCCCTTGGAAGCGATGATATTGGTTTTCTGCTTCGTTTGCAGGTCGAGCACCCGGACGACGTTGGCTCGCCCGCGAAGGGCGACGACGTAGACAATCTTGTCACCCTTGGGGGACAGGTCAGGGTACGTAGTCGATGGCCGAGCGCCGAACAGCTGCGCGGCGACGTCAATGGGCAGCGGCGGAGCCGACGTGGCTGGCGTGGAGGCAATAGCAAACAAGCCCGCGGTCGCGAGCAACGCATTTCGAATGGTCACGGAAATCCCCTTCCTCGGCAAACTCATACTGCAACCAACGTGCAGAAAAACAAGCCCCGACTTGGCGCCCCGGAAAAGCGCTGTTAGCGGGCATTGAATGGCCATCCTTCCCCTCCCCGAATGGGCGCCGCACGAAGCGGTTTGGATCGGCTTTCCAAGCGATCCGCAACTGTGGCTTGGCGACCTCAAGCTGGCCGAGCGCGAAGTCGCGGCGTTTGCCCAGGCAATCCATGGCGACGGCAAGGGCGAGCAGGTGCGGCTGGTCGCGGCCCACGACGGCGCTGCCCAAAGCGCTCGTCAGCTAGCTCCGTTTGCGCAGATAGTGGTCGAAAAGTTCGGCGATATCTGGCTGCGCGACACTGGGCCGATCGTCGTCGGCAACGGCGCCGAACGCCGAGCGCAGGGCTTCGGCTTCAACGGCTGGGGCGGCAAGTACGAACTGGACGGCGACGCCGACATTGGCGAGCGGCTGGCACGAAGCGCTTCGCTGCCATTCGCCAAAGCCGGCTGGGTGCTTGAAGGCGGCGCGATCGACCATGACGGGTCGGGCTGCGTGATCACTACCGAACAGTGCCTGCTCAACCCCAACCGCAACAGTCTCACCCGTGCAGCGATCGAAGCCAGGCTGACCCGCGATCTCGGGTTTGACCGGATAGTGTGGCTGGGCTCGGGCCTGCTGAACGATCACACCGACGGCCACGTCGACAACCTTGCGCGGTTCGTCGCGCCGGGCCGGGTCGCCATCCCGACGGCCGCCAACGCGGATCCCAACGCGGCAGTGTACGAAGACGCTGCCCGGCGGCTTGCGGAAGCAGGGCTCGACATCGTCACTTTGCCCTCACCCGGCCGGATCACCGACGGCGACGGCGACATCGTTCCGGCGAGCTACATGAACTTCTACATCGGCAATGCAGTGGTGGTCGTGCCGCAATATGGCGCGGCCAACGATCGTGCCGCGGTCGACGCGATCCAGGCCCTGTTCCCCAGCCGCGTTGCAATCGGCCTGCGCGCCGACCACATCCTGACCGGAGGCGGAAGCTTCCACTGCATCAGCCAGCAGGTTCCGCAATGAGCAAGCTTACAGTCGCCGCACTTCAACTCGCGTTTACCGACGATACGGATGCCAACATCCGCGCCGTCAGCCAACTGGTGCGCGAGGCGGCGGCGAAAGGCGCGGAGGTCGTGCTTCCGCCCGAGCTGTTCGAAGGCCCCTATTTCTGCCGGGTCGAGGACGAGAGCCTGTTTGCGACGGCTCGGGCCACCGCCGAGCATCCGTCAGTCATGGCCATGCAGAAGCTGGCTGAGGAGCTGAAGGTCTGGATTCCGACCAGCTTCTTCGAGGCCGACGGGCCGCACCATTACAACAGCCTCGCCATGGTCGGCCCCAATGGAAAAATCGCCGGCGTTTATCGCAAGAGCCACATCCCGGATGGCCCCGGCTATGAGGAAAAGTTCTACTTCCGCCCCGGCAACACGGGTTTTAAAGTATGGCCAGGGCCACATCGCGCCACGCTCGGCGTCGGCGTCTGCTGGGACCAATGGTATCCGGAAACCGCGCGCGCCATGATGCTGATGGGCGCCGACATCCTCTTCTACCCGACGGCGATCGGCACCGAGCCGCACGATCCCGAGCTCGACACGTCCCGCCTGTGGCGGCGGGCAATGATCGGCCATGCCGTCTCGAACGTGGTGCCGGTTGTCGCCGCCAACCGAATCGGGACCGAACACGGCCAGCGCTTCTACGGCCACAGCTTCATCTGCGACGAGCGCGGCGACATCGTCGCAGAATTCGGCGCCGAAGACACCGGCGTACTGGTCGCGACGGTCGACCTCGCCCAAGCCAAGAAGCATCGCGCGGCCTTCGGTTTCTTCCGCGATCGCCGGCCCGATCTTTACGGACGGCTCAGCGAGGACCTCTGAGTTCGAGCGCCCGCTCGAACACGCTTTCGAACATCGGCGCGTTCAATCGGCCGGTATTCTGGTTGTAGCGCGAGCAATGATAGCTCGACAGCAGCACCCGCCCGTCCGGCGTGGCGATTTCGGAGCCGTGCCCGAACGCGGGGCGCGCCTGCAGCGCCCGCGCCGCCGCGACATGCGCGATCTGCCCCAGTGCGAGCACGACCCGCACTCCGCGAAGTGCGGCAAGCGTCGCTTCGAAATAGTTGCGGCAAGTCGCGATCTCGCCCGGCTCCGGCTTGTTTGCGGGTGGCAGGCATTTGACCGCGTTCAAAATCACCGCGCCCGTCAAGCGCAGTCCGTCCGCGGGGTCGGCGGCATAAGTCCCTTCGGCGAGGCCGAACTTGAGCAGAGTGGCGTACAGTAACTCGCCGGCATAATCGCCGGTGAACGGGCGGCCGGTGCGGTTGGCGCCATGTTTCCCCGGCGCCAGGCCGACGATCGCCAGCCACGCTTCGCGGTCGCCAAAAGTCGGCACTGGCGCGTTCCACCAATCGGGAAACTCGGCCCGGCATTCCTGCCTGAACGCCACCAGCCGCGGGCACAGCGGGCAGTCACGCGGCGCCTCGGTTTCGGGGATGGGCGACAGATCGGCGGGGCTGAGCGGTTGAGCAATCATGCGTCCGCCTCCATAGCGCTCTCCCTGAGCCTGTCGAAGGGCGAGTGCTCGCATTTCGAGGGAAGCTTTGGACCTTTACGCCATCGCCATCGGGTCCAATCGGTCCCACGGCCGTTTTGGCCGGCCGGTGGGCGTGGTCGAAGCCGCGATTGCGCGCCTGGACGCCGACTTCAGCCTGTTCGATGCATCGCCGATCATGCTCAACGTTGCGACCGGCGGGGCCGGGCGGGATTTCGCCAATGCCGTCGCGCTGATCGAAAGCAGCATCGAACCGCCTGCAATGCTGAGCCGGCTCAAGGCCCTGGAACGTGAATTCGGGCGCCGCGCCGGTCGGCGTTGGGGGCCACGAGTCCTCGATCTCGACATCGTGTTGTGGAGCGGCGGTGAATGGCGGTCGCGCGCGCTGACCATTCCTCATCCCGAACTGGCCCGCCGCGCGTTCGTGCTCGAACCACTTGCGGCCATTGCCCCCGGCTGGCCGGTCGGACCGCTCCGCGTCCGCCACCTTGCACAGCGCCTTGCCCGCCGCGCCGCGCACGGGTAACTGCGCCGCTCGCGTGGGCCCTTAGCTCAGTTGGTAGAGCAACTGACTTTTAATCAGTAGGTCGCTGGTTCGAACCCAGCAGGGCTCACCAGTTTTTTGAATGACTTATGGATGGAGAGCGCGAGAGGATCAGGCAGCGGGGCACCAAAGGGGCATCAGAAACAAATTCTGTAGGTAGCCACTCTTAATCAGCGGGTCCTAGGTTCGAGCCCTAGTGCGTCCACCATTTTTCAATGACTTAGGCGAATTCGTGTAGGTGAAATCCTGCGCGGGGTACCACTGGGGTACCAGAATTTGGAGCCGCACGATCTGCTGCCCCAGGAGCTAACGCCCGCCGGTTTTCCAATCGCAATGGAGATTGTTCTTCGCTTTTCGTCGAGCAGAAGAACTAACGGGGGAGCCGCCCGCGCGTGCCAACCTTTAGCGCCAACGATGGGCCGGTGTTTTTACTGAAGGTCGTCTCGGCGGATCACCCCAGCTCGCTTCGATCGAGGGGATGTAAGGGATTATTCCCGAGCCACGCGGATAGCATTGGCGGAACGGCAACCGACTAGAAGCCGTTTGAAGGACGGGCCCACCGTGAGGCAGTCACCTCATGGCGGGGCCAGCCGTTGATAGTCGAGGCAGGAGCAATCAAAATGTCGACCAACAACGCCGATGAAGCGGCGCTCGAGGCTGTTCGTGAGTTGGAGAAGGTTCGCATCGTTGCGATCCGCGACAACAATGCCGAGGCAATGGCCGAGATTCTTGATGAGAAGTTCATCTACATAAATGACAGCGGCAAGATTTACGACAGGGACTCGTACACAACCGCCGTCCGGTCCCACGGACTAACGTATTCATCCGATCTTCAGCTCACCGAAACCGACCATCGCGTGGACGGCGAT
>JBDSGQ010000025.1:0-7357 GCA_039918915.1 Sphingomicrobium sp.
GTCCAGCGGCAGCGCCGTCAGATAAGCCAGGCTGGCGTAGCCAGTACCGAAATCGTCCACTGCAATTTGCAGCCCGGCGCGACGCAGCCGGGCCAACCGAAGCGCCACGCTCGGCTGATCGACCAGCAGCGTGCTTTCCGTGATCTCCACCGTGATTCGGCGCGGATCGATGCCCGCGGCCGCGACTTCATCGAGCAACCATTGGTCATAGCCCTCGCGGCCGATTTCCTGCGGCAAGACATTGATCGACAGGCCAAGCCCCTGAAGCGCGCCCTGCCAGAGCGATGCAGTGCGCAACGCCTTGCGCTGCACCAGCCGCGACAAGCGTTCGTCCAGCCCGCCCGCCGAAGCGCGGGCAAATAGGGCATCGGCGCTGGCCGTGATGGGCGAACGGGCCAGCGCTTCGGCGCCGATGACGCGGCCCGTCCGGGGACTGATCAACGGTTGAAACAGGACGTCGACCTGCTCGCGTGCGATGACGGTCTCCATAATCCAGTCGTTCGCCGGTGCCCCCACCGGCTGCCCCACCGGCGGTGCTCGCCGGCCCCACCTCGACCTGTTGTCCCACGCGTTCATATCGTCGCCTAACCCGCCCGGTTCCGCGCGGTAACCGGGTGGCGGCGACCAGCACCGAAACGGGACAGTGACCTTCGGCGCTGCAACGGCTAATCTTGCATCTGCCTGAACTGCAAAGCCGAGGACCCTTGACCGCGGACTCCCTTGAACCCGATCATGCCAAGCCGATCGAACTTGCCGGCGTTGGCCTGGTCGCATCGCCTACCGATGCCGCGCAGGACGCCGCCGCGCTGCTTCGGCACAACTATGATTTCAGCGACGCCGCGGAAGCGGACATGCTGGTTGCGCTCGGCGGCGACGGCTTCATGCTGCAGACGCTCCATGCGATGCTGGAGGGCGGATATTCCAAGCCCGTGTTCGGAATGAACCGCGGCACCGTCGGCTTCTTGATGAACGAGTGGCGGGTCGATGGGCTGGCCGAGCGGCTTTCGGGAGCAAAAGCCATTCGCGTTGCGCCGCTTGAGATGCGCGCGACGACGGTTGCAGGCGAAACTTTCGTGCATGCCGCCATCAACGAAGTTTCGCTGCTTCGCGAAACGCGGCAGAACGCCAAGATCGAGATTGCCGTCAATGGCCGTGTCGCACTCGCCGAACTGGCCTGTGATGGAGTGCTGGTCGCGACTCCGGCCGGTTCGACCGCCTACAACCTCAGCGCTCACGGGCCGATCCTGCCGCTGGCCGCAAAGATGCTGGCGTTGACCCCGATCAGCCCGTTTCGGCCCCGCCGCTGGTCGGGGGCAATCCTGCCCGACGATACGGCCATCGCGCTGACCATTTTGGAAGCGCATAATCGGCCGGTGTCCGCCGTCGCCGACCAGATCGAAGTGCGCGATGTCGCGCGAGTTGAAATCCACCTCGACCGCGAACGCTCGCTGACTTTGCTGTTCGACCCCGAGCATGCACTCGACGAACGCATCGCGATGGAGCAATTCCTGACGTAATGACTTGCCTTTAGAAGTCGCTGCGTTATCTAGCCGCCACGCCGCGCAGGAAGCCTGCACGGACACTCCCCGGTAGCTCAGCGGTAGAGCGTTCGACTGTTAATCGAATGGTCGCCTGTTCGAATCAGGCCCGGGGAGCCATTTCCGCTCGGCAGGCAGCTGGCCTAGTCCTCGTGGCCCGAGCGCCACAGCGCTCCGGTCAGCGGTTCCAGCATATATTGCAGCGCCGTCCGCTTGCGCACCGTCATGACCACCTCGACCGGAAGTCCGGGTCGAAGCTCGCCGTTGCCAAGCACCGAGCGCACCCGCGCGAATTCACTCTCCGGAACCAGGATTTCGGAGCGAAAGTAGGAACGGCCGCTTTTTTCGTCGGTGAAGCTGTCGGCGGACATGGTCCGCACCTGGCCAGTGAACAGCGGGAGCGAGCGATTGTGAACGCTGATGAAGCGTACCTGCGCGGGCTGGCCAATGAACACGTCGTCCGCATCGCCGGGATTGATCTGCGCGCGGATGATGAGTTCGCGGCCGTCGGGCACGACGTCCATCAGCGTCTCGCCCGGCTTGACCACGCCGCCGATGGTGAACACCGACAGGCCCACGACTTGTCCCGTCGCCGGCGACCTGACCAGCGAATGCTGCAGCTGTTCCCGGGTGGCTACCAGCTTGGGCAGCGTTTCCGACAGTTTCGCCTGGGTATCCTTGAGATCGCCTTCGATCGCTTCAAGCCGCGTCCTGGTCACCGACAGCGACTGCATCTTGGTTTCGCCAATGCCTTCGCCGGCACGCGCGAATTCCGCCTTCATGGCCGCTTCCTGGCCTTCGAGATCGGCCTGTGCGCGTTGCAGCTGGCGCACGCGGTTCATCGATGCATAGCCCTTGGCGGCGACCGATATCAGGCCGTCGAGTTCCTGCTGGATCAGCTTTTGCTGGCGGATTAGCGCGTCGCGCTGCTGAACATAGCCGGATTGCTGCTGCACCAGCTGGCCGGCACGTTGACCGAGGACTGAGCGCTGCGCCGAATCCGAACCGGCACGCGCGTTCATTTCCGAATGCTGCTGAGCAAGCGCCTGAGTCGCCAGGTCGCGGTCTTCGGCGGACAACGCGGCAAATTCCGGCGGCGCTGCAAATGTGCGCCGCCCAGTGCTTTCCGCCATCAGCCGCGCGCGCTGTGCGAGCAAGGTCAGATAGTCGCTGGTGAGTGCACGCTCCGATGCGCGCAGTTCAGGCGCGGACAGCTCGACCAGAACGTCGCCGGCGCGAACATGCTGTCCTTCGCGAATGTGGATGGCGGTGATGACCCCACCGTCGCGGTGCTGCACACTCTGACGATTGCCGGCAACCGCGATCGAGCCCGTCGCATGCACGCCGGCGTCCAGTGGCACGAGCGCGGCCCAGCCCAGAAAGACGACGAAAAAGGCGATGGCGATGATGGTGCCGAGGCGTAATTCCTGTGACGGATTGCCGGCATCGACCTCATTCGATGGGGCCAGGACAAGCGCTTTACTCATGCCGCGGTCTCCGCCGTCGGGCCGGGTGCGGTCAAGCGGGCAACCACCTCGGCAGCCGGGCCAATCAGCTTGGGCCGACCTTCGTCGAGGACGAGCAGGCGATCGGCCGCTTCCAGCACGCCGCGACGGTGCGCAATGACGATCACGCACGCGCCCCGCTTGCGAGCGGAATCGAGCGCCGACACCAGCGCATTCTCGCCGGCTTGGTCCATGAATGCATTAGGCTCGTCGAGGACAATCAGGCTGGGGTCGCCGTATAGTGCCCGGGCCAGCGCCATGCGCTGCGACTGGCCGGCGGACAGGCCCGATCCCATCAGCCCGAGCGCCGTGTCATAGCCCTGCGGAAGCTGGAGGATCATTTCGTGGACGCCGGCCTGCTTGGCAGCCGCGACCACTCCGTCGTCGATCCGGCGCGCGGCGTCGGCATCATCAGCCTGGGCGAAGCGCGAGATATTTTCCTTGATTGTGCCTTCGAACAGCGACGGTTCTTGCGGCATGTAGCCGAGATAGGGTCCAAGCAGGTCCTGGTCCCAATCTGTCAGGCGCGCGCCATCGATCCGCACCGTGCCGATCGTCGGCTGCGCCGCACCAATCAAAATCTTGCCAAGCGTGGTCTTGCCCGATCCGCTGGGACCGATGATTCCCAAAATCTTGCCAGGCTCCGCACGGAAGCTGACGCCGATCAGCACGGGCCGGCCATCACGTCCGCGAACGCCGATATCTTCCGCCTCGAGCACGCCCTTGGGTGCCGGCAAAGCGGTATAGATCCGGGTTTCGCCCATCTGCTCGAACGCATGCGACAGACGGCGCACCGCGGACCGCGCCTGAGCGATCGACGACCAGGCGCCGATAATGCTTTCAATCGGCTGCAGAGCGCGGCTCAACAGGACCGACGAAGCGATGATCGCGCCCGACGAGATATAACCGGCGATCGCCAGAAGTGCGCCAAGCCCAAGCGCCGCCGACTGGATGAACAGGCGGAAAAACTTGCTGGTGGCGGTCAAGCGCCCACCGGCAAACTGCGCCTCGATCTGATTGGAGATACCAAGACGACGATGATCGAGCTGCCGCTCGACGATCGCGTCGGTCATGCCAAGACCCTTGATGGTCGTCCCATGGACCGCTGCCGCCTGCTGCGAATTGTGCGCGGCGGCCATCGCCGTGCTCGCAATTTCCATCCGCGTGCGGGTTGCCCGTTGGTTGATCCAGGCTAGGGTCACCAGCAGCGCCGCAGCGACGACCGCCAACACGCCGATCCAGAAATGGAGCATGAAAGCGACCGCCAGAAACACCGGAGTCCAGGGCGCATCGAACATCGACGCAATGACCGGCGCGGACATCGTCGTCCGGATCGAATCGAAGTCGCGCATTGCTTGCCCGGCAGCAGCACTGTCGGTGGCCATCATTTCCTTGAGGATGCGCGGCGCAAGCAGCGCGTCGAGGCGCTCGCTGGCGCGCACCAGCAACCGGTTGCGCACCATGTCGAGCCCCGACAACGCGAGCAATGCCAGCATCAAGGCGAGCGTGATGAACAGCAATGTCGTCTTGCCGGCGGTCGGAACGACGCGATCATAGACCTGGAGCATGTACAGCGTCGGCGCGAGGTAGAGGATATTGATCAGCAGGCTGAACACCGCCGCTCCGACGAAGTGCCGTTTGCACTGGCGCAGCGCGTCGGTCAGCGGCGGCGGAAGGTCGAGTCCCAAAATTTTCTTCATGCCGAAACGCCGATCATAACATCGCGCAGCCGCAAAGCCCTGAAATGCAAGAATTTCATGAAATTCCTAACCCCAGCCGCGGCCCATTCGTGGCGGTCGCGAGCTCTAAGTGCTGGAAAATGCGATAAAATCGACTCAAAGTCCAGCCCGCTGCCGCGCCCTCCATCTCGTCAGCACTCGTCCGCAGCCATCAGGCTGGCGTTTCCACCGGCGGCAGTGGTGTCGATGCAGGTGACGCGCTCGATCGCGAAGCGCGCGACATAGTGCGGACCGCCCGCCTTGGGACCAGTGCCGCTGAGACCCTCGCCGCCGAACGGCTGGCTTTCCACCACCGCGCCGATCTGGTTGCGGTTGACGTAAAAGTTTCCGACCCGGGCATGCTGTTCGACATAGTCGCGGACAGTGTCGATCCGGCTTTGAAGCCCAAGCGTCAGGCCATATCCGGTCGCATTGATCGCTTCAACAACCTCGCCGAGCTTGTCACCGGCGAAGCGGATGACGTGAAGAACTGCACCAAAGTTCTCGCGATTCAATTGGCTTAGCGACTTGATCTCATAGAAAGCGGGAGCGACAAAGCAGCCGTTCTTGACCTCCTCTGGCGCCTTCAACCGACAAATTTGCTTCCCATTCTTGTCGAGCCACTCGATGTGCTCCTCAAGCACTTTCTTTGCAGCCTCGTCGATCACTGGGCCGACGTCGGTCGACAGGTCATTCGGATCTCCGACGTGGAGCGCCTCCATCGCGCCGGCAATCATCTTGATCATGCCGTCAGCGACCTCTTCCTGGACGAACAAGACACGCAACGCCGAGCAGCGTTGGCCCGCGCTTTGGAACGCCGAGGAAATAACGTCTCGAGTGACCTGCTCGGCCAGTGCCGAGCTGTCCACGATCATCGCGTTTTGACCGCCGGTTTCGGCGACGAACGGGATAATCGGCCCGTCGCGCGCGGCCAAAGTTCGGTTGATCATGCGCGCGGTCTCGGTCGAGCCGGTGAAAACGACGCCTGAAAGCAGCGGATGCGCGGTCAGCGTCCCGCCAACGATTGTGCCGGAACCAGGCGCGAGTTGGACCACGCCCTTGGGAATGCCGGCCTGATGCATCAGCTCGATGGCCAGCGCGCCGATCAGCGGAGTTTGCCCGGCGGGCTTTGCGATCACCGCGTTGCCAGCAGCCAGTGGCGCCGACACCAGGCCCGTGAAGATCGCGAGCGGGAAGTTCCACGGCGAAATGGCCGCGATCACCCCACGGCCCTGCAATCTGAGCTCGTTCCGCTCGCCGGTCGGGCCAGGAAGCGGAAGCGGCTTGGTGAACTGACGCCGGGCTTCAGATGCGTAAAAGCGCAGGAAATCGACCGCCTCGCGCACCTCAAGCACCGCATCGATCAGGGTCTTCCCGGCTTCACGAATACAGAGTGAGAAAAATTCTTCCGCATGCGCCTCATAGAGGTCGGCCGCGCGCTCAAGCAGCTTCGCGCGCGCTTCGCCGCCGACCGCGTCCCAGCCCGGCTGGGCGGCATGCCCAGCGCGAGCCATCCGATCGACGTCGGCAGCAGTCGCCTCGAAGGTCGTTCCAACCGTGATCCGATGGTCCTGCGGTGAAACGATGGCCCGGCCGACACCTTTTCCAAGACCCGGCTTCGCGGTCCAGCTGCGGCCAGCGAGCGCCTTCAGCCGCTCGATCAGCGGGGCGCGCACCAAGGGGTCGCTCAAGTCGACCCCGGCGCTGTTACGGCGCTGCGCACCGAACAGCTCAATCGGAAGGACGATCTTCGGGTTGCGTTTGGGTTCCAGCGCCGCGAGTTCACCGACCGGGTCGCGCACCAGCTCGTCCAGCGAGACCTGCTCGTCGGCAATGCGATTGACGAACGAACTGTTGGCCCCGTTTTCCAGAAGCCGCCGGACGAGATAGGCGAGCAACTCCTTGTGGCTCCCAACCGGCGCATAGATCCGCACCGGCGTGACCGGGTCGCCCATCGCCCGTTCGAGCAGCGCCAGCTCTTCGTACAATTCTTCGCCCATGCCATGGAGCCGTTGGAATTCGAAGGCGCGGTCCCCGGCCAGCGTCTTCACCTGTCCGATCGTCGTGGCATTGTGGGTCGCAAATGCCGGGTAAATGACGTCGCCCGCGGCAAGCAGGACTTTGGCGCAAGCGAGGTACGAAACGTCCGTCGCGACCTTGCGCGTGAACACCGGGTAATCGGTCAGACCGCCGACCTGAGCGGCCTTGATTTCGGTGTCCCAATAGGCGCCCTTGACGAGGCGCACCATCAGCTTGCGGCCGTGGGCATTGGCCGCTTCCGCAACCCAGTTGCACAGCGGCAACGCGCGCTTTTGATAGGCCTGGATCGCAATTCCGAAGCCCGCCCAGCCAGTGGCGAACAGTTCGTCGTCGGCAAGCAGCGCCTCGAAGACGTCGAGCTGGAGTTCGAGCCGGTCGGCCTCCTCGGCGTCGATCGTCAAATGGACGTCAGCGGCGCTGGCTTTGAGGGCGAGTTCGCGGACGATCGGAACCACCGCGGCAACCGCCTCCTCCTGACGGGTAAATTCGAAGCGCGGGTGCAAGGCGGTCAGTTTGACCGAAATCCCGGGAGACTTGCGGAACCCGTCCCTCGCTT
>JBDSGQ010000026.1:0-20599 GCA_039918915.1 Sphingomicrobium sp.
GAGGCCCTGCGCATCCAGCCCACCCGGAACGCTCATCGCCGGGAGGCCCGCTAAGCTCGCTGGCACCGCGAACACGTCGTTCAAATACATTGCCAGCGGATCGCTCATCTTCTCGCCGATCCCGAACGCCGCCGACGGCGCGGTCGGGGTCAGGATGAAATCGCACCGCTCGAACGCGTCGGTGAAATCGCGCTTGATCAGCGTGCGGACCTTCTGCGCCTTGGTGAAATAGGCGTCATAGAAGCCCGCCGACAGCACATAGGTGCCGATCATGATGCGGCGTTTTACCTCGGCCCCGAACCCCGCGGCGCGAGTGGCGGCGTACATGTCGTCGAGGGTTTTAACGCCCTCTTCACGCAGGCCGTAACGAACGCCATCGTAGCGGGCGAGGTTGGAGGAGGCTTCGGCCGGCGCGATGATGTAGTAGGTCGGTAGCGCATGGGCGGTGTGGGGGAGCGAGATTTCGACTGGCTCGGCACCAGCGTCGCGGAGCCATTCGACGCCCTTGTCCCACAGCGCGTCGATCTCGGCGGGAACGCCGTCGATGCGATATTCCCTGGGAATGCCGACGCGCTTGCCCTTGAGATTGCTCGACAAGCCTGCTTCCCATTTGGGAACGGGGACATCGAGCGAGGTCGAATCCTTCTTGTCGAACCCGCTCATCACTTCGAGCATGATCGCGCAGTCGCGGACGGTTTTGGCCATTGGCCCGGCCTGGTCGAGCGACGAGGCGAAGGCGACCACGCCCCAACGCGAGCAGCGGCCATAGGTCGGTTTGATGCCGCAAATGCCGGTGAAGGCGGCGGGCTGACGGATCGAGCCGCCGGTATCGGTTCCGGTAACTCCAGCGGCCAGCCTGGCCGAGACGGCGGTGGCTGACCCGCCCGAACTTCCGCCCGGCGTAATCGCGACATTGCCGCCGTCGTTGCGACGCCACGGGCTGACTACCGGACCGTATGCGCTGGTCTCATTCGACGAGCCCATCGCGAATTCGTCCATGTTGAGCTTGCCGAGCATACCCGCGCCGGCGCGGCGCAGATTGGCAGTGACGGTGCTTTCATAAGGCGGTTTGAAGCCCGCCAGAATCCGGCTTCCGGCAGTGGTATCGACCCCCTTGGTCGCGAACAGGTCCTTGATCCCCAGCGGGATGCCGGACAGCGACCCGGCCGCGTCAGTGCCGCGCGCCTGGTCCGCCACATCGGCCGCGGCAAGGGCATCGTCGGGCGTTTCGACGGTATAGGCATTGAGCGCCCGCGCCCCGGCAACGGCGGCGTTATACGCCTCGGCGATCTCGCGGGCGCTGAAATCGCCCGAACGGATGCCGTCGCGAAGCTGGGCGATGGTCTGGTTGGTAAGGTCGCTCACTCGATCACCTTGGGCACCGCGAAGAAGCCGTGCTGGGCTTCCGGAGCGTTGGCGAGCACGTCGTCGCGGATATTGCCGTCGTTGATGACGTCGTCACGCAGCCGAAGCTTCAAATCGACCACCGTTGCCAGCGGTTCGACCCCGTCGGTGTCGACTTCACCGAGCTGTTCGACCCAGCCGAGGATGTTGTTAAGCTCCGGCGCCAGCCGCTCGATCTGCTCGTCGCTCATCGCGATCCGCGCAAGCTTGGCGATATGGCGCACCTGTTCAGTGGAAACCGACATGGCCGCGGCGATTAGCGGCGGGGGGTGCGAGCGGCAAGGTGCAGCCGCCCCAGATCGCGGCCCGCGTTTATGCCGTCGGCCCGGCTAGGCGAGAATGGCGACCGCGACCGCCGCGACCAGCGCCGCCGCCGCAACCCGCCAACGGCGCTTGCCCTGCCAGCTGCGATAGGTCGGCAGGTCCATCCAATAACGCCCGTCAGCGGTCGAACGGATCACGCCCGCGGCCTGCATCCGCGCGAACTGGCGCTCGGCGATCAGCCGTTTGGGCGTGAACGTAACCGCCTGGTCGGCCGAAACGGCGTCCGCCGAGGTGAAATGCTCGGCGATCCGGCGACGCGCCCTGGCCATCACTGCCGCGGCCGATGTGGCCATGAAACCCTCCTCATCTCAAGTGACGGCTTGATTGCCCATCCGTTTGTCGGTTGGTCGAATCCAACTCGTTCAATGTAACCTAGGCGTTACATAGCCAGCGCGCAACCTGTTGGGGAAAATGACATGCAGCCAATCGCTTCGGCGGCCGTGAAGGCCGGCCTCTCCGCCGCCGGGGTAATGATCCTCGCCGTCCGCATGAAGCGTAGTGGGAAGCCACTGGAGTGGTTCGGAATCGTGCCTCCGCCCGTCCTTTCAACCCTCGCCTTCATCGCCATTTACCTGGCGTGGATGTTCGGCACGGACCTGCTGACCCACTGGCGCGGCCCATGGGATTTCCGCCCGTGGCGGGAAGCGCCGCTGCTCGCATCGATGTTGCGGATCGTGGCGGTGTGCGTGCTGGGACCGCTGGTCGAGGAATTGCTGTTCCGCGGAATCATCTTCTCCTGGCTGCGCGACCGCATCCATATCGGTCTGACGATCGCGGTGACCGCGTTCAGCTGGAGCATCCTCCACTACAGCTATCAATATTGGGTGATCGCGATCATCTTCGTCGACGGCCTCATCCTCGGCCTCGCCCGGTGGCGCACCAAATCGGTGTTCGCCCCCGCGATCATGCACATCCTCTACAATTTTTATGCGGTCTGGTGACTTTAGCCGGTGGTTCGGATCGTCCGCAGCTTAAAGCTGGTGACGCGAGTGCCGAAGTCGCACTGGAAGGACTGGCGCTGCTTGCCGTCGTCCACCGTCCCCCACACCGTAATGCGGTTCACCGCCGCCTGTTCGACGTCGATCACGTTGACCGTGCCATGTTGCGCGGCCTGCGCGCTGCACGCCTCGCGCGCCTGGGGCTGAAGCCCGTCATTGCTGACCGGCCGACCTTTCGCGCCCTGGGCCGCCATGCTGACGGCCGATGCGGCCATCATTGGCACGCAGCCGCCGGTCGCCAGCGCGATCGGTGCAAACATCAGGAGTGAGCGCTTGTGCATCCTAGTCGAAACTCCTCCGCGCCAACCTAGGTCCATTGCCGCCGCCCGCAAGGTTGCCCTGTCCCGGGATGCCCAATAGGGCCGCGGGCAATGTGCGCCCGCCGCTTCCTGACGTTCGTCTTCATCCTGACCCTGCTTGCGGTCGGCGCGGCGTTCGCGATTTTCCAGTTCGGCAACCGTGTCCTGATCGACCAGGCGGTGCCGAGCGGGCATTTCGTCGCGGCGAAAGCGGGCGGAGCGCCGGATTATGCGCTTGCCGAAAACTGGATTGCGCGCCCCGGCCTTGCCGACGATCCGTCGCGCTGGGTTCCGGACGGAGTCACGGCGGGAGCCGCCGGCGGCGCCGCGATCTTCTACCTTCACCCAACCACTTATTTGATGACCGACCGCTGGAACGCGCCGCTTCGGCCCGGCGGCGACAGCGAATTTCGAATCGGCCTGTTCGCGCAAAGCCAGGCAAGCGCCTTCAACGGCGCCGGTGAGGTCTGGGCGCCGCGGTACCGCCAGGCCGCCTATGGGGCTTTCCTGCTCAAGAGCGAGGACGCGCAGCGCGCGCTCGAACTTGCCTATCGCGACGTTGCGGCGGCATTCGACCAGTTTATCGCCGAGGCCGGCGATCGCCCGATCATTCTTGCCGGCCACAGCCAGGGCGCGCTTCACCTCGAGCGGCTGCTGAAGGAAAGGATCGCCGGCAAGCCGATCGCTCGGCGCGTGGTCGCCGCCTATGTCGTTGGGTGGCCGATCAGTTCCGCCGCCGACCTTCCCGCGCTCGGCCTTCCGGCCTGCACCGCGCAAGCGCAGTCCGGATGCCTGCTGTCGTGGATGAGCTTTGGCGAGCCGGCCAATGCCGGGCTGATCTTCGACCAGTGGCAAAAAACCAAAGGGCTGAACGGCGGCGAGCGGCGGCAGCCCGATACGCTGTGCGTCAATCCGGTGAGCGGGGTCGCGGGGGGCAGCGCACCGTCCGCCGACAATCCCGGAACGCTGGTCCCGACAGCAGACCTGACGTCCGCGACGCTTCACCCCGGAACCGTCGGCGCGCATTGCGACAAGGGGCTGTTGATCCTCGACGGTGCGATCCCGAACCTTGGGCCGTTCGTTCTTTTCGGCAACAATTACCACGTTTACGATTATGCCCTGTTCTGGGGCGCGATCCGGCGCGACGCCGAGCGGAGGCTGGCCGCATGGAAGCGCTGATCACTGGCGAAATCGACGCGTTCGAACAGCTGGTGGCGTCGGGCGGCAAGCTGGCCGGGCTGGACGTCGGCACGAGGACCGTCGGAGTCGCGATTTGCGACCCGGCATGGCATTTCGCCGGACCGTGCGAAACGATCAAGCGGACCAAGTTCACCGCTGACCTGGCAGCATTACGCGCCTTGCTGCAACGCGAACACGCCATTGGGCTGGTGGTCGGGCTTCCGCTCAACATGGACGGCAGCGATTCCCCGCGGACCCAATCGGTGCGGGCGTTCGCGCGCAACCTCGCGCCGCTCGAACTGCCGGTGCTGCTGTGGGACGAAAGATGGTCGACGCAGGCGGTCGAGCGGGCGATGATCGACGCCGACGTCAGCCGCGCGAAACGGACGGAGAAAGTCGACGCGCTGGCCGCAGCGCACATCCTGCAAGGCGCAATCGACGCGCTGGCGCATCTCGGCCGCGACGGTTAGGCCCAGCGCTCGTGGACCTGCTTGCCATCGATTCGCTCAGCGACGAACACATCGCCCGCATCCTCGACCGGGGGGAACGGTGGTTTGCGGACAACCGCTCGACCGCCGAACAAAGCGAAAAGCTGCGCGGGCGGATCGTGCTCAACCTGTTTTACGAAAATTCGACGCGCACCGCGATGTCGTTCGCAATCGCCGCGCAACGGCTTGGCGCTTCGTCACTGGCGCTGTCGGTCGAGCGCAGTTCGGTGAGCAAGGGCGAAACGCTGGAAGATACGGTGCGAACGCTCAACGCCATGCGCCCCGACGCAATCGTCATCCGCCACCGCGAAAACGGCGCTGCGGAAACGGTCGCCGAAATCATGGATGCGCCGGTCATCAATGCCGGCGACGGGACTAACGAGCACCCGACGCAGGCGCTTCTGGATGCCGCCACGCTGCGTCATCGGCTCGGCCATATCGAGGGCCTTAAAATCGCGATTTGCGGCGACATCCGCCACAGCCGCGTGGCGCGATCTAATGCGCTTCTGCTGCATCGGCTTGGCGCGGAAGTGCGGCTTGCGGGGCCGCCCGAACTGATGCCGCAGGACCTTCCGGCGTTGTCGGTCGAAGAGGCCGTCACCGGCGCCGACGTCGTGATGATGATGCGCATCCAGCGCGAACGGCTGGACGAGCAAATCGACTATGGTCCGGGCGAGTATCTGCGCGCCCATGGCCTGACCGCAAAGCGGTTGGCGCTGGCGGCGCCCGATGCCGTGGTGATGCACCCCGGGCCAATGAATCGCGGGGTCGAAATCGAGGATTGCGTCGCCGACGACCCAGCGCGATCGCTGATTTCACTTCAGGTGGAAATGGGCGTGGCCGTGCGCATGGCCTGCCTGGAATTGCTGATCGACGAACCGATCGATTAGCGCGCGGCGTAGTGAACCGGCGCATCGCCCGCGACCGTGCGGACAAAGCAGCTGCCACCCGACTGGCGCAACGAGGTGCACAGCGCGCTGGCTTCACCGGCGTTGGCGAAACCCTTCACCGACAGGCGATAAACCGTGCCGTGCGACGATTCAAACCGCGCGCTGACGGGCATGTAGGCCTTTAGCGCCGAATGACTTCGAGCGGCATTGGTCCACGCCGCCAGGACGCGTTCGGGGGAGCCGTAAGCGCCCAGCTGCACCACTGCGGGTGAAGTGCCCCGGCGCGCCGGCTGGGCCGCGGCCTGGGCAAGGACCTTGCGCGGTTTGGCGGCGGGCACGGCCTTGTGCGGAATCAGCGCGGCAAAGGCCGAGCGGACGTGCGATGCGGCGGCGATCAACGCCGTCGTGACCGGCATTGGCGCGGACGCCTGGACGAGATCCGGATCGGCTGGCGGAGGCGGTGGCGGGACTTCCGCCGAAGCCTGCGAGAATTGCGGGAATGGCGGCGGCGTGGGAACGGCCTCGGCGACTTGCGGCTGCGGCACCGCAACGGGCTCCGGCAAGGCGACCGGAGCGATTGCTACCGGAGCCGGGAGTTGCGCGCGAAGCGAGGCCGGGACACGCGGCGGAGCGGCCTGGGCCAAGCGGGTATCGGGCTTGTTCAACGCCAGCTGCATCGGCTGACCGTGATCGATGGTCGCCGGCGAAACCCCGACGAGCGACGCGACCTGGTCGGATGCCTTGGCCGGCTTGGCGAGCAGCATCCACTGCTGGATTCGGCTGTCGAGCTGATTGGCGGGGACATCCTGCGCGGCGACCGTCCGGGCTTCGGTCCAGTCGCCGGTCAAGGCATAAGCCAGCGCGAGGTTCTGGCGAACGCGGGAGTCCGCGCCGGTTTCACGAGCCGCGGCGCCAAGCACTTCCACCGCCTCGGCCGGGCGGCCAGCGAGCGCCAGCGCCAGTCCATAATCGGCAACCGGAAGGACAGTTCGTCCCGCTTCGAGGAACGCAATCGCCTGATTGTTCTTGCCGAGCGCGATTTCGGTCAACGCCAGCTTGAGCACCACCTGCGGCTGGTTCGAATAGAGCGCCAGCGCATCCTTATATGCCGATTCGGCCGACCAGAAGCGGCCGCCGGCGAAATAGGCATTGCCTAGCAAGGCGCGGAAACCGGCATCGTCCGGAGTCTTCGCAACCGCGCGTTCGGCGAGCCCGATCGCGGTCGGGACATCCTTGGCGCCGAGGGCCAATGCCGCCCGAGTCGCCAGGCCAATGTCGTCCGCGGTACGACCGCCAAGCCCGCTGGTCTGGACCTGCGGCGCCGCGCACGCCCCGATCATCGCCGACAGTGCGATCAGCGAGGCAGCGGAGCCGAAGCGATTGGCGGTGGGCATTATTGTTATCCCTTGCGTTTGGCGGTTTCGGCCATGGCATCAAGTTCTGGCATCTGATCGAGCAGCTGATCGAGTGCGTCCGTCACCAATTGCTGGGCCGAGCGCGCGCCAACGGCGCAGGCCAGCCGCAATTTGAGGTGGCGAGCGGGGTCGAGACGAAGCGTAAATGCGGCCTTGTTCTTGGCCCCGGCGACAAAGCGCGAACGGACTTCGCGGCGTGGCTTGGGCGGCGGCGCAGCGCGGACTCGAACGGCCGGAATTGCCGGCGGCTCAGGTGCGTAGACTTCCGCGCTTTCGTCGGCCGGATCGGCTTCATAAAGCTCGGCGGTCTCGTCGACACTATCGAGAAACGCCGGGATTGCGACTTGCTCGACCGGTTCAGCCAGTTCGACTTCGGCTTCGGCTTCAACTTCGGCTTCGGCTTCGGCTTCGGCCAATTCGTCGCCGGCGAAGCGTTCGACGATTTCGGCCTGCTGGCTGTGGACCGGCGACTGCACCGGGGTGAGCCCGGTCGGGTGGACGTGCGCAAGCTCGACCACCGCCTCGCCGAACGCGTCATGACTATCGTCACGCGGGGCTTCGGTGGGCTTGGGCGGCTCGAACCCCATGTCGTTCCAGCCGAGATCCTCGAGCGCCGCGCCGGCCTGGCCGAAACCCTGCGGACGCATGGCTGGCCGAGCGGCGCCCTTGCGGGCGAGAAGACCGGACGAAAGTGAGGCGAAGGGCTTGGGTTCGCTGGACATCGCTCCCCCCTTCACTGACCGACGACGCGACGGCCGAAGCCGCCGACGGGACGCGGACTAGCCTGAGCGATGCCCGGCGACGCGCCTGGCGCCGCGAACACCGTCCGGCGGAAATTCTTTTCGAGGCGATCGGAGATATATTCCCAAAGCTCGGTGACTTCTCTCGCCGAGCGGCTGTTGGGATCGACTTCCATCACCGTCCGGCCATCGATCATCGACGCCGCGAAGTCGGTGCGGTGGTGAAGCGTGACTGGAGCGACCGTGCCATGCTGTGACAGCGCCACCGCCGCTTCGTAGGTGATCTTGGCCTTGGGCGTCGCGCCATTGACGACGAACAGCAACGGCTTGCCGGCGCGGTCGCACAAATCGACCGTAGCGCCGACGGCGCGCAGATCGTGCGGGCTTGGGCGGGTTGGGATGACGATCAATTCGGCAACCGTGATGACGCTTTGAATGGCCATGGTGATTGCCGGCGGAGTGTCGACGACGGCCAGGCGGAAACCTTGCTGACGGAGCACTTCAAGGTCGGACGCCAGGCGCGCGACCGTGGTCTGGGCGAAGGCCGGCATATCCGCCTCGCGCTCGTTCCACCAATCGGCAAGGCTGCCTTGCGGGTCGATATCGATCAGGCAGACCGGGCCCGCCCCGGCCAGCTGCGCCTGCACCGCAAGATGGCCGGACAAGGTCGTCTTGCCGGACCCCCCTTTTTGCGATGCCAATGCCAGGACGCGCATGCTTTTCCCCTCGTCAAATGACGCCAGTGCGACGACTGGAGTGACACCACAGGCTCTAAAATCTGGTTAACGGCGGCCCGACCCTGTTTGCCCGGTTTGCGCCGCGCGAGGGCTCGGCTAAATTGCCCGACAGGGTGGGTAACGCATGATTCTCAAGCATTTGGTCGCCGCGGCGTTATTGGCGGGAGGCGCCGTGCCAGCGATCGCGCAGTCGGTGAACGCCGGAATTATTGCGTGGCAGCATGGCAATTACGCCAATGCGGTGGCGATCTGGCGGCCGCTTGCCGAGAAAGGCGACGCCGACGCCCAATTCAATCTGGGGCAGGCGTACCGGCTGGGCCGCGGAGTCGCGACCAACCTCGCGCTCGCCAAGAGCTGGCTCGAGAAAGCGGCAAGCCGAGGCCACGTCGATGCCGAGACCACGCTCGGCCTGCTGTTGTTTCAGAACGGCGACCAGGGCCAGGCGCTCAAATGGCTGAAACAGGCCGCCGAACAGGATGAGCCGCGGGCGATGCTGGTTTACGGCACCGCCTTGTTCAACGGCGACAGCGTCACCCAGGACCCGGTAAAGGGCTATGCCTACGTTTATCGCGCAAATGCCCAGGGACTGCCCGCAGCGCGCGAAATCGTCGGCCAGCTCAACAAATTGATGAACCCCGCCGACCGCAGGAAAGCCCTGGCAATGGTCGAGAATCACGACCGCGCGGCGGCCAAATCATTGTTTGCGCAAACCCGGCCGGACAAAATTGTGCCCAAGCAGCCCAAGCCTCCGAAAGCGGCGAAAGCGGCGCGGGTGGCGGTCGCCGAAGCGAAGCAACCTCCACTGCCGCCCACCGCCGCGGACGTCAGCCCGCCCAAGGCCGCGCTACCCAAGCCGCCGGCGGTCAAGCCATCCCCTGCCACCGGGTCTTGGCGGATCCAGCTCGGCGCCTTTGCGCAGCGCGGTGCAGCGGAAGCGCTGTATCGCAAACTGTCGGGAAACGGCGCGCTTGCCGGACGCTCAGCGTTTTACAGCTCGGTCGGGTCGATCACGCGCCTGCAGGTCGGTCCGTTCCCAAGCCGGTCGGCGGCGCAGGCGGCGTGCAGCGCCTTGCACGGCCAAGCCTGCTTCCCGGCCGCCGCCAGATAATTACCCTTGGAACCAGTCGCGGCGGCGCACGCCCTGCACCCACAGCAGCGCGTCGAGGCCGTGAAAACGAAGCTCCGCATCCGCCACTTCGGCCAATGCCGGCTTGGCGCGAAAGGCAATGCCAAGCCCGGCTTCCGCGATCATCAGCGTGTCGTTCGCGCCGTCACCAACGGCAAGGACGTCCGCCGGCGACAGGCCAAGCTCGTCACGCGCTTCGATCAGGGCTTCGCGTTTGGCCCGGGCATCGACGATCGGATCGCCCACTTCGCCTGACAGCTTGCCGCCATCAAATATCAGCCGGTTGGCCCTGATCCGGTCGAAACCGACGGTTTGTCCAATCGGCTCAGCGAAGGACAGGAACCCGCCCGACACCAACAGGCAGCTGGCACCGCCGGCGCGCATCGTCTGGACGAGCGTTTCCGCGCCGGCAGTGAGCGTTACCCGCTCCGTGAGGCAGCGCGCCAGTTCGCGCTCGTCGAGACCGGCCAGCAGCTGCACCCGCTCTCGCAGCGCCGTCGGAAAATCGAGTTCGCCCTGCATCGCGCGCTCGGTGATTGTGGCGACGCGGTCCTTGAGACCGGCATAATCGGCGAGTTCGTCAATGCATTCCTGGCCGATGATGGTGGAATCCATGTCGGCGACGAACAGCCGTTTCCACCGCGGCTCGTCGCGCTGAACGACGACATCCACCTGTTCGAGGGAAGTCAGCGCCCAGCGGGCCGAGCGCGCATCGCCATCATAGGACAGATCCGCCGAATCCCCTTCGTCGATCCAGCCGCGGAAGTGCGCGGCAGGATCGAACTCGCGAAGCAAGCCGAGGGCGCGGTCGACCACCCTGTCATCGAGCCGTCCCGCTGCTATCAGCGTCGCAATGGCCATTGGCGCTTCACGTCCTCCATTGATCGTCATTGCCGGACCGACCGCGAGCGGCAAGTCGGCGCTTGCGCTGGCGGCTGCTCAACAGCTTGGCGGCGTCATCGTCAACGCCGACAGCGCGCAAATCTATCGCGACCTGCCGATCCTGAGCGCCGCGCCCGATGGCGACGCGACCGCGCGCGCCGAGCATCGGCTGTACGGCGTGAGGGACGGCGCCCTGCCCTGTTCCGCCGCCGAATGGGCAGCGCTGGCGCGGCAGGAAATCGCGGCAGTCCAGGCCATTGGAGGAACCCCGATCATCGTCGGCGGGACGGGTCTTTATCTCAACATCCTGCTGCGCGGGATTGCGCCCGTGCCGCCGATCGACGCCGCCATTCGCGAGCAGGTGCGATCGGCGCCGGTCGAGGCGAACCGCGCAAAGCTTGAGAAACTCGATCCCGAATCGGCGGCGCGCCTGAAACCGAACGATGCGGCGCGCACGGCGCGCGCACTCGAAGTGGTCCGGTCGACCGGGCGGACGCTCAGCCACTGGCAGCAGCAGCGCAGCGGCGGGATCGGGAGTGAGGTCGAGTTGCGCCCGCTCATCGTCCTGCCACCGCGTGACTGGCTGTTTGCCCGCTGCGACGAGCGTTTCGCGCACATGGTCGCTGCGGGTGGGGTGGCGGAGGTGGCTGCGCTTCTGCAACGCGGGCTCGATCCCGACCTGCCGGCGATGCGAGCGATCGGCGTGGCGGAGATCGGCGCTTATTTGCGCGGTGAAACGACACTCGACCAAGCGGTCAGCGCGGGGCAGCAGGCCACCCGGCGCTATGCCAAGCGCCAATACACTTGGTTCGCGCATCAACCGCCGCCCGACTGGCCTCGCTTCAGCGGCATTCCAGGCGCCGCTGCGCTGGAACTGCTCGGACTGAAGGCCTAGGCGACCGTCATGGACCTCGTTCGCGACGCCGACATCGATCCCTCGCCGCTCGCGGGGAAGCGAGTCGCGATCGTCGGCTATGGCAACCAGGGCCGGGCGCAGGCGCTCAACCTCAACGACAGTGGCGTCGACGTCGTCGTCGCCTTGCGCAGCGGATCGGGCAGCCGGGCCGAAGCGGAGGACGCCGGGCTGAAGACCGCAGTGCTCGACCAGGCGGTCGCGTCGGCCGACCTCGTCATGATGCTGGCGCCCGATGAAATTCACGCGCACCTATATCGTGAGATCGAGCCGCACTTGCGTCAGGGCGCTGCGCTCGGTTTCAGCCACGGCCTGTCGGTGCGATTTGGCTTGATCGACCCGCGCGGCGACCTCGACATCTTCCTGCTCGCACCCAAGGGTCCGGGAACGGCGCTTCGGTCCTTGTATGTGCAGGGCCAGGGGATGATCGCCTTGTGGGCGGTCGAACAGGATGCAACCGGCGAAGCGCGCGGCATCGCGCTGGCCTATGGCCAGGCGATCGGCTGCGGGCGCTCGGGCTTGCTCGCTTCAAGCTTCGCCGAGGAAGCGGAAGCCGATTTGTTCAACGAGCAGGCGGTGGTCTGGGGCGGCGTTCCCGAATTGCTTATCGCCGGTTTCGAAACGCTGGTGGCGGGCGGGATTTCACCCGAAATCGCTTATCTGGAATGTGTCGGAGAACTGCACCTGCTCGCCGAGCTGATCGAACAGCGCGGGATTGCCGGCATGCGCGAGGTGATCTCTAACACGGCCGAGCTCGGCGCGCATCTCGGCGGCAAGCGGATCATCGATTCCGGCGTGCGGGCGCGCATGACCCAAGTGCTCGGCGAAGTCCGCGCGGGCCGCTTCGCCGCGGATCTTCGGCGGGAAGAAGCCGAAGGATACCCACGGCTAACCAAGGCGCGCGCCGAGGCCCGGGCGATGGACGTCGAACAGGCTTTGCAAAAACTGCGCAGCGAAACCCGCTGAAATCAGGCCGCGGGCGCGTCCGCTTGAGGCACTCGCTCACCGACGCTGGCGCGCTCCAGATAGGCGCGCTGCAGCTTGCGGTGCGCTTCGGCGGCGCCGCCGTCGCTCGCGGCAAGCGCGCGCTCCTGCTCCTCGGCGGCGCGCTGGGCAAAGTAGATCCGGTCCTGGTTCGGCATCATACCCTCCTCGTATCAACGCGGCGCATAGCATAATGAGCAGCCGGCGTCGCCAGCTTAGGCTTGCTCAGGGAAGTTGCGCCGCGCCCCGGGTCAGGGCCAGGCCGATGAACAAGGCGGCGAGGCCGGCGGCGACCGATCCCGCGACATAGCCGGCGGCAAGGCCATATTGGTGCCGCTCGATCAGCAGCGCGCAGTCGAGCGAAAAGGCGGAAAAGGTCGTGAATCCACCAAGGATGCCGGTGGCGAGGAATGGCCGCAAGTGCTGGCTCACGCCCGGCCGAAACGCGAAATAGCCCGCGATCAGGCCCATGGCGAACGAGCCCACGACATTGACGAACAGCGTACCCCAGGGGAAGTCCACGCCAAGCCAGCGCGCCGACGCGGTGTTGACGCCGTGGCGCATGGCCCCGCCAATTCCCGCTCCGAGAAACACAATCAGGTAAAGCATCGCCGCTGGTTACTTTCGTCCAAACAGTTTTTCGATATCGCCATGCGCCAGTTTCACCCAGGTCGGGCGGCCGTGGTTGCACTGTCCCGAGCGCGGCGTCACTTCCATTTCACGAAGCAAAGCGTTCATTTCCGCCACCGACAGGATGCGGCCCGCACGAACCGAGCCGTGGCAGGCGATGGTTGCAGCGACCAGGTCGAGCTTGTCGGTCAGGCTCAGCGGCCCACCGAGCTCCGCGATTTCGGCGGCGAGATCGGCAAGCAGGCGCGCGGCGTCGGTCTTGCCCAGCGCCGCCGGCACTGCCCGGACAAGCATTGCCGATGGCCCGAACCGATCAAGTTCCAGACCCATTGCCGCAAGATCGGTCGCCGCCGCTTCGAGGCGATCGCAATCGGGTTCATCGAGTTCGACGACCTCGGGAATCAGCAGCGCCTGGCGAGCGATCCCGGCCCCGTCTCGTGCCGCCCGCATCCGTTCGAGAACCAGCCGTTCGTGCGCCGCATGCTGATCGACGATGACCAGGCCATCCTGCGCTTCAGCGACGATGTAGGTCGCCGCGACCTGGCCGCGCGCGACCCCTAACGGATAAGCGGGCACGGGCTCGACCGCCGGTTCGGCGCGGGCGACAGGCGCCTGATCGAACAGCCGCTGATTTTCCCTGAGATTCGTCACTCCCCCGGAAACGGGAGCCCAGCCTTGTCGCCCCACCGGGTCGCCGCTTGAGCGGGGATGGCGATCGCGCTGTTCGTCATAGGTCGCGGCGCTCGTCCACATCACCGGCGCGGCGGATTGTTCGTGCGCCGCGCTGCGCTGGCTGTCGGCGTCGAGCGCCTGCCGCAGCCCGCCGACGATCAGCCCACGCACCGCGGCAGCGTCGCGAAACCGGACTTCGGTCTTGGCCGGGTGGACGTTGACGTCGACCTCGTCGAACGGAACTTCCAGGAACAGCGCGGCAATCGGATGGCGGTCGCGGGCAATCAGGTCGCGGTACGCGGCGCGGAGGGCGCCGACCAGCAGCCGGTCCTTCACCGGGCGGTCGTTGACGAACAGATATTGCTGATCGGCCAAGCCGCGGTTGAAGGTCGGCAGGCTGACCACGCCCGTCAGCCGAAGCCCGCCGCGAACGCAGTCGATGCCGACGCCGTGGCGTTCAAGCTCGTGAGTCAGCAGTTCGGCAACCCGCGTCGGCGGTTCGGCGGCCTGAAGCGTTAGGATCCGGCGGCCGTCGTGATCCAGGGTGAAGGCGACGTCGCTCCGCGCCATTGCCAGCCGCTTTACGGTGTCGAGGCAGGCGGCATATTCGGCGCGTGGCGTTCGCAGGAACTTGCGCCGCGCCGGCACCTTGTCGAACAGCCCCTCGACCCGCACGCGAGTGCCCGGCGGAAGCGCCGCCGGCCCCTCCCCGGCCATCGCACCATGGTCGATCGCGACCTGCCAGCCATCGGCGCCGCGAACCCGGCTTTCGAGGGTCAGCCGGGCGACGCTGGCGATCGAGGGCAAAGCTTCGCCGCGGAAACCGAAGCTACTGACCTGCTCGATCGCTTCGTCGGGAAGCTTGGACGTTGCGTGACGTTCGAGGGCCAGGCGCATGTCGTCGGGATCCATGCCGCTGCCATCGTCGCTGACCTCGACCAGCTCCAGCCCGCCCGCGTGAAGCCGGACGGCGACGTTGGCCGCGCCGGCATCGAGCGCATTTTCGAGCAGCTCCTTAAGCGCGCTTGCCGGGCGCTCGACGACTTCGCCCGCGGCAATTCGGTTGATCAGTTCCGCAGGCAGCCTTCTTATTGACATGTTAAGGGTCTTATCCCAATCCGAGACAGCTGGCGAAGCACTGATTTTTCAAGGGAATTCAGTGCGCATTCAATGGTCTGAATTCAATCATTAATTAAGCCTGCGGACCTTGAGTCGGTGGCTTGCTCGGCAAACCGAGAGACAGGGTAGTATGTTCTGGACGCGCTGGTTCAAATGGATGTCCCACGACATGGCGATCGACCTGGGGACCGCCAACACTCTCGTTTACGTGCGCGGGCGCGGAATCGTCCTGAACGAGCCGTCGGTCGTGGCGATCGAGACCATTAACGGCGTCAAGAAGGTCAAAGCGGTCGGCAATGACGCCAAGCTGATGATGGGCAAGACGCCCGACCAGATCGAGGCCATTCGGCCGCTGCGCGATGGGGTGATCGCCGACATCGACGTCGCCGAGCAGATGATCAAACACTTCATTCACAAGGTGCACGGCGGCAAGATGCGCGCCTGGCGCTTTCCGGAAATCGTGATCTGCGTGCCGTCGGGTTCGACCAGCGTCGAGCGCCGTGCAATCCGCGACGCGGCTTCCAACGCCGGCGCCAGCGCGGTCTTCCTGATCGAAGAGCCGATGGCCGCCGCAATCGGCGCCGACATGCCGGTCACCGAGCCGATTGGATCGATGGTCGTCGACATTGGCGGCGGCACCACCGAAGTCGCCGTGCTCTCGCTGCGCGGGCTGGCCTACACGACCTCGGTTCGAGTCGGCGGCGACAAAATGGACGAAGCGATCAGTTCCTACGTCCGGCGCAACCACAATCTGCTGATCGGCGAAGCCACGGCCGAGCGGATCAAGAAGGAAGTCGGCATCGCCAAGCCGCCCGCGGACGGCATCGGCAAGACCGTGCACATCAAGGGCCGCGACCTCGTCAACGGCGTGCCCAAGGAAATCTCGATCAACCAGGGCCAGATTGCCGAAGCCTTGTCGGAGCCGGTCGGAACGATCGTCGAAGGCGTCCGCATCGCGCTGGAGAATACGGCGCCGGAACTGGCCGCCGATATTTGCGACCAGGGCATTGTCCTGACCGGCGGCGGCGCCCTGCTGCAGGGTCTCGACGAAGTGCTTCGCGACGAAACCGGGCTTCCTGTCACCGTCGCCGACGACCCGCTGACCTGCGTTGCGCTCGGCACTGGCCGCGCGCTTGAGGAAGAGCAGTTCCGCGGCGTCCTGCAAACGGCGTAACGGAGTAAGGAGCGGTGGCGACCGCGCGTCACGGCTGGTCGCGCCGCGCGCAATACGGGCTGTTTTTCAGCCTCCTCGGAGTCATTGCCGGGATGGTCATCGGCCTGGTGCTGCTGACCATGTCGCTCGTTGCTCCGCAAAGCTTCGCAAGCATTCGTGGCGCGGCGCTGGACGTAACTGGGCCCGTCGCCGGAGCGCTCAATGAAGTGAGCGCCACCGCGACCGGGCTGGTCAGCGGCGCCGGCGATTACTGGGATGCGGTCAACCAGAACGGCCAACTCAAGCGCGAGCGCCGGGCAATGCTTCAACGGATGATCGAAGCCAAGGCGATCCTCCAGGAAAACCAGCAGCTGAAGGCAACGCTGGAGCTTCGCCAGCGCAGTCCGGAAACGATTGCGACCGGGCGCATCGTCGGTTCCTCGTTCAGCAGCGCGCGACGCTTCGCGATCCTGTCCGCCGGCAGCGGCGATGGCGTACGGGTTGGAATGCCCGTGCGGTCTGCCGAGGGGCTGGTTGGCCGGATCATCGATAGCGGACGGCTGGCGTCGCGGGTGCTGCTGGTGTCGGACAGCGCCAGCATTGTCCCGGCGCGATTGCTGCGCGGCGGCATCCCGGTGATCGCGCAAGGGCGCGGCGACGGCACCATCGACGTCCGCCCGCTCGAAGTTGGCCGCAACCCGTTCAAACGCGGCGACATCATCATCACGTCGGGCACTGGCGGGCTTTATCCCCCGCTGATTCCGGTGGCCCGCGTCGTCAAGCTGGACGACGATGGTGCGGTCGCCATTCCGCTGGCCGATCCATCGACGATCAGTTTCGCAATCGTCGAAGCGCCGTTCGAACCGGCCGCGATCGCCGCGGAAAAGACCGTTGCCAACGCAGACGCCCCCTGATGGTCCGCTCCGCTTTGTCGTCCCAACGCCGCATCGGCGGCGGACCGACGCTGGTTGCAGGAGCGGTCCCGGCCATCAGCGTGGTGCTGGCATCGTTCCTGGCAGCGCTTCCGATCGTATCGACCAGCGGCTGGTATCCCGACTTCGGTTACGTCGCACTGATCGCCTGGCGGCTGCTTCGCGCCGAACCGTGGCCCGCGTGGTGGGCGGCGCCGCTTGGCTTGGTCAACGACCTGTTCACGGGATACCCGATAGGATTTTCCGTCGCCTTGTGGTCGGCCACCATGCTGGTGCTCGACCTTATCGACCGCCGCACCATGTGGCGGGATTATTGGACCGAATGGGGCCTTGCCGCAGTGCTGATTGCAATCGATGAATGGCTTCAGTGGCGCATTGCCGGACTGGTCGGGGCAGCGCCGCCGATCATTCGGATCGTGCCGCCGCTGGTCATATCCATCGCCATTTTCCCGCTGATCGCCTGGATTATCTCCCGCATCGACGCGCGGCGGCTGGGCCGGTGAAGCCCATGCGCCTGACCAACGTCCACCAGACGATCACGTTTTCACGGCGAATGATGCTGTTGAGCGGCGCCCAGGCGGCGGTCGCCGCGACGCTGATCGGCCGCATGGGCTGGCTGTCGATCGCGCAGAACCAGAAATATCAGCTGTTGTCCGAAAACAACCGCGTGCAATTGATCCCGGTCCCGCCGCGGCGGGGCTGGATCATCGATCGCAACGGCAAGCCAATCGCGATCAATCGCGCCAGCTTCCGGATCGACCTGATCCCGCAGCAGCTTGAAGCGCCCGAGAAGACTCTGAAGACTCTCGTCGAGCTGCTTGGGCTGACCAGCGACGATGTCGACCGGATTATCACGGACCTGAAGCAGGGGCACGGATTCCAGGCGGTCCAGGTGGCCGAGAATGTCACTTACGACCAATATGCCGCCGTCACCGTTCGTCTGCCCGATCTGCCGGGGGTTCAAGCGACGCGTGGCTTTTCGCGTTATTACCCCGACGGTCCGGCCGTCGCCCACCTGCTGGGCTATGTCGGAGCCGCCAATGCCAAGGAATATGCAGCCGAAGACAAGAACCCGCTGCTGATCATGCCCGGGTTCAAGATCGGCAAGCAGGGCCTCGAAAAGACGCTCGAGCCGTACCTCCGCGGGACTCCGGGCGGCCAGCGCATCGAAGTGACGGCGCGCGGCAAGCTGGTCAAAGAGCTCGATCCGAAACCTGACCGAAGCGGCCAGACCATCCAGCTGACGATCGACCAGGGGCTCCAGCAATATGCGGCGCGGCGGATGGGCGACCAGTCGGGCGCCCTGGTCGCGATGGACGTGGCGAGTGGCGACATGCTTGCCTTCGTCTCCATGCCCGCCTTCGACCCGAACAGCTTTAGCGAAGGGATCGGGCGGACCGAGTGGCGCAGCCTGTCCGAAGACGATCACATCCCGCTGCTGAACAAGGTCGCGCAGGGCCTCTACCCGTCGGGCTCGACGATCAAGCCGGCGATGGCGCTGGCGTTCCTGAAGCAGGGAATCGACCCGAAGCGGCGGGTCGTGTGCAACGGCGGCTATCAGATCGGTAACCGCTACTTCCGCTGTGATGCCGTCCACGGAGCAATGGACATGCATTCGGCGGTCGAGCGCAGCTGCAACACCTATTTCTGGGCTACGGGCCTGATCACCGATCCCGAAAAGACGACAGAGATGGTGAATTACCTGGGATACGGCCAGGACTTCGACCTGCCGATCCCGACCCAGCGATACGGGACCATGCCGAGCCCGGAATGGCTGGAACGCAAATATCACCGCAAGTGGCAGGGGTACGATTCCGCGAACACCTCCATTGGCCAGGGCTATGTGTTGGTCAATCCGATGCAGCTGGCGGTCATGCCGGCCCGGCTGGCGTCCGGAAAGTTGCTTGCGCCGCGGCTGTTGCTGGCGCCGCCGCGACCGCCGATCGCAGCGCTCGACGTCGATCCCGAACATCTGGCGATCGTGCGCAGTGCGATGACCGCGGTGGTCAATGGGCGCGGAACCGCGGTTGCTTCGAAATTGCCGCTGGACGGAATCCTGATGGCTGGCAAAACCGGCACCGCGCAAGTCTTCCGGCTTGGCACGCGCGGTCATCAAGGGTCGTGGGCGCTGCGCGATCACGCGCTGTTCGTCGCGTTCGCGCCGGCCGACAAGCCGCGCTACGCCATTGGTTGCATCATCGAACATGGCGGGTTCGGCGCTTCGGCCGCAGCGCCGATCGTGCGCGATTCCATGACCTACCTGTTCGACAAGCAGACAGCCTATGCAGCGCTCGCTCCGCTGGAACAACAATGGGGCGGCACTCTGGCCGAGCGCAACGCGCGCCAACTCGCCGCATTCAAAGCCGCCCCCCGCGCCAGCGCATGATCACTTCAGCGATTATTCCCCGGCCGCTGGCGCGGCTGCCGTGGCGGTTGATCTTCCTGGTCGCCGGGATCGGCATGTTCGGGTTGATCGTCCTCTATTCCGCGGCCGGCGGGTCGGCGCATCCGTGGGCGATCAAACAAGGCATCATTTTCCTGTTCTTCCTGGCGGTCGCGGTCGCGATGTCGTGGATGGGCGAGACGACCATCAAGGCGGTTGCCTTCCCGCTCTATGCAGTGACGCTCATCATGCTGCTCGGGGTCGAAATGCTCGGGTTCGTCGGCAAAGGCGCTCAGCGCTGGCTGGATATCGGCCCCATTCGCCTGCAGCCGTCCGAATTCATGAAGCCCGCGATCGTGCTGACGCTGGCGCGCTTTTACGAACTGGTGCCGGCGGGCGAGATTCGGCGCTGGCGCGCGATCTGGCCGGCAATGCTGCTGCTTGGCGTTCCCGCCGGCCTGATCCTGGTGCAGCCCGACCTTGGGACCTGCATCATGGTCGTGCTGTGCGGGATCACGGTGATGTTCCTGGCCGGACTGCCGTGGTGGCTGTTCGCGGGGCCGGCGGCGGCGATCGCGGTTGCGGCGCCGATCGCTTACGGCATGCTCCACGGCTATCAGCGCAAGCGGATCGACGTGTTCCTCGATCCCGAAAGCGATCCACTCGGCGCCGGCTATCACATCGCCCAGTCGAAGATCGCCATCGGATCGGGGGGGATCTGGGGCAAGGGCTTCCTTCACGGCAGCCAGAGCCACCTCGACTATCTCCCCGAAGGCCACACCGACTTCGTGTTCGCGACCATGGCGGAGGAATGGGGACTGGCCGGCGGCGTGTTGCTGATCCTCGCTTTTGGCGCCGTCATCCGCTGGGGCATGCGGGTCAGCAGCAACTCGCGCAGCCGCTTCGGCCAGCTCGCCGCGGCCGGGCTTTCGGGCACGATCTTTTTCTACGTTTCGATCAACCTGATGATGGTGATGGGCCTGGCGCCGGTGGTTGGCGTGCCATTGCCGCTGGTCAGCTTCGGCGGATCGGCAGTGATGACCGTGATGCTGTGCCTGGGCCTGCTGATGGCGCTCGAGCGGCAGCAGCGCACCGGCGCGGCGGCGCTCGCCTAACCGTTTGCACCGGGACCTTGTTGCGCGGTGGTAAGGGCCATGCTACCGGCCCGCCGCTCAAGCGCGGCACAATATTGCCGCGGCTTCGCCTCACGGCAGTGGACGCATAGCTCAGTTGGTAGAGCAGCTGACTCTTAATCAGCGGGTCCTAGGTTCGAGCCCTAGTGCGTCCACCATAATCTCTTCAAAACATTGAAGAAAACGCTGGCCTAAAGG
>JBDSGQ010000027.1:0-36412 GCA_039918915.1 Sphingomicrobium sp.
TTGGCGGCCATCGCCGTCAGCGCCTGGGGATTACGTGCCAGCACTGCGAAGCTTGGATCGCGGACCGCGGCGCGGAAATTCGCATCGTGCACCATCAGGTCGAACGCGTCGGTCTGCATCAATTCCGGAACCGACGTGTCGCCCAGCGTCACATCGGCATCGCCGACCTGGCTCGAGACATAGCGCTGGGCCGGTGCGACGGTGCCCGAACTGGGTCCGAACGGCGGATAGACCTGGCCGACTCCGAACGCGACGAAACCGACCGCGAGCACGCCCGCGGCAGTGAAAAGCATCTTACGATTGTTCGACATGGTGATCGTCATGGTTGCCCCCTTGACTGAAGAGCGGGAGATTAACGGCGGTTAATGGAAAGTCAATCGAAGTCGGATTCCCGACTGTTCTCTTAACCCCTTGTTTTCAAATGGTTATATTTTGGCCCAATGCACCGAAGCGGGCATTTGGAAGCAGAAATATTACAGCGTTTTTAACCAGTTGCGCTGAACGTTCGGAAAGGATGACGGGGCTATTCGGACACGGTCCTGATGGGAGTGTCCGCCATGATCGTCCGACTGATGTTCATTGCCGCTACGGGCTTGTCGCTCGCCAGCGCTTCCGGCGCAGCGGATCCGGTCAAGTCGCCGCCGCGCGAGTCGCGGGAATCCGCCAAGGCACCCGCGGAACTGGTGCTTGCGTCGGCCGAGGTCAAAGCGCCCGACAGTGCTGCTCCATCCGCCGCTCCAGCTCCAGCCAAGCATCGCGCCGGTCGGGTGACGACTTGCCGCTGCGGCGGCGACGCCGAGCCGACACCGGACGAATAATCGCTGGATAAGCTAATGCGCCTGCGCGATTTGCTGAGTTGAGCGAACCGCGGGCATCTCCCCGTCCCCAACCGTTGCGAATGCCGACCAGTAAAATGGGTGCGACGTGTTGATGTCGTCCATCAGCTGGCGTTGCGACAGCCGCAGTGCAGTAACCGTGGGGGTCCCCGGCGGTGCCGAGAACAAGCCCGTAATCAAGCGCTGAGTCGCGTTGAAATCGTCGGGCACCGGCCAGTGGCTGGCGATCACCAGCCGCGCTCCCGCGCCAACGAAGGCGCGCACGAGGCCGTCCAGCGCGACGTCGCCACCGGTCGCCAGCCCCGCCTGTTGAGTAGCCGCCACGCTGGCCTTTCCAGCAGTGTCGCAGGCGGACAGGACGACCAGATCGGCGTCGAGCCGAAGATCGAAAATCTCGCGGAAGGTCAGCAGCCCGTCCGAACCCTCGCCCCCAAAGCTGGTCAGCAGCGCCGGCTGCGCCGCGCACTTGGGCGCGCGCGACGTGACCACGCCGTGAGTCGCGAAATGGATGATTCGGTAATCGCTGAGGTCGGTGCGTTCCTCAAGCGCAGTGTCGGTGAAATTGTCGCGGGTAATCACTTGGGCGTTGAGCGGGTCCGCCCCCTGCAGGATGCCGCTTGCGACCTGCAGCTCGCGCGCCGAAATCGGATGCGTCCACGACGACATCGGCAACAGGCAGTCGCGGTCGGCCGCCGCCGGGACAATCCCTTGGGCCGATGCCGACGGCGGCGTGTTCTCGCCCAGGCCGAGATAGGCCTTGCGCCCCGCCGAAGGCGGCGCGCTGCGCAGTTGCGCGAACGAGCGCGGTGACACCACCGTCGAAATATCGCGGTCGCGCCCGAACCAGCTCAGCCCGCGAAAGTCGAACTCGGCGTCCCCCCCGGCCGCTGCCCGCTTGGCGTAAGTGTCGACCGAAGCCTGGTCCACCACCAGCAGATTGGGCGGCAGGCGAAGCATCGGCCCGTCGGGTTCGAACAGCATTTGCTTCACCGCCGGAAGCTCGGCCGCGAACGGCGCGAACAATTCGTTATAAATCTGGTGCGACAGGGCAACGTCGAAGGGATAGGTCGTGCGCTGCCCGTTCTCGACCGCCGAGATGGTATCGCGCAGTGCGTCGACCTGCTCGGCCAGTTGCTTGGTGGTGGTGTCCAGCTTGACCGCACGCGCGTTAGTCGGAGTGATCAGCATCGCATAATCGTGATCGCCGACCATCGTCATTCGGTAATAAGCTTCGCCTGGTCGAAGCGTCTTTTGCAACTCGGCCAACGGAATCACTTCGCTCGAAACGGCGCGATAGCGGGGATAATTGCCAAGCGCGGCCTGGGTCGTCAGCTGCTCTTTCTGAGCTTGTGAAAGTGTCGCCTTGGTCGTCCGCGCGCGGACGATTTCTTCCGGCGTCGGCTTGGGCAGGTCGTTGAACCGGGCAAGTTCGATCCGCGCCCGCTCGATCTGCCGGGTCAGCGTGACCGACTGGCGGAATAGGCGCGACGCTTCGTCGGTACCGCCGGTCAGTTCGCGCGCCAGAACCGCCTGCGTTTGCGCCAGGCCGGGACGAACCATCAGCTGGGTCGCGGCGAAAATCTCGGCGTTGGTCGCCGCATCGCCGCCTTTCTTGAGCAGCAGGTCGACGTACGGACGAAGCACTTGCGCAAACGACGGCGGAACGTCGCTGGCATCGCTCTGCGAATGGACGATGTCACGGAACATCGTTTCCGCGACCGCGCTCTGGCCCGTGCGGGCGAGATAGCCCGCCAGCCGCGCCTTGGAATTGAGCAGCGCCGCCGAGCCCGGATAATTGGCTTCGAGCAAGGCAACTCCGGCGCGGTACAGGCGATCGGCCTCGGCATTGTTCTTGGTTTCCTCGGCGATTGCCCCAAGGTCGCCCAGGATCTGCGCCCGCATCCACACCACCGACGCCACCTTGCCGCCACGAACGGCTTGAAGCTTGGCCTCGGCGGCGCGCAGCGCAGTTCCGGCACCGGCAACATTGCCGTCCAGGCGAAGCGACGTGCCGCGCAGCTGAAGGGCCTGGCCGTCGAGAATTTCGGCCTTTTCCGCCGGCAGGAGTTCGTCCGACTGGGTGCCCAGTTGCTGGCCGAGCTTCGATTCCGAATTCAGCCGCTTGGCGACCGATGGGTCGATGTCGAGCGAACCCCTGCTGATCGCCTCGCGCTGCAAAACCGCGGTCGGAAGCGGCTTGTCGAGTTCCGCCAGCGCGGCTTTCGGCTTGCCTTGGTTAAGGTCGTGCATCGCGCGATAATTGCGCAGGCGCCGAGCCACCACCGGGTCGGAACCGATCTGCTCGCTGGCGCGGGTGAACAGCGAGTCAGCCTCGGCATAACGGCCGAGATTGGATTTCTGCAGCGCTTCATTGGCAAGCGCTTCGGCGCGGCCCAGCGGAGCCTCGTCGGACCGGCTCACGGCGGCGAAAAACTCCGCGGCCTCGGCATAGCTTCCCGAATTGTTGCGCCGATAGGCTTCGGCCAGCGCCTTGGCCGGATCGAGGGTTCCGGCCTGAACCCGGGCGAACGAAGCGGGATCGCCCTGCCCGGTGGTCGCGATCGAAATCTCACCCTTGACCGGCTGATCGGCAACCAGGCTCCGCAGTCCCAGCTGAATGGCGCTGTCATAACCGGCCAGCCCCTCGGCCGCGAACAGGTCCTTGCCCTTGCGCAGGAGATAGACGCGATAGCCCACGTCGGCGTCCTTCAACTTGCAATCGATGGCCTGGACGGCGCCAAGGGCATGCACCGTTTCAGGCTTCACCGGACCGCACGTCACGCGGTCGGCGCGAAGCGCGGCCAGCCGCGCGGCGGCGCCAGCCGCGTCGCGCAGCTTGTACATGTGGCCGACGGGCAGCGCCGCGTCACGGCAAGTGATCGCGTAACCGGCGTCGAACATTCCCGACAGCGCCTGGTCGGTGGAATCGGCCTGCGCGGAGCAGAAGATGGTGCCGCTGTCGCCGATGCGGAAGCTGTCGCGAACGCTGAGCGGGGCCGCCGCCGCCGGCGTCAGTGCCGCGATGCACACGCTTGCGGCCGCTATCGCTATCGCTGTCCTGCGCATCTCAACTCTCCATCAATTCGTGCCGGGTCCGTCCCCGATCAGTCCGTCGCTGCCGCTCGTAATCGGCTCGTCGATCGTCTGGTTGATTTGAACGGGTGCCGAGTTGATCAGCCCGACCGAGGCTTTGACGTTGGTCTTCTTGCCGCCTTTGCCATCGTCTTCGTCATCGCTGTCGCTGTCGTCGCCCTGATCGCTGCCCTGGTCGCCCGTCGAGCCGAGGTCGAGCGGGTCTTCAGTTCCGCCGAGCGGTCCGAGGATTGCGTCCGAGCTGGCAACTTGTGGCGGCACCACGGGCGGCGGAACCACGGGCGGCGGAACCACCGGCGGCGGCACCACTGGTGGCGGCACCACTGGCGGCGGCACCACTGGCGGTGGCACCACTGGCGGTGGCACCACTGGCGGTGGGACGACCGGGGGCGGAACCACGATGGCGCAGCCCGAAATCACGCATTCGTTGATCGCCGATTCGCTGGTGAAGCTGCCCGACACCGACGTCGTTCCGGCGAAATCGTCGCCGGTCACGACCGTTCCGTTCGATTTCACCTGGCGACCGTAAGCCGTCACTTCGGCCGCGCCTTCGCCAATGCTGTTGATCGCAAAACCGCCGTCGCCAACGGTGACTCCAGCGAAGTCGTCGCTGGCGCCGCTGTTCTGAACGAACAGGCTATCGGCGACGCTGGCGCTGATGGCGCCGGCGCGCAGGTAGCCGTCTTGGACAATTTCGCCATTGTTGATTGCCAGCGCTTCGTCGCGCCCGGCGAAGTCCGGGTTTTCCGCAAGCTGCGACAGCAGCGATCCGTCGGCGACCCACACGTCGCTCGCAATCAGCTCCAGCGTGCCGCCGAAATCGCCGTTGACGTCGGTCATCTGCAGGCCGCCGGTGTCGGTGTTGAGCACAATCCGGTTGCCGGCGTTGAGAGTCAGCGAATCGCCCGCGGCGGCGTTGAAGAAATCGACCATCCCTTCGATCAGGATCGATCCCCCAGTGGTTATGGTCACGTCGCTGACATGGCCGCCCTCGCTGCCCATGCCTTCGATATTGACGTCATAAACGGCGATGTCGGGCGCCGGCCCCTGGCCCGAAGAAAATGCATTGATGACGACGGCATTGGCGTAAATGTCGCCTTCTTCGGCCAGCGTGTAGGAACTGGTCAGCGCGTCGAACCCGACAATCGGCATGTCGCCGATGATCACTGGCGCGCCATCGCTCATTGCATTGAGAGTCAGCAATTGCGTGACCCCCGCTGCGCCGAGCGATGCGCCCGCGGCAATGTCGATGTCCGCCGATGTCACCGTGATTGTCGGCGCGGACACAATTCCGAGAAAATTCGCGGTTCCGCCAGCGTAGAGATTGACCGCGCCCCCGACTATCGCGCCCTCCATGGTGAAGTCGCCACCCGAGTTTGCAGTCAAGCTATTGGCGTTGATGTCGCCGGTGACCGCAACCGATCCACCGGTGCCGCTGGCGGTCAACACCGCATTGTTAAAAGTGACCGAGCCGGAAGGGTCGATCGTCACCTGGACATCGCCGCCGACGCCGGAACTGCCAGCCCCGTTGGCGCTGATCGTTGCCGTGCCTGTGATGCTGGTATTCGCCGCGCCGAAATTGACACGGGTGACGCCGCCCGTGCCGTTGCCAGTTGCGCCAGTGGTCCCGAAGCCATCGGCTGCGATATACGCGTTGCCCAGCGTGATCGTCGCCGTCTTGCCGCCATTCAGGGCACTTGCGACATCGACCGTGGCAGTGCCGCCATTGCCGTCACCAACTCCCGAGACACCGCTGCCAAGATAATTCCCGCGACCGGTCAGCTGGAGCGAGTTCGTCGCCAGCCTGCCGCCGTTGGCGGTCATCGTGAGCGTCGCATCGCCGCCAGTCGCATCCCCCGCAACATCGCCGCCGCCGCCGCTGACAGCATCCGCGGTGATGACGACGGAGTTGATCGTCGAGGTCGGCACCCGGCTGATGACATTGCCGCCATCGATCGTCAGGCTCGCGGATCCCGCGAAGGCGTCGCCACCGGTGCCGGTAACGCTGTTGCCGCCCATGGCATCGCCATAGACAATAAGGAGCGAGCCGAGCTTGAGGTCGCCGTTGAGCGTGACCGAAGCGTCGCCGCCGTAACCGGCGCCGCCGGTGCCGCCGGTGCTCGACCCGCCATAGCCGACCGCATTGACGAGTGCGTAAGAGGCGCTGACCGTCGCGCCGGAATCGACGGCCAGACTGGTCGTGCCGCCGCTGCCGCTGCCGCCCTGAGCGATGCCCGCACCGCCGGCACCGCCGACTCCGTCGTTTTCGCCCATCTGCAGGCTGTTGGTAACCGTGAGTAGGCTGCCGCTGTGGGCCTCGAGGCTCACGCTGCCATCGACAGCGTCACCACCGAAGTTGCCCGAGCCGCCAACGGCACTGGCATACATCCGGAGAGATCCGACGGTCGCGCTGCCGAATAGATCGAAGGCCACGTCGCCGCCATCAGCATCGCCACCGGTGCCGTTGAGGGCGTCACCTCCAGTCGCGTCGGCGCTAAGGAGCTGCTTGCCAGTGGTCAGCGTTCCGGTGCCTCCCGTCAGCGACACGGAGCCGCCTGAAGCATAGCCGCCGATGCCATCGCTTGCGTTGCCGCCAGCGCCGCCGGTGCCATCGGCACTGATCGTGGATACCCCGGTGATGGTGGTCGGCCCAGTCCCGAAATTGAGTGCGGTTGTGCCACCGCTGCCGCCGCCGCCCGTCGTGCCGTTGCCGCCAATGCCGTCGGCGCCGATGAACGCCGTGCCGCCGATCGTTGTGGTCGCAGCGCCGAAGTTCACCGTCGTTGAACCGCCCGTGCCGTCGCCGGCCAGGGCACCGTTGCCGCCGACGCCATCGGCTTTAATATACGCGCTGCCCAGCGTGATCGTCGCCGTCTTGCCGCCATTCAAGGCACTTGCGACATCCACCGTGACGGTGCCGCCATTGCCGTCACCACCGCCCGAGACACTGCTGCCAATATAGTTTCCGCGACTGGTCAGCTGGAACGAGTTGGTCGCCAGCTTGCCGCCGTTCGCGGTCATCGTGAGCGTCGCATCGCCGCCGGTCGCATTCCCCGCAACAGCGCCGCTACCGCTGACAGCATCCGCCGTGAATACAGCAAAGCTCAGCGAGGAGGTGGGCGAGATGCCCTGCAGCGTCCCACCGTCGAGCATCAATGAGATCACGCCCGCAAAGGCATCGCCGCCGGTGCCCGAAATGCTGTTGCCGCCAGCAGCGTCGGCATAAGCGAGAATATAACCGAGCTTGAGCGTACCTGCGTCGGTGACCGAGGTGTCGCCGCCGTTAGCGGTGCCGCCGGTGCCGGAATCGCTGGCGCCGCCGAACGCGATCGCCATGACCTGCGCCCAGCTGGCCTGGACTGTCGCTCCCGAATCGATCGTTAGCGAGGTCGTCCCTGCGGTGGCAGTTCCGCCCTGGACAACGCCAAAGCCGCCAGTGGCGGCACCGACGAGAGTTGCCGTCGAGAGATAATCGGCGCCGAGGGTAAGGCCATTGGTAACCGTGACATTGCTTCCGCCAAAAGCGTGGAAGCTCACATCCCCGTCGGTTGCGTCGCCGCCGACGTTGCCGGCACCACCGATTGAGCTCGCGTACATCCGGATCGCGCGCGCCGTCGCAGTGCCCCGAGCATTGAAATATGCCGCCCCGCCATAAGCGTCGCCGCCATCGCCCGACGCAGCTCCGCCGGCACCGGCATTACCACCGTTGCCGCCAGCGCCATTGGCTTCCAGCCGCAAGCCGCCGAACGTCACGCTGGCGCTGCCATCGCCGAATTGACTGGCGTCAAAATCGCCCGCCTGGGCGGATCCGCCGTAGCCGGCGCCGCCGGCCCCGCCATCCTGCCCGTCACCGCCAGCGCCGCCGGCGCCCCCGGTACCGTTCGACGCGAGCGTGACTTCACCAAGCGTCAGCGAAGCGCCGCCGACTTCAGCCAGCGCGAACACCCCGCCCGCGGCACAATCGCCCCCGCAATAAAAGCCGCCTTGGCCGTCGCCGCCGCTACCGGCGGCGATGTCGATCCCGTCGCCCTGCCCGCCAGTGCCACCAGTGCCACTGGCATCAATGGTCGCATTGAAGCCGGTGAGGGTGCCCGCGGTAGAATCAACCTCGCCCGGATATCCCGGATCGCTGTTCGCCTCGATATAGGCCTGGCCGCCTTCGCCGTAGCCGCCCGCGCCGCCGAAGCCGCGGCTGGCGTTTCCGCCCTGCCCCGACGCCGAAACCGTCGCCGCCCCGCCCAGCGCAACCGTGCCGACCACCGCTCCAATCCCTGCCGTGCCGCCGTAACCGGAGCCGCCGACATCGCCGTTGCCGCCGACCCCGTTCGCACTAGCCAAAATCGTCCCGTCGAGATCGAGATCGCCGTATCCCCACGAATAAACGATGACGCTTCCGCCATCGCCCTGGCCGCCCTCGCCCGTGGCGTCCGCGCCCGTCACCGACCCACCGGCGCCATTGGCCGTCAGGCTGGTGTTGCCAGTGACGTGAACGTTGCCGCTGCCCGTCGTCGAATACGGATTGCCGGTGTTGACGTAGCTATCGCCGCCGTATCCGTCGCCGGCCCAGGTATCGCCGCCGAGCAAATTGCCGCCCGTGCCGTTCGCGCTGCCACTGAGGTCACCGTTGATGTTGATCGATCCGCCCGAAGCGGCATTGACCTCGACCCAGCCCCCGTAACCGTCGCCGACACTCCAAGCGCTTTCCGAAGACGCGTGACCGTAGCTGTCGCCGCCGGTGCCGTTGGCAGTCAGCGAGACGCTGTCCGCCGTAATGTTACCGCCAGAACTATTGATCGCGATGAAGCCCCCGAAGCCGTCTCCGCCGCTGACATTAGTGCCGGATTCTGCACTTACCCGTGTGCCGCCGATGCCGCTGGCGTCGGCAAAGATCGCTGCCGCCGTGATCGTGCTGTCGGCATCGACCGAAATGGTAATGTTGCCGCCGTGGCCGTCGCCGGCGCTGCCAGTGCCGTCATTGTTTTGACCCTTGCCGGTGGCAATCAGCGTCAAGTTCTGGGAATTGATCGCACCGCCATTGGCGGCCTGAACGAGGATATCGCCGGCAACGCGGCTTTCGCTGTCGCCGGGCAAGTACGGATTGAAATCGACCGGCGACGCATAAAGCGACATCGACCCATTGGCGGTGATCGTCTTCCCGTCCGCGATCAGCGACAAATCGCCGTAATAGGATGACATGAACAGCGGGCCGTCAAAGGTAACGTCACCGGCACTCGCGTGGACCGACCCTTCGCCCATTGCGTAGACCACGGTCGACGAAGTGAAATGCGCATCGTCGATGACGATATTCGAATCGGAATTGAGGATTGTGATCGAAGTATATGGATCGGGAATGTCGTCGATTTGCGTGGCGCCCGACGACAGCACGATCTCGCCATTGATGACGCCGGCGTTGGCGGCATCATAACCGACCGTACCGCCAAGCAACATCGTCAGCGCCTGGTTCTTCGGCACCGCGGCCATGTAGATCGTGTGATTGTCGCTGGCCGCGATATTGGCCGGACCGGTCGTGCTGCCGGTGTGAACGATGCCGTTGGGATCGTCGGTTCCGACGTCGACGGCGATGTCGAACAACCCCTGGTCGATGCTCATGGTCAGCGAATTGGCGGCGACATAGGCCGCCGATCCGTTGACTTGCACCGTTCCCGCCTGCTCGATCCGCGGCGCAATCAAAGCGACATAGCTGCCTGCGGCCAGGGCGCTGATCTGCGCACCGGTTTCGATCCGGACCGTGCCCGGAGTTGATCCGCCAGCGGCCGCGAACGTGCCGCCCGATGCGTCGAAGCTGGTGACGTCGAGCGAGCTTAGCAGCAGCCCGCCCACATCGAACGTGGCATTGGCGCCGACGACGATTCCGCCGGGGCTGTAGAACCAGACCTTGCCGCCGGTTGCGCCGCCGGCGATCTTGCTCAACACGCTGCCGTTAAGCTCGATCGCCCGACTTGGATCGGTCGGCACGATTCGGTTAAGGACCGTGTAGTCGGACCCGGTCCCCTGGTAGGTCGCGGTATTGCCATAGGGGAGGAAGTCGATCCGCCCCGTTCCATCGGTATCGCTGGGCGACCAGTTGATCGACGCCAGAGGGCTGCCGACGGTGATCGTCTCGACGCCCGGGGTCGCGCGATTGTAGCTGACGGTTCCGCTATTGGTGGTTGGGGTTCCGTTGAACGCCTGCGCCCGCGCTTTTTGCGGGGTCAGCGCGGTTGCCGCGATGGCGAGCGAAGCGCACGACACAAGCAGCCGGCGCCGCAGCGGATTACCGGTTTGGGCGAAATTAGCGTTCATCGATAGCTCCAAGGCCAAAGTCTGCTGGTCAGCGACACCAGCACGCGCGGATCGGGACGTTCATTGGCGGGACCAACCCGAGTGAGTGGGACGGCAACCGCCGCGTCGACGACGAAGCGGTCGAAATTGACGCGCGCGCCACCGCCGACCGAATCGATCTGGTCGGGCCCGGGAAACAGCGGACCGCCCAAGTCGAGGTTGCGGACCATCGCGTGGTCCCAGAATGCATAGCCTTCGATCGCCGGGCGATGCGCGCTTTGCGGAACCCGGCTGCCAACGCGAATTTCGGCCTGGGTCCCGAAACCGCGGTCGCCAAGCAACGTGCCCGGATCGTAACCGCGCCCGGCGGTATAATTGCCGGCGGAGAATTCCTCGAAGCTGAGCAGCGGCTGCCACGCATATTGCGCGCGGGCGCCAAGCGCGAAGGTAATCCTGGGCACCGGCCTGAATTCACCATTGAACGAATAACGCAGCACCGTCGCGTCGGCGCGGCCTTCAAGCCGGCTTGGCGAGATGGCGCCTGGCGCCGTGCAATCGACGCCCCCCATCCCGCAATCGGTCGCCCCGAGGATCGGCAGGCCCTGCCGGATTTCGACCAGCGAGTTGAAGCGCCACGGCGGTTCGGCTGCGGACCATATCGACCCGTCGAAATCGGTCTTCGCGCTGTCGAAGCCAAGCCGGATAAAACCCACCCGAAGCCGGTCGCGCGACAGCGGCAGACCGTCGAGTTTTACATCCTGGTTGACGAAATCCAGGCCCGCCGACCCACGGATCGTTTCGGCCTGCCGGCGCACGAAGGGATAGCCGACTTCGGCCGTTGCGAGCAGCGTTCGCGCCAGCACGTTGGCGTCGGGAATAGTCGGCCGTGCCCAGGCGTAAGTGAAGGCGCCGCCAGCGCTCAGCCCTTCCGAACCCAGCCGGAAGTCATGCCCGAGCTGAACCGTCTGCTGTTCCTTGAAATCCGACGTCGTGAATAGCGAAAGCGTCGTCCGGTCGCCCAGCCCGGTCAGGCCAAACACCTGTCCGCGCACCAGCGCGCCCCACGGCCCAAGCGATTCGGACCCGGAGTTTTGGACATTGGCATCGACATAAGCGGCCAGCCGCTGAACCGTGACGTCGCCGACGACTTCGCCTGGAACCGTCCCGGCGGGGCGCAGCGTCAAGCGAACGGTGTAGCCGGGCAAGTCGCCTGCCAGCAGCAAATAGCGTTCGGCGTCATTGCGGTTGAACACCGCCTGTTGCGTCAGCTTGTTGAGATAGCCGGCAATCACTCGCTCAGCGCCTGAAGCGTCCCCACGCACCCGCACTTGAGTCATGTGCGCCATCAGGACCTGAAAGCGGACGTTGCCATCGCCGATCCGCTGTTCCGGCACCTGGACGGCGGCGATGTAGCCGGCGTTGCGCAAGATCGTACCCGCGCGATCGCGAATTTCGCACACCACGGAGATCGGCACGTCCCGCCCGAGAAAGGGCGCGTAGGCCGAAGCCATTTGCTCGCTCGTCAGGCCCTTCAACCCGGCGAACTCAACGCCGCGCAGAGTCAGATGAATCGATTTGAAGTCCGGTCCGTCAAGCGCGCACGGAGCGCGTTCGACGCCGCCTTCGACCTCGATTCGCGGAGCCCGGCTAATCGCCGTCGGAGTGACTGGCCGAAGCACTTCTTCGCGAGTGGGCGGAAGCACGTCCTGCGCGGTTTGGGCGACGAGCGTCGCGGGCCAGGACAACAGCGCGGAAGACGCAGCTAGCCAGGCCGCAAAGCGCCGCCCAGGAAGCCCCAACCGTGGCACGTCGGTTTTCACCGGAAGCGCCCTTCCCCAATTAAAATTTTTCGAGTCGTTCCCCCGAACAACCCCCAATTTAGAGCAACATAACCCGGTCCCGGCAATCGAAATTTAACTTTTGTTTAGAATGTGCGCGGCGGGCCTTGTGCCATTTCTGGATTTAGTCTCGACGGCGGGTGGATTAGTTACGCCGAATCAACACCGATGCGGACGTTGACCGTTGATCGCCGCCCGGCGAACTCCGGGACTTGGCATCAGTTTGTGTTAGCCATCGCCGCAACGCCTGGGCCCCGCTAGCGTTAGTCCTGCCGAATGTACCGATCCGACCTCGAAGCCCGCGACAAGGGCGGAGCAATCGCTGCCGTGATTGCAATCCACGCCGGGCTGTTGATGGCGTTGCTCCAGCTGTCGGGCAAGGTTGACCTGACGGCCCCCGAAACGGCCATGAAAATCCTCGACCTCACCGTTCCGCCGCCGCCACCGCCGCCCAAACAAAACAAGGTCCAACAGCCGAAGCCAAAACAGAAGGAAGGGGGATCGGCGCCCAAGAACATCAAGCGCGAAGCAACCGAGATCAAAGTGCCCAAGCCTCGGGTGGTGGTTCCTCCCCGCCCGCAAATCGCCGCCACCGACACGCCGCGCCACGGCACTGCGCCGACCCAGGGCGCTGCCCCGGAGCGAGGGCCGGGAACGGGTGCCGGGGGGACTGGCAACGGTACCGGCAACGGCGCTGGCAACGGGTCCGGCGGCGGCGGCGCTGACAGCCGCGTTGCCGAACCCCCGCATCTGATGACGCCGGTCCTGCGCGGGCAGGATTTTCCGCGCGGAATGATTGAGCGGTGGCCCGGCCGAGCGACGGTTTTTCTGCGGTTGCGGGTGGACGCGCGCGGCTATGTGGGTGAATGCACCGTCGACCGCGGCACCGGCGTAGGGTCGATCGACGCGGCGATGTGCAACGTCGCCCACGACCGGTTGCGGTTCCGGCCGGCACTCAACCGGAGCGGCCAGGCGATTCCAGGCTGGTTCGGGTACGCGCAGCCGGCGCCACGATGAAGAACTGAAGGGACTTGCATGATCGAAGCGGAATGGTGGGAATATGATTCCCTCGACGAATTGGCCGATGCAGTGGCCGGCGATGTCGGATTCATCGTCGGCAGCGCGGTCGAGGCGCGCAATGCGTCGCTGATCGCGGTCCCGGGCGGACGGACTGGACCCGCGGTGTTTCCGAAGCTGGCGGCCCAAAAACTGCCATGGAAAAAGGTGACCGTCATCCCGACCGACGATCGGCTGGTGCCGGTCGACAACGACCTGTCGAATGTCCGCGAGATCGCCCGAGCATTGCTTCCGACCGGCGCCCGGGTGTTTCCGCTGACCAGCGGCGCCGAGGATTACAAGCTGGCCGGCAATGCCGCCGACGCGCGGCTTCAGGACCTGCCCTGGCCGCCCGACCTGGTGTGGCTTGGAATGGGCAGCGACGGCCACACCGCCTCGATTTTTCCGGGCGCCGACATGCAGTTCGCGCTCGACGCGCCGCGCGCGCGCCGGGCGATCGGGGTGATGCCCGACCCACTGCCAGCCGAGGCGCCCGTCGCTCGAGTGACGTTGACGCGTGCCGCGATTCTATCGGCGCGAACGGTGCTGATCACCATCATTGGGCAGGACAAGCGCGAGGTGCTGGAACAAGCGATCGGCGACGGCCACAGTTCGCGAATGCCGATCGGGCGAGTGCTGGCCGAAGCCGAGCAGCCGATCGACATCCACTGGTGCCCGTAACGCGCTACACTTCCTGGAGCCGCCGGCCCGCCGTTTCCTTGAGGAAAAACAGCGCCACGACGGCGGAAATCGCGGTGAACACGACCGAATACCACAGGCCGGTGTAGATATTCCCAGTGATCGCGACGAGCGCGAAGCTGGTCACCGGAAGGAACCCGCCGACCCAGCCGGTCCCGACGTGATACGGCAAGGACATCGCCGTGTAGCGCACGCGCGTCGGGAACATCTCGACCAGCGCAGCCGCCTGGGGGCCATAGACCGCAGTCGCGGCAACCACGAACAGCAGCAACAGGACGATCAGCACTGCCATGTTGGCGTGGCGGGGATCGGCAGTCGCCGGGAATCCTGCCTGCGACAGTTCCGCGCCGAGGGTTTCGGCGGTCCGCGCCTTGAGCGTCTTCAAGTCGGCGGAGCTGAGGCGTTCGCCCGATTCGATCGGCACCGTTTCAGTCCCGATCACCACCCTCGTCGCGCCGTCCCGCGATTGCGCGGTGAGGAACGAGATGCCCCGCGTCACCAGTGCGCTCTTGGCGATATCGCACGGGCTGACAAAGCGGGCGGTGCCGACCGGATCGAACTGGACGGAGCAGGTCGACGGGTCGGTTTCGACCACCACCGGCGTATTTTCCTGGGCCGCGATCAGCCGCGGATTGACCGCCGCGGCGATCCAGTGCGACGCCGGAAAGTAGAGCACGAGCGCCAGCAGCATGCCCGCCAACATCACCGGCTTGCGGCCCAGCCGGTCGCTGAGCCAGCCGAAAAAGACGTATAGCGGCGCGCTGACCACGGTCATCACGATCAGCAGCAGGTCCTTGGTCGCGGCGGGCATGCCGAGCGACTTTTCCAGGAACACCTGCATGTAGAAAAAGGTGAAATACCAGACGGCGCCCTGCGCGCACATGATCCCGAAGAAAGCGACGAGCACGCGCTTGAGGTTGCGGCGGTTGCCGAAGGCTTCGCGCAGCGGACGGTGCGACAAATCGCCCTCCGCGCGCAGTTTCTCAAAGTGCGGGCTTTCGGCCAGCCGCACCCGCATCCACACCGAAATTGCAAGCAGCGCGGCCGACATCAGGAACGGAATGCGCCAGCCCCAGGCGGCGAATTGATCTTCGCCGATGCGGGTGCGCGTGGCGACGATGACGAGCAGCGCGGCAAGCAGGCCGACCGAGGCCGACGACTGAATCCATCCGGTCGACAGGCCGCGGCGATCGTCCGGCGAATGTTCGGCGACATAGATTGCGGCGCCGCCATATTCGCCGCCGAGAGCGACACCCTGAACGATCCGCAGGACAATCAGCAATATTGGCGCCAGCGATCCGGCCTGGGCGTAGGTTGGCAGCAGCCCGATGGCGAAGGTCGCGCTGCCCATCATGCTGACAGTGACCAGGAACGCGCCCTTGCGGCCGAGACGGTCGCCGACCACGCCGAAGATCAGCGCACCGAGCGGTCGGAATGCAAATCCGACCGCGAACAGCGCCAGCGCCGCGATCAGCGCGGCGGTGGGATCGAGACCGGCAAAGAACTGCTTGGCAATGACTGGCGCAAGGCTTCCGAAGATGAAGAAATCATACCATTCGAAAGTCGTGCCGGCGGACGAGGCGATAATCACCCGCGCCATCGACGCCCGCTTGTCCTGTTGCTCGGCCATTCAATCCATCCCCCTGGCGTGACGGGATAGCAGCGCGGACCGGTCAGTCCAGTTTGCGGATCAACTCGTCCACATGCGCGACAACCAGCCCGAATCGCTTCACGCGCATCTGGTTGCGAACCAGGCGCGGGCCTTCGGGCCGAAGCCATTGTTCGAAGCTGAGGTGGTCCTTGTCGGTATAGCGGATGCGGACCGAGTCGCCGACAACGTCGACGGATACGGGCCCCGTGGCATCGCTCAACACGCCCGCGAAGCGGTGCGGGCCAGTTTTCCGCATCCGCCAGTAGCGGGTCCGCGCCTTCTTCCCCTGCTGCTGGATATGCTGTTCGAGTAGCAGCGTTCCGCCCGGCTCGGCCCGGCCGATGCTGTCAACCACCAAATGCTTGCCCGACTGGAAGATGATCCTGATCGTCGCTTCGCCGTGAGTGCGGCCGCGGAAGAAGGCGATCGGATCGAATTCAGCGTGGGCCGGGACGGGCGCGAACACCAGCAGTGCCGCAATCACAGCCTTCATTGCCGGCTCGCCAGCAGCGCATCGACGACCGCGGGATCGGCGAGCGTCGAGGTGTCCCCGAAGCCGTCGGTGGCGCCCTCGGCGATCTTGCGAAGCACCCGCCGCATGATCTTGCCCGACCGCGTCTTGGGCAATGCCGGAGTGAACTGAATCTTCTGCGGGGCGGCAAGCGCGCCAATGTCCTTGCGCACCTCCGCGACCAGCGCCTTGCGCAGGGCATCGTCGCCGTCCTCGCCCGCCTTCAGAGTAACGAATGCGTAGATTGCGGTGCCCTTGATGTCGTGGGGAAAGCCGACCACCGCCGCTTCGGCAACCTTGGGATGCGAGACCAGGGCGCTTTCGACTTCGGCAGTACCGATACGGTGACCAGATACGTTGATCACGTCATCGACGCGACCCGTGATCCAGTAATAGCCGTCCATATCGCGCCGGCAACCGTCGCCGGTGAAGTAGAGCCCGGGATAAGCCTTGAAATAGGTTTCGAAGAAGCGTTCGTGATCGCCCCACAGCGTTCGCATCTGCCCCGGCCATGAGGTCGAGAGACATAGATTGCCGCTTGCCGCCCCTTGTAGGATCCGATGCTGCGGATCGAGCAGCAACGCTCCAATGCCGGGCAGCGGCTTGGTCGCCGACCCCGGCTTCATATCCATCGCGCCGGGGAACGGAGAAATCAGGATTCCCCCGGTTTCCGTCTGCCACCAGGTATCGACGACCGGGCAACGGCCATCGCCGACCACTCGCCAATACCATTCCCACGCTTCGGGGTTAATTGGCTCACCGACCGTGCCGAGTAAGCGAAGCGACTTGCGCGAATGGCGAGTCACAGGGTCGTCACCCTCGCGCATCAGCGCCCGGATCGCGGTCGGCGCCGTGTAAAATATGGTCACGCCGAGGCGATCGATCGTTTCCCAGAAGCGTCCGAAATCCGGATAATTCGGAACTCCATCGAACATCACGCTGGTCGCCCCCATCGCGAGCGGGCCGTAGACCACGTAGCTGTGACCGGTGATCCAGCCGATGTCGGCGGTGCACCAGAAGATGTCGTCCGCGCGAGGATCGAAAATCCAGTCGAACGTGGTCGCCGCCCACACCGCATAGCCGCCGGTGGTGTGGACGACTCCCTTGGGCTTTCCGGTCGATCCCGACGTATAGAGAATGAACAGCGGATCCTCGGCGTTCATCACTTCCGCCGGGCAGTCGGTCGAAAGCCCGTCGCGAAGGTCGCCATAGCGAAGGTCGCGGCCCGCCTTCATCGGCACTTTGGCGCCCGTTCGGGCAACGACGACGACCGTAGCCACGTCGCCTTCGGCAAGCGCCGCATCGACGTTTCGTTTCAATGGAATGCGCTTGCCGCCACGAACGCCTTCGTCGGCGGTAATCACCGCGGATGCGCCGCAATCGGCAATCCGCCCGGCAAGGCTTTCGGGCGAAAAGCCGCCGAACACGACCGAATGGACCGCCCCGATGCGCGCGCAGGCAAGCATCGCCGCCGCAGCTTCGGGGATCATCGGCAGATAGATCATCACCCGGTCGCCACGCCCGATGCCGCGCGACTTCAGCAGATTGGCGAGGCGGCAAGTCTCTTCGTACAGCTCGCGGTAGGTGAGGCGATGGCCCTCCCCGGGCTCGTCGGACTCAAAGATCAGTGCGGTGCGATCCGCCTTTTCGGCAAGGTGCCGGTCGAGGCAGTTGACCGACAGGTTCAATTGTCCGTCGGCATACCAATTGATCCGGAAGTCGTCCTTGCCGAACGACCAGTCGCCGGCGGTTGCCGGGAAACGATCCCAGCTTAGCCGGCGCGCCTGGTCGAGCCAGAAGCTGTCCGGATCGTCGTTTGCCCAGCGGTGCAGCTCGGCCAGCTCGTTGCCGCCAATGCGGGCGCCGAAATCATCGGGAACCGGATGGACCGAACTGTTCAAAGACCTCGGCTCATGTCGATGACGAAGCGATAGCGGACGTCATTGCGGAGCAGCCGTTCATAGGCCTCGTTGACCTCGTTCATGGCGATGAACTCGCAGTCCGGGTAAATCCCTTCGCGGGCGCAAAGATCGAGCATCTCCTGCGTTTCGGGAATGCCGCCGATGGCCGATCCGCCGACTGCGCGGTTGTACCAGATGAGGTTGATTCCGGTGAACCCGGGCATCGGCGTCAAAGCGCCGACAATCACCATCCGCCCCGATCGCCCAAGAAGGTTCAAATAACCGTCGATTTCATGGCTGACGGGGACCGTGTTCAAGATGAAGTCGAAGCGCGTCGCCGCTGCTTCCATCTGCGCTGCATCGGTTGAGATGATGACGTCGTCGGCGCCAAGTTCACGCGCATCGGCCGCCTTGGCGGGGGTGGTGGTGATCACCGTCACATGGGCACCAAGTGCAGCGCCCAGCTTCACGCCCATGTGGCCAAGTCCGCCAAGGCCGACCACGGCCATGCGCGTGCCGGGTCCAACGCCATATTGCCGAAGCGGCGAATAGGTGGTGATTCCGGCACACAGCAACGGCGCCACGCGCGCGACCTCCATGCCATCGGGGACCTTCAGCACGAAGTGATCGCGAACGACGATGTGATCGGTGTAGCCGCCCTTCGTCTGGGATGCGTCGTTCCGATCGGGGCTGTTGTAAGTCTGGACGCAGCCTTCGCGGCAGAACACTTCCCAGCCGGCGAGGCACTGGTCGCAGGTCATGCAGCTGTCGACCATGCAGCCCACCGCGACGATATCGCCGACGCGATGCCGCGTGACCTCGTCGCCAATGGCAGTGACCGTGCCGACGATTTCGTGGCCGGGAATGACGGGATAGCTGGTCCCGGCCCAGTCGTTGCGGGCGGTATGCAGGTCGGAATGGCAAATGCCGGCGTGCGTGATGCGGATTGCAACATCATCCGCGCGCAGATCGCGGCGCTCGAATTCCATCGGCCGAAGTGGCTGATCGGCAGCGTCGGTGCCCCATCCCTTGGCTTGCGTCGGCATCTGAAAATCTCCTGGGGTTAGGGCGCCCGGTCGAGCACGCGTTGCGCCTGAATGAGATGGGGCCGGTCGACCATCTTGCCGTCGATCGAAAGGACGCCTGCGCCAGGCTGTGCCTCGAACGCGGCGACGATGGCCGCGGCGTGGCGAATATCATCGTCGGTCGGTGTGAAGGCGCCGTTGATGACCGCCACCTGATCGGGATGAATCGCAAGCTTTCCAGTGAAGCCCTCGTGGGCCGCCGCCTCGGCTTCCGACTGGAGGCCGTCGAGGTCGCGGAAGTCCGCGAATACGCCATCGACGGGTTGAACCCCTGCGGCGACAGCGCCCGCCAGGCAGAGCGAGCGGGCGAGCCGATAAGTGAAGCTCAAACCACCGTCGGCATCATGTTTCGAAGATGCGCCGAGCGCCGCCGAAAGGTCTTCGGCGCCCCAGCTCATCGCGGTCAGCGGCGACCCCGGCCGGCGATAGGACATCAGGCCGAACAGGCTCGCCGCGGTTTCGGTGACGATGGCGTGAACCGGGATCGATCCCGTGCGGTGCGACAATTCAACCACGTCGTCACCCGTCTCCGCCTTGGGCAAGACGATGCCGTGAATATCGGCGACGCCCAGCAGTTCCAGATCGTCCTTCACAAAGGCCGAGCCGAGTGGGTTGATGCGGACCCACCATTGCGGGCCGCCCGAACGCTTGGGCAGGTTGTTGATCAATTCCCGGGCTACCGACTTCATGGCCGTGGTCACGCTGTCTTCGAGATCGAAGATGATGGCGTCGGCGTCGCTATCGAGTGCTTTGGTGATCTTGCGCTCGCTGTCCGCGGGAACGAACAGCCAGCTGCGGGGATGGTTCATGGCGCCTTCTTCAGCAGCAATGCGGTGCGCGTGCATTCGCACACCAGCTGGTCGCGCTGATTGAAGCTGCGATGGACCCAGGTGACGATACCCGCATTGGGCCGCGACTTGCTTTCGCGCCGCGCGACGCATTCGGTTTCCGAACGCAGCGTGTCGCCCGCGAATACCGGGTTGGGGAACCCCAGCTTGTCGTAGCCAAGGTTGGCGACCAGCGTGCCAAGCGTGGTGTCGGCGACGCTGACCCCGACCATCAACCCGAAGGTGAAGACCGAATTGACGATCGGCTGGCCAAACTCGGACTGCGCGGCCGCTTCGCGGTCAAGGTGCAGGGGCTGGGGATTGTGGGTAAGCGCGCAGATCAGGACATTGTCCGTCTCCGTCACCGTGCGCGTCACTTCATGGGCGATGCGGTCGCCAACCTGCCATTCATCGTAAAAGCGCCCGGGCATTGCCCCGCTCTAGGCGAGCGGCAGAGGACTTGCCAAGTCAGTCGATGCTGGATCGCAGCAGGCGGCCCTTGAGTTCGCACATCCCAATGCGGTCGACGGCACCGTTCGGATCGCTCGATCGAGTCACGCTGGCGATATGGCCAAGCATCTGGCCGATGATGTCGATGACTTGCAACGCCGTCCCGTGCCGCATCACGATGGACATGTCGGAAGTCAGCTGGTCGCCCATCGAATCGAGCATCCGGCGCGCATATTCAAGTTCTTCGGCCAGCCGCAGCTTGAGCTGGTCGCCGGTTGGAATGAGGGCGGTCGGAAGCGGCGGAGGGTCCCGGCGGAGGGGCCGTCGCTCCGGCTCACGAGCGCGGAAGTCAGCTTGAATCGCGTCGCAACGCGCTTGCGCGCCGGATGCCGGCGCGATCGTGGTCCGGAGAAGATAGGGCGAGCCGAAATAAGGGCGCGCCGCTGGGGCTGGGTTGGTCACGGGCCGCCGATAGCAAGCGCCAGTAAACAAATGATTTTAAATCCGAAACGGTGACAATTGTTTGGGAGCAAAGGCGCTCAGGCGGCTTCCTTGCGCGCATCGTGTGCGGCGTCGAACGCCGCCTGCGCCTGGTGGATCGCGCCGACATTGTCGAGCGCCCAGCTGGCAAGGCCGCAGATCGGTTTCTGAAGCGACGTGCCAAGGTCGGTCAATTCGTAATCGACGCGCGGCGGGATCGTCGGCGTCACCGTCCGATTCACGATCCCGTCCCGTTCCAGATTGCGAAGGGTCAAGGTGAGCATCCGCTGCGACACGCTTGGTATTTCCCGCCGCAGTTCATTGAAGCGCTTCGATCCGCCACCGAGCGTCTGGACGACGAGGACGGTCCATTTGTCCCCGATGCGCGACAGCAAGGTGCTGATCGTGCGGCAAACCGGACTGGTCGGGTCTTTCATCATTCTTCCTTCGGTTACGGTCGTGTTCCGGGGGCACAAATTTGTTCGCGAAGCACAAAAAAGTGCGTTCTTGCGAGCCATCTGGCGATAGTTACTTACAGTGCCTTGGTATATATTCAATACCTAGGAGGCAATAGTGACCATCGTTCATCTCGACAGCAGCATCAGCGGCGACAACAGCGCCAGCAGGACCCTTTCCCGATCGATTGTCGATCAACTTTTGGCGGCGGCACCGCAAGCGCCACTGATTTACCGCGACCTCGTCGGCGACCCGTTGCCGCACCTCACGCTCGGCGCTTTCGCGGACAGTGCCGTGCTCGACGAATTCCTGGCCGCGGATACGGTCGTGATCGGCGCTCCGATGTACAATTTCACTTTGCCGACCCAGCTCAAGGCCTGGCTTGACCGAGTCCTCGTCGCTGGGCGGACCTTTCGCTACACCGACCGCGGGCCCGAAGGCCTGGCCGGGGGCAAGCGCGTGATCATCGCCCTTGCTCGCGGCGGGTTCTACGATGCCGGATCGCCCGCCGCCGCGCTCGAGCATCTGGAAACCTATTTGCGCGGCGTTTTCAATTTCATCGGCATTGAGCCCGAGTTCGTGGCGGCCGATGGCCTCGGGGTCAGCCCCGAGCAGCGCGCGACGTCGATCCGTGGCGCCCTTGGTGAAACCACCCGGCTAGCCGCCTGCACCTTGCGCCGCCGCGCTCTCCGGCGGCGCAACCGCGCGGTTCAACCAGGTCGAAGGAGTCAGCGACGACGAGCGCGACGCCGCCGGGGGCCGGATCCAACGCGCCGCGAAGAAACACGATGTCGCGGTGTCGGCAGGCCGCTGGTGCGAAATCGGCAAAAAAGACTGACAGCCTTTCGTTAACCGGCCCGGGTTAACGGGGGTGTCAGAGGCGCCTGATGCTCCATGACAACCCCCAAGCCGCGTCGGTTCACCGCGCCGAATTGCTCGCAGCGTTCAGCTATGCGCTCGATATCACCGAAGGCCAGCCCGAAGGGCACTGCATCCGGTCATGCTGGATTGGAATGCACGTCGGCCGCGCGCTTGGCTTGGGCGAGCGGGAGTTGGGCGAGCTTTATTACACCGTCCTGCTGAAGGATCTCGGCTGCAGCAGCAACGCGGCCCGAATCTGCGAACTCTATGCCGCCGACGATCGCGCCTTCAAGCAGGGTTTCAAGACGGTCGGAACCGGTCTGGCGGCAACGCTCCACTTTGTTTTCAGCAGGACCGCGCGCGGTCAGTCGTGGCCCAGGCGCGCGGCCAAGATCGGCAATATCCTGGCCCATGGCGACAGCATCGCCCAGGAACTGATCCTGTCGCGCTGCACCCGCGGCGCCGATATCGCCAGGGCGTTGCGGTTCCCCGAGCCGGTGTGCACCGGCATTTATCATCTCGACGAACATTGGGACGGATCGGGCCGCCCGGGACGCCTCAGCGGGCATCGCATCCCGCGCCTGTCCAACATCGCGCTGCTCGCCCAGGTCGTCGACGTGTTTCATGGGCACGCCGGGCGCAATGCCAGCATCGACGAGGTTGAGCGGCGGGCCGGGACATGGTTCGATCCCGAAATTGCCGCGGCCTTTGTCGGGGTCGCGAGGGACGATCGTTTCTGGGCGATGCTGGCCTCGCCGGTCCTGCCGGCGACGGTCGTCGCGCTTGCACCGACGGATGACGAAGCGGTTATCGATGACGACTATCTGGACACCATTGCGGCCGCGTTCGGGGAGGTCATCGACGCCAAGAGCCCGTTCACGTCCGGCCATTCGCGCCGCGTCGCCGGCTACGCCGAAGCCCTGGGCCTCAAGGCGGGTATCGCGGGCGATGCGATCAGCGCGTTGCGCCGGGCCGCCCTGCTCCACGACGTCGGCAAGCTTGGGGTGTCCAGCGCCGTGCTCGAAAAGCCGTCAGGGCTGGACGACCGCGAATGGGTCGAGATGCGCGACCATGCGGAACATACGCGGGCGATCCTTTCCCGAATTGGAGCATTCGCGGGGCTGGCCGACCTGGCCGCTGCGCATCACGAGCGGCTCGACGGTCGCGGCTATCCGCGCCGGCTGCAGGGCCATGAAATCGGGCGTGAGACGCGGATCATCACCATCTGCGATTTTTACGACGCCTTGACCGCCGATCGTCCGTATCGCGCAGCAATGTCGACGCACGAGGCGCTGGCGATCATGGCGGGCGAAGTCGGTGGCGCGATCGACGGCGATTGCTTCGAGCTGCTGAAGGCGCACGTCGCCAGCTAGGCGCTGAGCAACCGCAACGGGTTTTCGATGTAGCCCTTGAGCGCCTGCATGAAGCTTGCCGCATCCCAGCCGTCGACCACCCGGTGGTCGCAGCTAAGCGACAGGTTCATGCGCTTGGCGACTTCGATCTCGCCGTCGATGACCACGACCTTTTCTTCGATCTTGTTGACGGCGATGGTCGCCACTTGCGGCGGGCTGATCACGGGCGTCGAAGTGATTCCACCCATCGGCCCGAGCGACGAAATGGTGATGGTTGGCCCCGACAGTTCCTCGCGCGTGGCCTTGCCGCTGCGCGCCGCCTCCGACAGGCGGACGATTTCCGACGCGAGCTGCCACACGCTCATTGCGTCGGCATTGCGGATGACCGGAACCATCAGCCCACTGTCGGTCTGGGTGGCGACCCCCATGTGGACTGCGCCGTGGCGCGTGATGACATTGGCATCGTCGTCGTAAGTGGCATTGATCATCGGCCATTCGGGCAGCGCCCGAACCATCGCCGTGATCAGGAACGGCAGGATCGTCAGCTTCGGATTCGAGCCGCGGTCCGAATTCATCATCGCGCGCGTATCTTCGAGCGCGGTGACGTCGAATTCCTCGACCAGCGCGAAGTGCGGGATGCGACGTTTCGCCTCCTGCATGTTCTCGGCGATCTTGCGGCGCAGGCCGACCACCTTGATCGTTTCGTCCGGCCGCGGTGCGGCACCGCGGCCCGAAACCGTGCCGCCATTGTACAGCAGGTAAGCATCGAGGTCGGAGTGGCGGACGCGATCGCTCGCGGTCTTCACCTGGGCCAGGTCGACGCCGAGATCGCGGGCGCGCTGGCGCACCGCTGGCGAGGCAAGCGCCTTGCCCGCTGGTTCAGCCGGTTGAGCCACGGGAGCATCCTTCGGCTCCTTCGGCTCCTTCGGTTCCTTCGGCTCCTTTGGCGCAGAAGGCGCTTCGGCTGCCTTGGGGCGCCCAGTTTTCGTGTCTTCGACCACCTTCGTGACCGGGATTTCCCTGGCCAGTTCGGGGGTCGCGGTCACGGCGCCATCGGCCAGCGGCCGCTCGTCCTTGCTGTCCGCGGCGGATTCCGACGCACGGTCGGCGCCGGCGGTTTCGATCACTGCGAGGACCGATCCGATCGGCACCAGGTCGCCGACTTCGCCGGCCAATTCGACCACCTTGCCAGCGACCGGGCTTTCCATTTCGACGGTCGCCTTGTCGGTCATCATATCGGCGATCTGCTGGTCTTCGGCGATCGTGTCGCCGACCTTGACGTGCCAGGCGACGATCTCCGCTTCGGCAATGCCTTCGCCGATGTCGGGCAGCTTGAATTGATACCGTGCCATCAGTCAGCCATGACCTTTTCCAATGCGCGCTTCAGGCGCTTCGGGCCTGGGAAATAGGCCCATTCATAAGCGTGCGGGTAAGGCGTGTCCCAGCCGGTCACGCGCTCCACCGGCGCTTCGAGGTGGTAGAAGCAGCGCTCCTGCACCAGCGCGCTGAGCTCCGATGCGAATCCCGAAGTGCGCGGCGCTTCCTGAGCGATCAGGCAACGGCCGGTCTTCGCGACCGAGGCCTCGATCGCCTGGATGTCGAGCGGAACGAGCGTCCGGAGGTCGATGACTTCGGCGTCGATGCCCTGTTCCTCGACCGCCGCCAAAGCGACATGGACCATCGTGCCGTAAGCCAGGACCGTGAGGTCGGCGCCTTCGCGCACGATCTGCGCCTTGCCCAGCGGGACCGTATAATGACCCTCGGGCACGTCGCTCGCCGGATGTTTCGACCAGGGCGTTACCGGGCGGTCGTGATGGCCGTCGAACGGCCCGTTGTAGATGCGCTTGGGTTCGAAGAAGATCACCGGATCGGGATCCTCGATGGCAGCGACGAGCAAGCCCTTGGCATCGTGCGGAGTCGACGGGATCACGACCTTCAGGCCGGCAATGTGGGTGAACAGGCTTTCGGGCGACTGGCTGTGCGTCTGGCCGCCAAAGATGCCGCCGCCATAAGGTGAGCGGATGACCATCGGCATCGTCCATTCGCCTGCGGTCCGGTAGCGGATTTTCGCGACTTCGCTGACGATCTGGTCATAGCCCGGGTAAATATAGTCGGCGAACTGGATCTCCACGACCGGTTTCAGCCCATAAGCGGCCATGCCGACCGCGGCCGCGATGATCCCGCCTTCGTTGATCGGCGCATCGAAGGCGCGGGTCTTGCCGAATTCGCGCTGCAAGCCTTCGGTGACTCGAAAGACCCCGCCAAAATAACCCGCGTCTTCGCCGAACACGACGACATTTTCATCGGCGCGCATCGCGACCCGGTGGGCGTCGTTAAGCGCCTGGATCATGTTCATCGTCGCCATCAGCGAGTCTCGTCCAGGGCCTGCGCCTGTTGCTCGGCGAGGTGCCACGGCAGGTCGGCATAGACGTCTTCGAACACCGATCCGACGTCATGCGAGCCCTGTTCGGGCAGAATCCCGAGCTTCTCCGATTCCTTTTGCGCGGCGCGTACCTTGACGTCCGCCTCGGCCGCCATTGCCGCGTGGCGTTCCTCATCCCATTCGCCGAGCGCGAAAAGATGCGCCTTCAGCCGTTCGACCGGGTCGCCGAGCGGCCACGCCTTGGGCTCGCCAGCGGGCCGGTAGCCGGTTGGATCGTCCGAGGTCGAATGCCCTTCGGCGCGATAGGTGAAAAACTCGATCAGCGTCGGGCCATGGTTGCCGCGGGCGCGTTCTGCCGACCATTTGACGGCGGCGTAGACCGCCAGCGCGTCATTGCCGTCGACCCGCAGGCCGGCGATGCCATAACCCACGGCGCGCTGCGCGAAGGTCGCCCGCTCAGCGCCCGCGATTCCCGAGAAGCTGGAGATCGCCCACTGGTTGTTGACCACCGCCAGCACGACCGGCGCGTTGTACACCGCGGCGAAGGTGGCCGCCGCATGGAAGTCGCCTTCGGCAGTGGCACCGTCGCCGATCCAGCCCATCGCGATCCGGCTGTCGCCTTTGATCGCGGCCGCCATCGCCCAGCCGACGGCCTGCGGAAACTGGGTCCCAAGATTGCCGGAAATGGTGAAAAAGCCGTGGGGACGCGACGAATACATGATCGGCAATTGCCGTCCTTTGAGCGGATCGCCGCGGTTCGAATAAACCTGGTTCATCATCTCGACCAGCGGATAGCCACGCGCGATCAGCAGGCCCTGCTGGCGATAGGTCGGGAAGTGCATGTCGTCGCCGTCGAGGGCCGCGGCGGCGGCAATCGCAATCGCCTCCTCGCCGGTCGCCTTCATGTAGAAGCTGGTCTTCCCCTGCCGCTGCGCGCGGTACATCCGGTCGTCGTAAACCCGCTGCAGGACCATGTCGGACAGCATTTTGCGCAGCGTGTCCGGACTGACCTTGGGATCCCACGGACCGACGGCGCGATGGTCGTCGTCAAGCACGCGCACCAGCGAAGTCGTCAGCGGATGGGTTTCAACCGCGGGGACGGCGACGTCGGGACACGGCGCAGCGCCGGCCGCCGGCACGTCGAGCGACGAGAAGTCGGGCGTGTCGCCCGGCCTGAGCTTGGGCTCGGGCACGTGGAGCGCGAGCTTGGGCCGGTTGGGCTTGAGGTTGGCTGGGTCTTTATCACTCATGATCGAGGCGAGCGCTTAATCGGGAGTTGCGGATGCGGCAACTGGACTCGCCAAGGCGACAGCCGCTAGGGCGCCGCCATGTCCGACAAAGCATCCCCAGTCGCGGCCCCAATCGCGACCCCAGCCGACACTCCGCCCGACCGGCTTTCGCTCGATCCACGAAGCGATCATTTCGATGAAGCAGTCCTTAGCCGGGGCATCGGCATCCGCTTCAACGGCAATGAGAAGACCAACGTCATCGAATATAGCGTTTCGGAAGGCTGGATCCGCGTCGCCGCGGGCCGCAGCCGCGACCGCTTCGGCCAGCCGATGACGGTCAGGCTCAACGGCGCGGTCGAACCCTATTTCGAAAACCCCGCTCAGCTGGACGAAGGCGAAGCGTCCGAAGGATAAGCCGGCGCCCGGCCGCTGCGGTCGCGCCATTTGCGGAATGCCCAGCCACCAAGCGTCAGCACCGCCAGCGCGGGTATGCTGCGCCGCGCCAGTGCCGCCGCGCCATATCCGATAATCGCACCCTTGGTGCCCTTGCCCCGTCCCGCGGCTTTGCCGCCCAACCACGCGCCTGCAAGCTTGCCCAACATCGTCCAACTCCTGTTTGCCAATCCGTGATCGTTCGACGCTCCGAACGCGCCGAAGGTTCCGGCCATGGCTTGGGATTCGACGCCAATTGTTGGTTGGGAAATATTCCTATTTTGCGGTTTCATAGTCGGTTTTTCGCAGTTTTGCGGGATTGGCACGCTCCTTGATTAGTCTTGTTCATCGGCCCGCAAGCAAATGCTCCAGGGTTCGACCAAAGGAGATTACCAATGTCCTCGCAGTTCACTCGCAGCCTCGTCGCCATTGCCGGGGCACTCATCATGAGTTCGGTCACGGTGGGCGCCGCTGTCGGTCCCGCCCAGGCGATCGCCAACCCGAGCCCGGCCGCGCTCAATGGCTGAACTCGAAATCCTCGAAGCGCACGTTCCGGTCCGCACGGCTCGCCTGATCCGGGAGCCGGAAGCCGCATCGCGGCTCGCCCCGGTTGCCGCCTGGCTCAATGGTCCAGTGTTCAGCCGGGCACGAGACATCTTTGCCGCCAACATGGCCGAGTTGCTCGATCGGGCCGAAGACCCGGCGCGGATGATCCGGATGATCATCCTGGAGATGGAAGAGACCTTGGTCGAAGTGCGGGCCACCGCTGCGCGCTCGATCGCCGACATCAAGGAGATGCGGCGCGCAACCGACCGCCTCGACCAGATTCAGGCCGATTGGACCGCCAAGGCCGAGCTCGCGCTGACCAAGGACCGCGACGACCTCGCCCGCGCCGCGCTGACCGAGCGTCAGAGCGCCGCCGACATGGCTGAGGGCCTGCGCTCCGAAGTCGAGCAGATCGAAATCGTGCTACGCGGCTACGAAGTCGACATTGCCAAGCTTCAGGGCAAGCTGCGTGAAGCGCGCGCCCGGCAGAATGCAATTGCCGCTCGGCTGGAAAGCGCAGTAACTCGGGCCCGGGCCAGCGAAGTGATGCACGGCAGCCGCGCCCAGGACGCGTTCGCCAAGTTCGACCTGCTCGAACGGCGCGCCGACTTCGCCGAAGGGCGAGCCGAAGCACTGGGCATCAGCAGCCTCGAAGACAGCATCCTCCAGCTCAAGGCCAACGACGCGGTCGACAGTGAACTGGAAGCCATGAAAGCCGCGCTCAAAGCGCGGGCGCACTGAGGAAGGACGAGGCAATGGCCCGCAAGATTTATCCCTATTCGCTCGATCGCAAGGACGCCAAGGTCGCGGGCGTCGCCTCCACCATCGGTGCGATGACTGGAATCGACCCGACCTTCGTGCGCATCGGCTTCGTCGCCGCGGCCATCCTGATCAGCTTCAAGCTGACGTTGGTGGCTTATGCCGTTATGGGCATTTATTTCGCCGTGAAGAAGAAAAGGTCGCTGACCGGCGACCGCCGGATGAGCGACTTCGACCGCATGGACAGCGCCGCGCGCGCCACGCCCACGATCCACGTAGTGCGCAACGAGCTGGACGAAACCGACCGCCGGCTGATGGCGATCGACCACCATATCAACACCCCGAACGAAGAACTGGCGCGGGAGATCGAAGCCCTGCGCGAGGAGGGAAAATGATCGAGCCAACCGCCATTGCGGCACTTAGCGCAACCGTTTTCGGAGCCGTCGGAGGACTGAGCTGGGCCGGTCTCAAGGCATGGAACGGCTGGCTTGAACTCAAACGCTTCGAACTGACTCACGATGCTGCCGAGCGGACCCTGCCCCCCGCTACCGGGCGGATCGAAATCGCCGACCTGCGCGAACGCGTACGCAAGCTCGAAGCGATCGCCGCCGGCATCGACATCTAGCTCCCCAGGAGCCGCACTCGTCCCGTGGTGCGCTTCCTCCGAGAGGCGGTTCGGCTCCCCGTTTGGCCGGACCGCCTCTCCCCGTTTGGAGGCCGGTCGGCGGAGCCGGCTCCGAGCTAGATTTTCAGGCGCGCGGTCAGCCGAATGTCGCGCCCGGCAAGCGGCGCATAATCCTTGAGCTCGCTGGAATGACGCCGCGCCTCGACATCGAACAAATTATTCCCGCTGAGCGATAGCGTCAGCGCCGGATCTCGGGCGATCGGGTGCCAATCGAGTGACGCATTGACCAGCGTGTATCCCCGCGTCGGGGTTTCGATCGGCGCGGTCCGGGTCTGTGCCGCCGCCCGTTCAACCTCAAGTCGGCCTTGCAGCGGCCCGCGCACTCCACTCACGCCCGCGATGATCCTGAAGGGAGGGATCTGCGGCGCCGGGCCATAGTCCGCGATGGTCGCCCAGACCGCGTCCGCAGTCAGTTCACCGGTCCATTGAATGCCGAGCCATTGGCCGAGCCGCGCATCGCTTTCGACCTCGAAGCCGTAATGGTCAGCCTGGCCTTGGCGAAACTGATATTCGGGCAGGCCGTCGCGCACGCTGCCGGTCGGCGCCTCGTACACGAAACTGCTGTAGCGACTGTAATAGAGGCCGCCTTGCACATGCACCGGACCGTTGAGGTGCCGGACGGTCAGTTCGGCCCCATTGCTGCGTTCGATACCAAGCATTGGATCGCCGACCAGAAATTGCTGGCTGCCCCCGTGGGGGCCGTTTGAAAACAATTCCTGGATCGAGGGCGCCCGTTCGCTGTGCGACAGCGTGACGCCGATCCGCCAGTCTGGAATTACATCGTAACTGGCGCCGGCAGCGACCGACAAGGGCGTCAGCGACCGCGCGATTGGAATGGTCCCGACGATCCCGCCGTTGGCAGCGATCTGCGGATCCGCGTCGGCGTGAAGCCTGGCCGATTCGGCGCGGCCGGACAGTTCAATCCTAAGCGGCCCGCGAATCAGCGACTGGACGGTGAACAGAGCAAGCTTGAGTTCGCGGCTGTCGGGCAGATATTTTTCGCCGCCGTGAATTTTGGCGTCCTGATGGCGGTAATCGAATCCGGTCGTTCCGCCCCAGCCCGAGCGATCCGCCTGCACGAGGTCGCCGCGCAGTTCGCCGCCGTTGCTATAGAAGCTGGTGTTGATGGCGCCGTCCGGACTGAGTTCGTCGTGATGGTAGCGCGAAATTCCGCCGCGCAGTTCGGCACTGGCAAACATGCCGGCGATCGGCAGGTGGACGCGCACGTCGCCACGATCCTGATGAGCATCGATCGTCGGAGCTTCCGGCATAATCGCCGGATCGAGCGAAAAGCGGATCGGGACGCCGTATCTGGCATCGTGGTGATTGTAGGAAATGCCGACGTTCAACGGCCCGTCGACAAAGGCAATGCCCGCCGCTGCATCGTCGCTTTGCCCGGCGGTATTGGGCAGCGTGTCCCGAAGCGATGCCAGCGCCCGAGTTGCCGGATCGGAACTCGCCAAAGCCTGCGCTCGAAGCGGTTCCGCCAGCAGAAAGCCGCCGACATGCAGGTCGTCATACTTCGAATAAGCGCCATCGACGTGTGCAACGAAGTGGCGGCCCAGAGGAACGTCGACGCCGAGGTTGGCGGAACGCTCCCGCGCGGCCGATGCTAGGTTCAGCATCAGGTCGGCGGCTATCGGCCGGTTTGGCACCAGACGCGGAATTCGCGTGTCGATGACATTAACGACGCCGGCAATCGCGGACGGGCCGAACATCAGCGCACCCGGGCCACGGACGATCTCGATGCTCTGAGCAGTCAACGGGTTAATGGTGACGGCATGATCGGGGTCCGACGCCGACAGGTCCAGGCTGCTGATGCCATCGACCAATATTCCGGCCCGCTCGCCCGAAAAGCCGCGCACGATCGGTCGCGATGCGCTTGGTCCGAAGCTGGAAGCGGTCACGCCCGGTAGCTTCTGGAGCGTCTCGCCCAGGCTTGGGCGAACGTCGCGCGCCAGCTCTTCCTTGTTCACGACCGCGACCCCGCCAAGCACATCGGTCGAGTGACGACTGCCGGTAATGACGATTTCGCTTTTTTCGTGGTCATCGCGCGGCGGCTGCGCGGCCTGGCCAAGGGCGGGTGAATTCGTGGCCACGGCCGCCAAGCTGACGCCGGCAAGAAGACAGATGCGAATCAAGGCTGTTCCAGTCCGATGCAAGCGCCGGCGCTTAGGTTGCATGATATATTATCGCAAGATGCTCGACAGTTGAACCATCGACGTTCGACGGGCGCACGGTTGGTTTCGGCGAACGGCTCGGCTAGCGGTGCCGCGAATGGCCGGCCATCATCACAGCAACGGAAATTTCGGGCGGGCGTTCGCGCTCGGGATCGTGATCAATCTGGCCTTCGTCATCGTCGAAGCCGGATATGGCTTTGCCGCCAATTCCATGGCGTTGATTGCCGATGCCGGACACAATCTGTCCGACGTCATCGGCCTTGCGATCGCCTGGATCGGCGCGTGGATGACGGGGCTGTCGCCTTCGCCGCGCTTTTCTTACGGTTTGAAAAAGGCGTCGATCCTGTCGGCGCTGGTCAACGCGCTGCTGCTGCTGGTCGCTGTCGGTGCGATCGGCGCTGAAGCGATCCGCCGGCTGCTGCATCCGGCCCCGACGGCAGGCGGCACGGTGGTGATCGTGGCACTGATCGGGATCGCCGTGAACGGCGTTACCGCATTGCTGTTCGCGGGCGGGCGCAAGCACGACATCAACGTCCGCGGCGCCTTCCTTCACATGGCCGCCGATGCAGCGGTGTCGGTCGCGGTTGCCCTGGCGGGGTTCATCATCCTGCGCACCGGCCAGTCGTGGATCGACCCCGTTACCAGCCTGGCGGTCGCCGCTGTCATCCTGTGGAGCACCTGGGGCCTGCTTCGCGAATCGGTTGGAATGACCCTGGCCGGCGTTCCGGAAGGCATCGAGCTCGACGAGGTCGCCGTCGAGCTTGGGCGGCTGGAGTCGGTGGAAGCGGTCCACGACCTTCATATCTGGCCGCTGAGCACGACCGAGACCGCGCTCACCGCGCACCTCGTGGCCCCGCGTGTGAAATCCCCGGACGGCCTGATTCAAGCGGCCCAAAAGATGCTTCACGACCGCTTCGGGATCGAACATTGCACATTGCAGATCGAGCGGGCGGCCCAACCAGACAGTTGCTGCTGATGAGCCTGGTCACCCATCTCGAATGCTCGCTGACCGGCGACCGCTACGAAGCCGGGCAGGTTCATAACCTCAGCCGTGCCGGCAAGCCGCTGCTCGTCCGCTACGATCTCGACCGCGCCAGGCGCACGCTGACTCGCGACAGCCTCGCCGGGCGGCCAGCCGACATGTGGAAGTGGCGTGAGCTGCTTCCCCACGACATCGCGCCGGTCAGCCTGGGCGAGCCGGAAACACCGATCGTTGCGCTTGAACGGACCGGCGGTGCAAACCTGCTGGTCAAGGACGAAGGCCGCCTGCCGACCGGATCGTTCAAGGCGCGCGGGCTGGCGATGGCGGTGACCATGGCCCAGCAATTCGGGATCGAGCGGATCGCCATGCCGACCAACGGCAATGCCGGCGCCGCGCTGGCCGCTTATGGAGCGCGCGCAGGGATCGAAACCATCGTCATTTGCCCGGCCGAAACGCCCGACATCAATGTCACCGAAACCGCCGCTTATGGTGCCCGGGTATTCGTCGCCGACGGCCAGATCGACGAATGTGGAGCGCTGGTCGGCAAAGGCGCCGCCGAGGGGCTGTGGTTCGATTTTTCGACGCTCAAGGAGCCCTATCGCCTCGAAGGCAAGAAGGTCATGGGGCTGGAACTCGCGATGCAGCTCGGCTGGGAACTGCCCGACGCGATCTTCTATCCCACCGGGGGCGGAACCGGCCTGATCGGCATGTGGAAGGGCTTCGACGAGCTTGAGGCGCTCGGCCTGATCGGGTCGCAGCGGCCGCGGATGTATGCGGTCCAGGCCGAAGGGTGTGCGCCGATCGTGCGCGCGTTCGACGAGGGCGCCGAGTTCGCCGAGCGGTGGGAAGATCCGGCCACGGTCGCCACCGGCATTCGAGTGCCCAAGGCAGTGGGCGATTTCCTGATCCTGCGCGCGGTTCGCGACAGCGGCGGCGCGGCCCTTGCCGTGGCCGAATCGGAAATCCTCCAGGCAGTGACGGATGCCGCTCGGAACGACGGCTTCCTGCTGTGCCCGGAAGGCGGCGCAGTGCTGGCGGCGTGGCGCCTGGCGCTGGCGCGCGGGCTGGTCGGAAAGAATGAGCGCGCGCTGCTGTTCAACTGCGCCAACGGCAACAAATACCCGCTGCCGGACCGGTCGAAGAAGCTGGTTTTAAAAGGCGCGAGCGCGGCCGCGCTCAGCACATAAAAGTAAACCCCGGCAACCGAAGTTGCCGGGGTTCCATGTTCCTTTTCCCGAGGGATCCGGAACACGCATTCTTCATAACCGATTTAATGGGCAGTGGGAGTCTGAATCTGCTGCTGCCGCGCAGAAAGTTGTGCGCGAACCGGTGGACGACTCTGTGGATGGAATTGGACTTGAACGATGACCAGCAAGACGCGCGTGCGAGTCGCCAGCTACAATATCAACGGCATCAACTCCCGCTTCCCGGTGCTGTCGCGCTGGCTCGCGGAGTTCCAGCCCGATGTCGCCTGCCTGCAGGAACTCAAGTGCGCCAGTGAAGCTTTCCCGGCGGATGACCTGGAAGCGCTGGGTTATCAGTCGCTGTGGCACGGTCAGAAAAGCTGGAACGGAGTCGCCATTCTGTCGCGCATCGGCGCGCCGGTTGAAACCCGACGCGCGCTGCCCGACGACCCCGATCCGGGTCAAAGCCGCTATCTCGAAGCGGCGGTTAGCGGCATTCTGATCGGCAATCTCTACGCGCCCAACGGCAACCCCGCGCCGGGGCCGAAGTTCGATTACAAGCTAGCCTGGCTGGACCGGCTTCGCGACCACGCGCAGCACCTGATCGACAGCAAGGTGCCGGCAGTGCTGATTGGCGACTTCAACGTCATCCCGACGCCACAGGACGTGTACAAGCCCGAACGATGGACCAGGGATGCGCTGTTCGCCCCCGAAGCGCGCTCCAAATTCGAAGCGCTGTCGGCCCAAGGCTGGACGGACTCAATCCGCAAGCTGTTCCCGGATCAGCGAATTTACACCTTCTGGCACTATTGGCGCAACGCGTTCGAACGCGACTCCGGAATCCGTATCGATCATGCGTTGCTTAGCCCCAGCCTGGCCAAGAGCCTGATCGCCGCGGGCGTCGATCGCACACCCCGCGGCTGGGAAAAAACCAGCGATCATGCGCCGATGTGGGTCGAGCTCAACGTCTAAGCGCCATCACTCTTCGATCACGAAAGCGCGCAACATGAACAGGCTGAGGAAATGGATCATGCTGAGCACTCCAAGCACGATCCAGACCGTCTCGCCCGTGCCAACAAACTTGATGCTGAGCGCGGCAATGAGCGGAGGAATTGCAGTCAGTCGCGCGACCCACAGCCCGACAGGTGCGGGGTTATGCAGCCAGATGCCCGTGATGCCCCCCGAGAACCGGAAGCGAAAGTCCACGATCACGTAGTGGACAAGGACCAGGATGACGACGCACGTCAGGGCAATCAGCAGGTTGTTCATGGCGATGACGCTGCCTGATTGAACGATGGTTGGCAATGAGGACAACGCACCTGCTGCGGTGCCGGTTGAGGGAATCGAACCCCCGACCTTCGGTTTACAAAACCGCTGCTCTACCAGCTGAGCTAAACCGGCGTGGACGGGCTTTGCGTTAAAGCACACCGAAGGTCCAGCCTTCGGTCCTCGCAATTTCCCTGGTGAGGCCAACTGGTGAGAAGGCGTTCGGCTCGTGCATTGCCAGCGCGCGCATGCCAGCAGCGGTGACGAGCGCGTCGGTCTGGTGGTCGCTGGGTTCGAACCGCAATCGTGCCGGCGGACTGCCGAGACCGATGAGCGCGGCATTGAGTTCGACCCGGCTGCGCAGCTTCACCCCGGACATTCCGGCGCGCCGCAAATAGATGCGGGTGTAGATTTCCACCACGGCACTGCCGCTTTGGGGAAGCGGGTCCATTGGCCAGATGGCGACCTTTCCGTCGAGCCGGTGAAGCAGGCGCATGCCGGCGAAGCTGGCCTTGGCGACCTGGGCCGCGCCAATCGCATCGTAGGCGCTTGCGGTCTTGCGCCCACCCTGCGCGTTGAGCCGAGCGTCGCACTGCCGGAAGCGGACGAAATCGGCCTTCACGCCATCGGCAATGCCGAAATAGAAATGCTTGCGGTGCGCCGTTTCAAGGAAGCTCGCAGCCCCCAGATCGGGGTCGTCACACCGATCGTCGACATAGCGCCAGAATTCGCGCGCGGTGCGCGGCACGCCGGGCTCCCCGACGAGATATTCGCCGCGCTCGATCAATGGCGGAGCAAAGCTGAAATCGAACCCGAACAGGGTCGGTTCCTCCGCGGACCGCCTGGCCAGCCAGCCAAGGACTTCCTCCCGCGACCAGACGTGGCCCGGTCGGACCAGCCGTGGCGGGCCTTCACTGCGGGCCTCGGCGATCGCGATCCCCTTGTGCCGCGCACCTTTGGCTCCCGACCAGTCGATCGCCACGAAAGCGGCAAAGCGAGCGATCACTTGCGCTTGCGCGGTCGCGCCTTGGGCAGGGCCGCGCTCCACGCTCGCGATCGTTCGATCATCGCCCGAACGCGCTCGTCGTCCGGACTATCGTAGCGCACGAGAACCGCGGGCCAGCCTTCGTAATGCGCGGTCTGCCAATAGGTGGCTGGATCGGTTTCCTTGAGCAGTTCGATCGAATCGAGATCGAGTGCCAGCGCAAAGGACGTCGCGGTTTCATGGCTGCGCATCAGCAATGCACGGCCATTTTCGGCGACCTTTACCGCTGGCTGCCCATAATAAAGCGCAAGCTCGGTTCCGGGCAGCGACAGCGCGAAGCTGACCGCCTCATCCCAGGTCATCAGACCAGCGGCGGCTGCTCGTCGCTTGGCGGCGGTGGTGG
>JBDSGQ010000028.1:0-29368 GCA_039918915.1 Sphingomicrobium sp.
GCGCGGGCGTCCAGGCGATCGAGCAGGATCGTGCTGCTTGGGCGATTGCCGGCATAGCTTCGCTGCGGGTCGTCGCTTCGCTGTCCCTGCAGCAACGCCGCCCCTTGAGCGAAGGCATTAAGCAGCAGCAGGTGATGATGTTCGGGGTCCTGTTCGTCCTCGCCTTCGCGAACCGCGACGAATTCGACCGGGACTAGCAACGTGCCTTGGTGAAGCAGCTGGAACACCGCGTGCTGGGCATCGGTCCCGGTCCCGCCCCAGGTCACGGGCGCGCTTGGCCGACCGACCGGCGAGCCGTCGCTGCGGACCGACTTGCCGTTCGATTCCATCTCCAGCTGCTGCAGGTAGGATGGCAGCAACCGAAGCCGCTCGTCGTAGGCAAATACGCCCCGCGTCTGGGCGTCGCGCTCGGCATAGAGCCGGTCGGCGAAGGCCGCGATCAGCGGCACATTGGCGCCCGGCTCGGCAAAGCGGAAATGCCGGTCCATCTCGGCCGCGCCTTCGAGCAGCGCTTCAAAGGCGTCCCAGCCGAGCGCCAGCGCGGCGCTGACCCCAACCGTGCTCCACAAGGAATAGCGGCCGCCGACGCTTTCGGCGAAAGCCAGCACGCGGGTTTCGTCGATGCCCGCGGCCACCGCCGCTTCGGGCTTCGCGGTAACGGCGATGAAGCGGCCGTCGGGATCGCCGACGTCATTGGCTTGAAGCCATTCCCGCGCCGCTTCCATGTTGGTTCGGGTTTCGACGGTCGAAAAGGTCTTCGACGCCACCACGACCAGCGTTGTCGCCGGGTCCAGCGGCCGCACAGCATCGTCGAACGCGGCTCCGTCGATGTTCGACAGGAAGCGGACGTTGATCGTCGCTCCACGCCGGCCGAGCGCATCGACCAGCAGGGCCGGGCCAAGCACCGATCCGCCAATGCCGATGTGCAGCACGCCAGTAACCGCGCCGAACGCACCGGCTTCGATCGCATCGATCAGCGCGCGCATCCGCTGGCGGCGGGCAGTCGCCAGTTCGACATCGTTGGGGGCGCCGCTGCCGCGTTCCGCAACATGGGTCGCGGCGCGGTCTTCGCTGGGGTTGACGACGCTGCCGTTGAACAGCGCGTCGCGCGCGGCGGCGAAGCCGGCCTGTTCGGCACGATCGGCGAATTGGGCGACAAGCGTGGCATCCAGATGGGTCTTGGCCCAATCGAAATAGAGGCCGGCCGCTTCGAACGTCAGCTTGCTCAGGCGGTCTGGCTCGGCCGCGAACAGCTCATCCAGCCGCATCGGGTGCGCTTGATCCATTGCCGCTCCACTTAGTGCTGGAAGCGGCAAATGCCACCCCGGCTTGACCTTGGGCAAGCGCGCGGAAACAAGCGGCGCGAATGACTTCGCCCCAAACCCAGCCCAATTCGGCGACGCGCGCGCCCGCTTCGGATGCTCGCCCACGCGACACTTCGCCAAGCCTGCCGCGGTTCGTGGTCACGCTGGTCCTGCTGGCGTGGGTCTTGCGCAGCTTCATCATCGCTCCGTTCAGCATTCCGTCGGGGTCGATGATCCCGACCCTCTATATCGGCGACTATGTGATCGTTTCGAAATGGCCGTTCGGTTATTCGCGCTACAGCTTTCCGTTCGGTATTCCATCGTTTGAAGGACGCGTATTTGGTGCCGTGCCGACCCGTGGCGACATCGTCGTGTTCCGCCACCCGGGCGAGAACATCGACCTGATCAAGCGCGTGATCGGCCTTCCGGGCGACACCGTCGCGGTTGAACAGGGGCGCCTGATCCTCAATGGCCAGCCGGTTTCGCGAACCGCGCTGCCACCCTACCGCCTGCCGGTCAGCGCCAACACTCCGTGCACCGCGGTGCCGCCGGCAATTCCGAGTGTGACGACCAGCGGTGGGCGCGCTTTCTGCCTGTTTCGCGCTTACCGGGAAGCGCTTCCCGGCGGGCCGAGTTACATCGTCCTCGACCAGCTCGACGCGGGCCCGGCCGACAACTTTCCGGCCACCCTGGTGCCCCCCGGCCGCCTGTTCCTGATGGGTGACAACCGCGACGACAGCCTCGACAGCCGCTTCGCCGCCGACCAAGGGGGGGCCGGCATGGTTGGAACTGAAAATTTGATCGGCCGGGCGCTGTTCACCTTCTGGTCGACCGACGGCAGTGCTTCCTACTGGAAGCCGTGGACGTGGTTCACATCGCTTCGCACCGACCGCATCGGCCGTACGGGCGACGAGCGATGAGCGCGCCACAGGATCTTGCGCAATTCGTCCGCGACGAACTTGGTTATCAGCCCCGGGACATGGGCCTGTTTGAACTGGCCATCAGCCACAAGAGCGTCGGCACCGGACAGGATTATGAGCGGCTCGAATTTCTCGGCGACCGAGTGCTTGGCCACATCATCGCCCGCAGCCTGTACGAACGCCACCCGACCGAGCCGGAAGGCTATTTGTCGCGGCGTTACAACGTGCTGGTGGCGCGCGAGACCTGCGCCGAAATCGGCCGGGCGCTCGGCCTGCCGTCGCTGGTCAGGCTGGGCAAGCAGGCGCGGGACGATCGCGCCAGCCAGAGCGACAATGTCATCGGTGACGTGGTCGAAGCGTTGATCGGAGCACTGGTCATCGATGGCGGGCTGGAACCCGCCGAGCGGTTCGTCGAGCGGATCTGGGCGCCGCACTTCGCCGACCAGCACAAGGCACCGCTGCACCCCAAATCGGGCCTGCAGGAACTTGCCGCGGCGCGTGGCCGCAAGGCGCCGGTGTACGAAGTCGTCGCCCGAACCGGCGCCGCGCACGCACCGACCTTCACGGTTCGAGTATCAATCCCAGGCCTCGGCGAAGCCAGTGCCACGGGCACCAGCAAGCAGGACGCCGAAACCGACGCCGCCGAAGCGTTGCTGAAGCAATTACAGTGAGCGAACAGCATCGCCGCGCCGGCTTCGTGGCCGTTATTGGTGCGCCCAATGCCGGAAAATCGACCCTGGTCAATGCGCTGGTCGGCCAGAAAGTCGCGATCGTCAGCCCAAAGGCGCAGACGACCCGCTCGCGGCTGATGGGCATCGCGCTTGCCGGCGACTCCCAGATCCTGCTGGTCGACACGCCCGGGATCTTCCAGCCAAAGCGGCGGCTCGACCGGGCGATGGTCGCTGCTGCCTGGACCGGAGCGCAGGATGCCGACCTGGTGTTGCTGGTCATCGACGTCGCCACCGGGGTCAAGGCCGACGTCGAACGGATCATCACGTCGCTTGGCGGGCGCAATCAGCCGCTGATGCTGGTGCTCAACAAGATCGACCTGGTGCGAAAGGATGCGCTGCTCGCGCTTGCCGGCGGCCTCACCGACCGGCTTGGGCCGCAGCAGGTGTTCATGGTCAGCGCCGCGCAGGGCGACGGGGTCGCTGACGTCAAGGCGGCGTTGGCAGCGACCATGCCGGAAGGACCCTGGCTCTATCCCGAAGACGAGGTTTCCGACGCCACCGATCGGATGGTCGCGGCCGAGCTCACGCGGGAGCAGATCGTCAATCAGCTGTATCAGGAACTGCCCTACGCCACGGCGATCGAAACCGAGACGTGGCAGGATCGCCCCGACGGCTCGACCGAAATCCGCCAGCAGGTGCTGGTCGAGCGCGATAGCCAGAAGGCGATCATTATCGGCAAGGGCGGACAGCGGTTAAAGGCGATCGGTGCCGCCGCGCGCGAGGAAATTGCAAGGCACCTTGGCCGCCCCGTCCACCTGTTCCTGCACGTCAAGGTCAATCCGCGCTGGGACGAGGATCGCGGCCTTTACCGCGAGATCGGGCTGGAGTGGGCGGATTGAAGCAGCTCATCCACCAACGCCGGCACTAGCTCCCCGGCGCGCCCGGTCCGGGTGGCATCGAACAACTGGCTGCCGAGGCTCGGATCGAGGTTGATTTCCAGCGTTTGCGCACCGCAATAGCGCGCGGTCTGGACGAAGCCCGCGGCCGGATAGACCGCTCCCGATGTGCCGATCGAGACGAACAAATCGGCGTTTCGAAGCGCCTCTTCGATCCGCTCCATGGCGTACGGCATCTCGCCAAACCACACGATATCCGGCCGGACTTGGCCAATGCCGCCGCACACCGGGCACGAAGCGTCACGGCCCATTGCACCATTCCAGCCGAAGCGATCGCCACAGCCCCGGCACCACCCCTTCGCCAGTTCGCCGTGCATGTGGATCAGGCGCGTGGCGCCGCCGCGTTCGTGCAGGTCGTCGACGTTCTGGGTGACGATCAACAGTTCCCCCCGCCACAGCGCGTCGAGCTTCGCCAGCGCCAGGTGGGCGGCGTTGGGCGCGACCGTCGCAAGCTCCGCTCGGCGCGAATCGTAGAATGCGTGAACCAGCGCCGGGTCGCGCGCGAACGCCTCAGGCGTCGCCACGTCCTCGACCCTGTGCCCCTCCCACAGCCCGTCGCCGCCGCGGAAGGTCGCCAGGCCGCTTTCCGCCGACACTCCAGCGCCGGTCAGAACGACGAGGTTTCGGACGTTGCTCAAATCCATCGCGTTGCGCCTAACCCCTTGACGCGGCTTGGTGAAGTGCCTCGCGTGACTCTGTTTCACGTCTGATCTAAGCTCGCCGCCGGAAGGATTTAAGGGAATCCGTCCAGGCGGGGGAAACGACATTAGGCGGATCCTGAGATCGCGGCTTCCAGAGCGGTTGTCCGGCAGCGTCCCGTCGCTGGTGGTCGAACTGGGCGTCGGTGTCGCACTGGCATTGGTCGCGACCGGCGCGCGCTATGCCCTCACTCCGCTAATTGGCGACATTGCGCCCTACACCTTCGTGTTCGTTGCAGTGGCGCTCGCGACGGTGATTGCCGGGTGGCGCGGCGGACTGGTGGCGTTGATCGTCGGCCAGGCGTTGGTGTGGTTCGCCATTCTCGGCCCGCTGCATCTTCCTTCCGATCCGCGCAACAATTTCCGCGGACTGATCGTCGCCACCCTCTCGCAGCTGGTCCTGCTGGGGACCGTCGCGCTGTATCAGCGCGAAGTCGACCGCGGCACAGCCGACCGTGAAAAGCGCCTGTCGCTGCTCGACGACGCGCTCAAGGAAATCGATCATCGCACGCGCAACAATTACCAGACGGTGCTGGCAATGATCGACCTGCAGATGCGCCGGTCATCCGACGACAACGTCCGCGAAGCGCTGCGCCAGGTCTGTGACCGAATCCAGGCGATTGCCAACGCCAGCAAGCAGCTTGCCGTGCGCAGCGGCGGGCTCGACGTCGTCAAGCTCGACGATCATCTGTGCGGGCTGGTCGGGCAAATCGAACGCGGGCTCGCCCGGCGCGAAATCGGGGTCGAATGCGACGTCGACGAGGTTTCCGCCAGCGCCGATACCGCGACGTCGATCTCGATCATCGTCAACGAACTCGTCACCAACGCGCTCAAGCACGCCTTCAATGGCGAGGGCTCGGGCACTGTTCGCGTATCGGGCCGCGAAGGCACGCCATTCGAGCTGATTGTCGCCGACAACGGCAGCGGCATGGATGCGACCCGCAAGCAGGACCATCATGGCCTCGGCACCCGCCTGGTCGACAGCTTCGCGCGTCAGCTCGGCGCCCGGCACCAGGTCACATCGACAAGCGAGGGCACGACCCACCGACTGCTGTTCCCGCGCCTCGACTAAGGTGAAACCCGAACCGTCAATCCGCGTCGGCATCGGCGGCTGGACCTTTCCGCCGTGGCGCAAGACCTTCTACCCGGACAAACTGCCGCAATCGAAAGAGCTGGCCTATGCCGCCGGCCAGTTCGGAGTGATTGAAATCAACGCCACCTTTTACGGCCGCCAGAGCCCGGCGAGCTGGGCCAAGTGGGCGGCGGCGGTGCCCGACGATTTCCAGTTCGCGGTCAAGGGCTCGCGCTTTTGCGTGATGCGTTCGCGGCTAAGCGAGGGCGCGGAAGGGATTGGCAATTTCTTCGCACAGGGCTTTGCCGTGCTCGGCCCAAAGCTTGGCCCCATATTGTGGCAGTTCGCGCCGCGCCGAAAGTTCGACCGCGACGACATCGCCGGCTTCATCGATCTGCTTCCGGACAAGCTCGGTGGCATGGTGCTTCGTCACGTGATCGAACCGCGCCACGACAGTTTCAACGACGCGAAATTCTTCGATCTGTGTAGAGCCCGGAATATTGCGGTGGCCCTCGAAGACTCGGACAAATATCCAACGATCGAAGCGGATACGGCGTCGTTCGCTTATGCCCGGCTGCAGCGCATGAGCGAGGACATTGCCACCGGCTATGACGATGCTTCGCTCGACGGTTTCGCCCAACGGGCACGCGAGTGGCGCGCCGCTGGCCGCGACGCTTATCTGTTGATGATCAACGGGTCCAAGGTCAGGGCCCCGGCCGCGGCGCTGGCGCTGCAGCAGCGGCTTCGCTAACCAGCCGCAATGCGCACTGCCGACCAGCCGATCCGCATCAGCCTGATCGCCCCCGATGGGCGCATGGGCGAAGCCGTTGCCGCTGCCGCAGCGGAGGATTCGAGCTTCGCGATCGACCATGAGCATGGCGACGTGCTGATCGATTTCTCGGCGCCAGCGGCGCTCGACGGCAGTCTTGAGCGCGCGGTTGCAGCAAGCATTCCGATCCTCATTGGAACCACCGGGCTCGACGAGCAGGCCGATGAGCGGATTGCCCGGGCCGCGCGCCAAGTGGCGGTGCTGCGCGCGGCCAATACGTCGCTTGGCGTGGCCTTGCTTGCCGACCTGGTCGAGCGGGCGGCGCGAGCGCTCGGCCCCGAGTGGGACATCGAGATCGCCGAGACCCACCACCGGATGAAGGCCGATGCGCCGTCAGGTACCGCGCTTGCACTTGGCGACGCGGCGGAGCGCGGGCGCGGCACCAAGCTGCCAGCCGAACGCGGACGCGACGGCAATGCGCTGAAGCGGCGGGCTGGAGCGATCGGTTTTGCGTCGCTTCGCGGCGGCACCGTCGCCGGCGATCATGACGTGCTGTTCCTCGGCCCGGACGAGCGGTTGATCCTGTCGCACCGCGCCGAAAACCGCATGATTTTCGCGCGTGGCGCTTTGGCCGCGGCGCGGTTCCTGGTGGGCAAACCCGCCGGCCTTTATGCGATGCAGGACGTCGTCGAAGCGCTGTGACTCGGGCCGACGCGTTCGAATTCTTCCGCCGCCTCGCGGAAGCCAATCCCGCGCCAACCACCGAGCTGGAATTCACCGACGAATATACGCTGCTGGTCGCGGTGGTGCTGTCGGCGCAAGCGACTGACGTCAGCGTCAACTTGGCGACCCGGCCGCTGTTCGCCGAGGCCAGCACCCCGCGCGCAATCATCGACCTGGGCGAGGAGCGGCTGCGTACGGCGATCAAGACGATCGGCCTGTTCAATACCAAGGCGAAGAACGTGATCGCGCTGAGCGAGGCGCTGATCGCCCGGCATGGCGGCCTTGTCCCGCGTACCCGCGAGGAGCTGGAAGCGCTCCCCGGAGTCGGGCGCAAGACCGCCAACGTCGTTCTCAACACGGCGTATGGCGACGAAACCTTCGCGGTCGATACCCACGTGTTCCGGGTCGGCAACCGCACCGGCCTGGCGCCCGGCAAGACGCCGCTCGACGTCGAACTCAAGCTGGAGAAGATCGTGCCGGCGCCGTTCCGCCGGGACGCGCACCATTGGCTGATTCTGCACGGCCGCTACACCTGCAAGGCGCGGCTGCCCGAATGCTGGCGCTGCCCGGTGGTCGATCTGTGCCGCTACAAGCCCAAGACGCCGCCGCCCGAGAAGCGCGTCAAACCCAGCGCCGCTCAAAGCGGTCGCCAAGCGTCGTCAACAACTCGTATTGCGAAAGCCCGGACTGGGCCGCGGCGGTAGGCAGGTCGTAGCCGATCTCGACCCAGTCGCCCGCGTTCAATTCCTTTGCCGCGCCACAATCGACCGCGATCAAGTCCATCGACACCCGGCCGATGACGGGAAGCGCAACTTCCCCGGCGAACGCGATTCCGCGCTCGGAAAACCCGCGCAGGTAGCCGTCGGCGTAACCGATGTTGAGGATCGCTGCTGCCGTGTCCTGATCGGCGATGAAAGTCGCGCCATAACCGCAGCTTTCGCCGCGGCGGATGGTGCGGCGCTGGACGATTTGCGTTTCGACCCGCGCCACCTGGCGAATATGTCCCTGCGCCTCGCGCCGGGGAACGCCGCCATAGAGCGACAGGCCGGGCCGAACGAGGTCGAAGCTGTAGTCGCGGCCAAGGCAGATGCCGGCCGAATTGGCGAGGCTGTAGCGTTTTGCCGGAACGGCGGCGGCAATCGCCCGAAAGCGGTCGAGCTGGGTCGCGTTCAAGGCGTGGTCTTCGTCGGCGCAGGCAAGGTGGCTGTGCAGCGTGTCGATGGCGAGCCCGTCGAGCAGTGCGGCGTCCTCCGGGCGCAGTCCGAGACGGTTCATGCCGGTGTCGATCATCACGTCGCACGGGCGATCCGGCGCAACCTGTTTCCACCGCGCGATCTGCTCGGCACTGTTGAGACACGGGCGCGCGCGCGGCGCTTCAGCGTCGTCGGGGCCGATGCCATGGAGGACGACAAGTTGCGCGCCTTCGGGCAACGGCCCAAGCGCCTCCGCTTCCGCCCAGGTCGACACAAAGAAATCGCGACAGCCGGCTTGAAGCAGCGAGTCGCAGACCGGGCGGTCACCGAGCCCGTAACCGTCGGCCTTGATTGCTGCCCCCGCCGCAACTCCGGCATGGCCGGCCAGCCACCGCCAATTGGACTGCAGCGCCGATGCGTCCATCGCCAGGCGAAGGGGATAATGCACGGCGCGGACCTAGACTGCCCGACCGGCAGCGTCGAGATGCTCATCAAATCCACGACACGATTGAGCCGGCCGCGAGCTAGGCGGCTTGCGTCCAAACGATTATCGAGGAGTCGCGCACAGTCCAGCTTTCAGAAAGGTCACCCATGTCCGCCCCGCCGATGGATCGAAGGCAGCTCCTGGTGATGTCGGCAGCATTGATCACTGCGAGCGCGTGCCGGGCAAAGCCGGAACGATCTGCGCACGACGCCCGAACGTTCGCGGCTGTCCGGCCCGATCTTTATCATTGCGAAGGCTGCGACGGGGCGCTTGAAAGGCCTTCCGGAAGCTTGTCGTGGAGCAGCAGAATTGGTCCCGCGAATGAGCCGGGCGAGCCGTTGGTAGTTGAAGGACGAGTGTTTCGGACCGACGGGCATAGCCCGGCTCCCGGAGTGACCATCTACGCCTATCAGACCAATGCAGCGGGGCTGTACGCCAACGGAACGCCCGAAACCGAGTGGAGCCGCCGGCACGGGCGAATGCGCGGCTGGGTTCGAACCGATGCAAACGGACGCTATCGGTTCGAAACGATCAAGCCCGGCCCCTATCCGCGCCAGACGATGCCGGCCCATATCCACCTGACCGTGCTCGAGCCTGGACGACGGCCTTATTATATCGACGACATCGTGTTCGACGGCGAATTCGGCGTAACCGCCGACTATCGCCGCCGGCAGGAGCTTCGCGGTGGATCGGGAATCGTCGCGTTGTCGCATGGCCGCGACGGTCGCCTGGTTGTGCGGCGTGACATCGTACTCGAAAGCCATCCCAAGTAGATCGGCGCGAAAGCTCAATGCTGCGGTGCGTAGCAGCGCGCCCAGGCGGCAATGATCCCCGCCGCATAGTCGGCTGAACCAGGCTTGGTCAGCAAATGATCGGCGCCGTCGAGGGCAATGAAGCTGCGCGGGTGCCGGGCAGCGTCGAAAATTGCCTTGGCGTTGGCGAGCGCGACCATCTCGTCGGTCGGTGAGTGGCACACCAGCAAGGCCCTGCCGAGGCGGCCGAGGCGTTCGGCCTGTGGCTGATCGAACAGCTGGTCGATAAATTTGCGACTGATCGTAAAAGGTCGCCCGCCAATCGACACCTGCGCCTCACCCTCGGCCGGGATCGAGGCGATCTGTTCACCCAGCCGATCGAGCACATGGTCAACCTTGAACGGGGCGCCGATGGTCGCGATCGCAGCGACGCTCGGGACGCGTTCGGCGGCAGCGATGACGGCGGCTCCGCCAAGGCTGTGCCCGACCAATAGATCAACCCGATGACTGGCGCCCGCAAGCGCTTCCGAAGCCGCCACGAGATCGTCGATATCGCAAACAAACCCCGCCTCGGCGAACGCGCCGTCGCTGTCGCCGAGGCCGGTGAAGTCGAAGCGCAGAACGCGCCAGCCGGCCTCCGCCAGCGCACCGGCGATGCTGGTCGCGGCCTTCGACTGTTTTGTGCAGGTAAAACAATGGGCGAACACCGCGGTGCCACGGGCCGGGCCTTGGGGAAGCTCAATCCGCCCGTCGAGAATCTGGCCGCGTGCGCCTGCAAAGCGGAACGGTTCGACCGCCATTATTCGACCGTCACGCTCTTGGCGAGGTTGCGCGGCTGGTCGACGTCGGTGCCTTTCAGGACCGCGACATGATAGGCCAGCAGCTGGACCGGCACCGCATAGACCAGCGGCGCGATCAGCGGGTGGACCTGCGGCATCTCGATCGTCGCCATGCAGCCCTCGCCTGCCTGGGCAATGCCGTCCCGGTCGCTGATCAGCACGATCTTGCCGCCCCGGGCGCGGACTTCCTGCATGTTGCTGACGGTCTTTTCGAACAAGGGTCCCGACGGGGCGAGGACAATCACCGGCACATTGTCGTCGATCAGCGCGATCGGCCCGTGCTTCATTTCCCCGGCGGCATAGCCTTCGGCGTGAATGTAGCTGATTTCCTTGAGCTTCAGCGCGCCTTCCAACGCCATTGGATAGTCCGGACCCCGGCCGAGGTAGAGCACGTCATGCGCCGGCGCGATGAGGTGCGCCATCGCGGCGATATCATCGTCATGGTTGAGCGCCGCGTTGAGCGCTGCCGGGGCTTCCTGCAGGTGGCCGACGATCTCGCGTTCCTCGTCCGGCGTCAGGCGGCCCTTGGCGCGCGCCAGATTGGCGGCCAGCGCGGCCAGCACCGCCAGCTGGCAAGTGAACGCCTTGGTCGAGGCGACGCCGATTTCCGGCCCGGCGTGGGTCGGCAACAGCAGGTCGGCTTCGCGCGCCATCGAACTGGTCGGGACGTTGACCACCACCGCGATGCGCTGCTGCTGCGCGCGCGCGTGGCGAAGCGCGGCGAGCGTGTCGGCGGTTTCGCCCGACTGGCTGATGAACAGCGCCAGCCCACCCGGCGCAAGCACGGGGTCGCGGTAACGAAACTCGCTGGCGACATCGATGTCGACCGGAACGCGCGCGAATTGCTCGACCCAATATTTGGCGACCAGCCCAGCGTAATAGCTGGTCCCGCAGGCAACGATGCTGAGCCGCTCGACGGCCTCGAGGTCGGCCTCGGCCACTGGCAGCGCGACTTTGCCCTCGAACGGCCGGACGTAGGATTGGAGAGTCTGGGCAACCACGATCGGCTGCTCGAAAATCTCCTTCTGCATATAATGCGCGTAATTGCCCTTCTCGACCGGCGCCGATGACGCGCCGGACTCGACGATCTCGCGCTCCACCGGGCGGTTGTCGCGATCGAAGATCTCAATGCTCTCCCGCCGCACGACGGCCCAGTCGCCCTCGTCGAGATAAGCAATCCGCTGCGTCCAGGGCGCCACTGCAAGCGCGTCCGAGCCAAGGTAATTTTCGCCGTCGCCGAACCCGACGGTCAAGGGCGCACCCATGCGCGCGCCGATGATCAGGTCGGGATGGTCGGAAAACAGGATGGCAATCGCGAACGCACCCTGAAGCCGCGGCAGAACCGCCGCGACGGCGTCCTGCGGCGACGCCCCGCCCTCCACTTCGCGAGCAATGAGATGGCCGACGACTTCGGTATCGGTCTCGCTGGTGAACGTCCGGCCCTCGGCGATCAGTTCGTCGCGCAGCGGCTTGAAGTTTTCAATGATGCCGTTGTGCACCAGGGCCACCGGGCCGACGATATGTGGGTGAGCATTGCCGACCGTCGGCGCGCCGTGCGTGGCCCAGCGGGTGTGGGCAATACCAACCGACCCGGGCAGTGGGTGGCCGGCCAGTTCACGCGCCAGATTGTCGAGCTTCCCCTCGGCCCGGCGGCGGTCGAAGCCACCGTCCGCGATGGTGCAGATGCCAGCCGAGTCATAGCCGCGATATTCGAGCCGCTTCAGCCCGTCGTAAAGGCGCTGGGCAACCTCGCTTTTGCCAACGATGCCAACGATCCCGCACATCTACGAAGCACTTCCTTTGAACGCCGGCATTGCTGCGGTATGCAGCATGGCCGCGCCGCTACACAATCGCGGCGAACAGGGGGCCGCCATGTCGCGCAGATTATTCATGCTCGCAAGCGCCGCGCTGCTGGCCACCACCAGCTGCTATCGCGATCCGCCGGCCCACCGCCCTGTCCAGGCGGAGGCGCCACCCGCATCCTATTACGACAACCGTGGCCATGCCGATGCCTGGAGCGGCGGAGCCAGGATGATCCCGATCACGACGCCGAAGGGCCCGCACAAGGTGTGGGTCAAGCGCGTCGGCAACAATCCCAAGCTCAAGCTGCTGCTGCTCACCGGCGGGCCAGGGCTAAGCCACGCCTACCTTGAGGCGATGGACAGCTTCCTGCCGGCGGAAGGCGTCGAATATTATCATTACGACCAGCTGGAAACCGGAGCGAGCGACCGGCCCAACGACCCCGATTTGTGGACCCTGCCGCGCTACGTCGACGAAGTCGACCAGGTCCGCAAGGCGATCGGCGGGGACAACAGCAACTTCTGCCTGCTTGGCCACAGCTGGGGCGGCATGCTGGCGATGGAATATGCGCTTGCCCACCAGGACCAGATGAAGTGCCTGGTCATTTCCAACATGATGGCGTCGATCCCCGCCTATAACGCTTATGCCCGCAACGTCCTCGAACCCAGGATGGACCAGCAGGTGCTCAGGGACATCCTGGCGATGGAGGCATCGGGGCAGACCGACCAGCCCCGTTACATGGCCTTGCTGATGCCCAATTGGTACGAACAGCATATCCTGCGGCGCCCGGCGGCAGAGTGGCCCGAGCCGGTTGAACGCGCCGCGGTGAACATCAACCGGACCTTTTACGTGACGATGCAGGGGCCGAGCGAAATGGGCGCGAGTGGGCGCCTGCTTAACTGGGACCGCTTTGCCGACCTGAAGCGGATCAAAGTGCCGACGCTGGTGGTGTCCGGAAAATATGACACCATGGACCCGGCGTACATGGCGGCCATGGCCAAGCAATTGCCCCACGGCGAGCTGGCCGCGACCAACGGCGGCCACATGGCGATGTACGACGACCAGCCGACCTATTTTGCCAAACTGACCGCTTTCCTGCGCAAGTTCAGGTAGGCGGCTACTCCGCCGCCTTGCGGGTCATGCGGTCGCGGAAGCGCTTGGCCCAGCCGGATATGCCGCGCTGGTCCGAGCGTTCGAGCGCGAGGCTGTCGGCTTCGACATCGCTGGTAATCACCGATCCGGCACCGACAATGGCGCCTTTGCCAACGCTGACCGGAGCGACCAGCGCGGTGTTTGAGCCGATGAACGCCCCCGCGCCAATCACCGTGCGGTGCTTGCCAAAACCGTCGTAATTGCAGGTAATCGTCCCGGCGCCGATGTTGGCGCTCGCGCCGATGTCCGCATCACCGACGTAGGACAGATGATTGACCTTGGCGCCCTTGCCGACCGTGGCGTTCTTGAGCTCGACGAAATTGCCAACCTTGGTGTTTTCGCCAAGCTTGGTGCCGGGACGAATGCGCGCAAATGGCCCGATGCTGGCGCGGGCGCCGATCGTCGCCCCCTCGATATGGCTGAAAGCGTGGACCGTTGCGCCGTCGGCGATGCTGACGCCGGGGCCGAACACGACGTGGGGCTCGACCGTGACATCGCGGCCAAGCCGCGTGTCGTAGGCGAACCAGACGCTTTCGGGGTCGATCAGGGTCGCGCCCTCGTCGAGCACCTGCTCGCGCCGGCGGCGTTGCCATTCGAGCTCGAGATGGGCCAGCTCGGCGCGGCTGTTGACGCCCGCGGCTTCATAGGGATCGCCTTCGATCACCACTGCGTCGCGGCCTTCGGCGGCGGCGATATTGACGATGTCGGGCAGATAATATTCGCCCGCGGCATTGTCGTTGCCGACCTTGGCGAGCCAGCGGAACAGGTCTGCCGAGCGTACTGCCATCATGCCCGAATTGCACAGCCGCACCGCGCGTTCCTCGGCGCTCGCGTCCTTATACTCGACCATCCGCGCAATGCGGTCGCCTTCGCCCAGGATGATGCGGCCGTATTTCAGCGGATCCTCCGGCCTCGAACCGAGGACGACCACGCCGGGACCGTCGCGCCCATCGAGCCGGTCGATCATTCGCCGCAGGGTTTGTGTCTCCACGAACGGCGTATCGCCATAAAGGATGAGCACCGGGCCATCGTAGCCCGCAAGCGCCTGCTGCGCCTGCTGGACGGCGTGGCCAGTACCCTTCTGTTCGGCCTGAACGGCAAGGTCGACGCCGCGGCCGGCCATCGCCGCTTCAACCTGTTCGCGGCCCTTGCCGACGACGACGACGCGCTTTTCGGCACCGAGCGCGTCAACCCGGTCAAGGAGGTGAAGCAGGAGCGGCCGGCTGGCGATCGGGTGAAGCACCTTGTGCGTGTCGGAACGCATTCGGGTGCCCTGCCCGGCCGCGAGGATGACGACTGCAAATCGGCGTTGATCGGACATGGTCGCAAGCAATGCCATGGGCCCTTGCACAGCGCCAGTAGGCTAGCGCCGCGGTTGGCCGTTCCAAGAATAGGCGTTCCAAGAAAAGGGCGGCCCCCGGAAGGAGCCGCCCGGTTGAGGCCGCCAAGCGCAAACGCGCCTAGAACACGCTCATATAATATTCGTTGCCGACGAAGCCCATCTTCTGGACGTGCGCCTTCTTGGTCACTGCAAGTACTTCATCGACCACTTCATAGCGGGCGGTGGCATCCGGCTGCAGGTGAAGTTCCGGAACTGGATTCATCTGCTGGGTGGTGTCGAGATACTGGCGCAGCTGAGTCATTGCGACCGGCGCCCCGTTCCACAGGATCTGGTCCTGCGCATTGATCACGATCTTGTTCTTGATCGGGTCGATCGGTGGCGGGTTCTGGTTGGGCTGGTTGACCGGAAGGTCGAGCTTCACCGCGTGAGTCTGCACCGGGATGGTGATGATGAACATGATCAGGAGCACCAGCATGACGTCGATCAACGGCGTCGTGTTGATGTCCATCATCGGCTCGCCAGACGAGTTGTCGCTGGTAGTTTGCATTGCCATTGCGGCTAACTCCTACTCGACCCGGACGCCGGCCATCGGCTCCGGCTCGGAAATGAAGCCGACCCGCTGGAAACCGGCCTGCTGCATGGTGATGATGGCTGCGCCGATACACTTGTACTGAGTGTTGACGTCGCCGCGGATGTGCGCCTCTGGCATATTGTCTTCGTTGACGTTCTGGACACCGCCGACGTCCTTGACCAGTTTCTCGAGCTTCTTCACGGCCCGGTCGAGCAAGTCTTTCTGAGTCATCTTTTCCATGCCCCAATATACGTCGCAGGTCCCGCCGGGACCGCTGCGCACGCTCAAAGACACGTTCTCAGGCTTGGTGATCGTCGCCTCGTAGCGAACCTTCGGCAGTTTCACCGGCACGGTCTGGATCACGACCGGAATCGCGATGAGGAAGATAATCAGGAGCACCAGCATCACGTCCACAAGGGGCGTGGTGTTGATGTCGGACATCGGGACGTCGTCGTCGCCACTATCCGAGGGGCCTACACTCATTGACATCTGGTCAGCTCTTCCCTTCGTTCGCCTGGCCGGGATTCAGCCCGGCAGGCAAGCAGGCCCGGCACGAGGCCGGGCCCGATAACGTTACTCGGCGCCGGTCGGAGTCGCCTGAGCGCCAGTCGCTGTGCGGCCAGTGCGCAACGGTTCGCTGCCCGGCTGCGTCGGTGCGCCGCCACTCTTGGTCTGCGCACTGCTGCGTACCGCCGGGCCCGTCGTGCCGCCCATGCGCGGCTTCACCGCCCCGTTCGACATGATGTAGCCGTGGATGTCGTTGGTGAAGGCCGCGAGATCCTCCTGGATCGATTTGTTGCGGCGGATCAGCCAGTTGTACGCCAACACCGCGGGAACGGCGACGACCAGACCGAGCGCGGTCATGATCAGCGCTTCACCGACGGGGCCGGCGACCGCGTCGATCGACGCCTGGCCAGCAGCACCGATCTTGATCAGCGCGCGGTAAAGACCGACGACGGTGCCGAACAGGCCGATGACCGGGGCCGTCGAGCCGACCGTCGCGAGAAAGGCGAGGCCTTCACCGAGGCGCGAAGCGATCGAACCCTGGCTGCGCGCAAGGCTGTTCGCCATCCAGTCATGCTGATCGATCGGATCGGTCAGCTTGCCGTGCTGTTCCTGTGCGAGCAGCGTATCGTCGACGATCGACCGATAGGCGCTTTTTGCCTCCAGCTTGGTCGATGCTTCGTCAAGGTTGGGCGAGTTCCAGAAGCTCGACCGGACCTTGCGGCCCTGGCTGATAATCTTCTGCTGCTGCATTAGCTTGGTGAACAGGATGTAAAAGGTACCGATCGACATCACGACGAGGATGACGAACACGGTCATGGCGATGATGCCACCCTGTTGCAGGGCGGGAATCAGACCATAAGGATTATCGGCGGCGGGAGCTGCTTGCATGACTTCTGTTTTCCTTCTGAATTTCGTCCAAAACAGTCGATTGGCTATTCGAGGCGCCAGGTAATCGGTGGCGTCGTGATCGTATCCGTGACCGGATTGCCGTTGGTATCGCGCGCCGGCGTGAACTTGGCGCGACGGCGAAGGATGCTGCAAGTGGCCGCATCCAGCGACGAATTGCCGGTGGCACGAGTCAGACTGCACCCGACCACGCGGCCGTCGGTGCCAATCGTCAGCGTTGCCTGGGCCGTGCCTTCTGCGCCGGCCGAAGCAGCGGACGCCGGATAGTCGTCCGTCGTAAACAGCCTGCGCAAATCGCCCTTGGCGCTTTGCGCCGATTGCGCCTTACGCGGTGGCGGCGGGGCTGGCGGAGCTGGCGGCGCTGCAACCACCGGCGGAATGTAGGGCGGCGGCGGCTGCGTCGATTCGATCACGCGAATCGGCGGATCGGGCGCCTGCATGCGAACCAGCGGCGGCGGCGTCATCGGCGGCGGCGGCACCTTGGGCATGTCCTTGGGCGGTGGCGGCGGCTTTTCGGGGGGCGGCGGCTGTTCCTCGACGTCGAACGTCTTCAGGTCGGCAGCGGCCTTCTTCAGAACGCTATAGGCCAGACCGGTAACGATCGCGTAGCCGAGTGCGAACTGGATGAGCACGACCATGACGATCGCGACGGTTCGGTTGCCGCTGATTTCTTTACGTTGCGCGTAGGACAAACCGGCTTTTCTCCTCGACACACCGTGGCGGCGCCACGGTTAGACCAGCGTAAATACGAGCGCCCGGTCCAAATTGGACTGTCGATGTACTAACGTATCATCGACGACAAGCGCGCATGCTTATCGCTCGCTCAAAGGCCGCGCAACGGATTTTGTTCCACATCCGCAAGGCATCGATCCGCGCATTTGCTCGCAAGCAGTTCAATTGTCGGGCCAAGCGCCGGAAAAGGAAGCGATTTCGACCCCCACCCCATGGGCGTCGGGATAGACGTCCGGTTTGGACAAGCGGAGTCGCACCGCCTTGACGCCGTGAAACTGCGAAATGCGTTCGAACACCGCGTGCGCCAGAGTTTCCTGAAGATTGTAACGGCACGCCGCGGCGAGCGCCTCGATCTCGCGCCGAAGGAAGTCATAATCCCACGCCAGCGCTGGATCGTCGCCCGGTGGCGGCGCGAGATCGTCGAGCCAGATTTCCGCGGAGACCAGCAGCCGTTGCGGAGTTCCGATTTCGAACTCGTGGAAGCCGATGTCGACCTTGATCTCGAGCCCGTCGAGAATGATCCGCGCCGAGCGTACCTTCAGCTGGTCCGGGGTGAGGCCGGTGAACCGCGTTTCGAAACCGCTCATGATTGCCCAAGAAACTGGACGTCCCGGTCGAGCGCGAGAAACCGCTGCCCCGAATCGATGGTCAGGATTTGCCCGGTCACGCAGCGCGCGTCGGCAAGGTAGCGGATGGCCGCGACCACGTCGGTCGGCTCAACCCCGCGCTGGAGCGGATTATTGGCATGCATCGCGCGGTAATTCTCCTCAGTCTGGCCGCTCGACCGAAGCATCAAGCCAGGCGCGATGGCATTTACCCGAATGCCCTGATGCGCCAGCGCCCGCGCCGCCAGTTCGGTGAGGCCGGCAAGCGCCTGTTTGGATAAGGTGTAGCTGAGATAATCGGGATTCGGCGCGGCCAGCTTGGAGTCGAGGATATTGACGACCAGCGCATCGCTGCCGGCGACATGCGCCTGCGCCAATTGTGCGATGAGCAGCGCCGGGGCGCGCGCGTTGACCGCCATGTGCCCGGCAAATTCGGAGCCGTCGAACGCACCGAATCCGTCCCACGCAAAGCGCGACGCATTGTTGACCAGCAGGCCCACCGGCGGCAGCCCGGCGGCAGCGGCAAAAACGGTTGCGGCGCAATCATCGGTTGCGAGATCGGCAACGACGCGGACGGTGCCCGCCGGCGCCTCGTCATCGCGGTGGTGAACGTGCGCAATCACGGTCCAGCCGTCGGCGGCAAGGGCCGCTGCGATGTCTGCTCCGACGCGCTTGGCAGCGCCGGTGACGATGGCGGTTCGATCGTTCATCACGGCTGTCTGTCATTGCTTCGCGCGCCCGGCAATGACTAGTGGGGCAATGCCCGAAAGCCACCCGCCGATCGCGCTTCACGGCATCAGTCTGGCCGACCTTGCGGCCTTTGCCGAGCAGCGGCGGCTGCCGCCGGTCGATCGCTGGCATCCGGCACATTGCGGTTCCTCGGGCATGCGGATCGCTCGCGACGGGACTTGGTACCATGACGGGCGCCCCATCCGGCGGCCGGAAATGGTGCGCCTGTTCTCGACCATCTTGCGGCGCGAGGCCGATGGCCGCCATGTGCTCGTAACTCCGGCCGAGTTGCTCGACATCGAAGTCGAGGCCACCGCATTCCGAGCGATCGAGCTGCTGAGCGAAGGCGAAGGCCGCGCGCGCCGCATCGGGCTTCGGCTCGACAGCGGCGACCTATTGATCGTCGGCCCGGAACACCCGCTGGTCATCGTCGATACCGACCGCGGTCCCTCGCCGCGTGTGCCGGTGCGCCACGGGCTTGAAGCGGAGCTTAGCCGCCCGGTCTATTACGAGCTGGCCGAACTGGCGCTCGGCGAAGGCGGCCAACCGCCGGGGCTGTGGAGCGACGGCCACTTTTTTGCGCTCGGTTCGGCCGAGTGACCCTTGCCGAGCGGCTTCGGGCCGCACTTGGCGCAGCGCCCTCGCAACCGCCGCTGGTCGGCGACGTACCCGAACTTTGCGCTTCGGCGTCGGTCGGCGCGGCCGTCCTGATCGCGGTCACGGATCGGCCTCGGCCGGGCCTGATCCTGACCGTCCGGCGCGAGCATTTGCGCACCCATGCGGGGCAAATTGCGTTCCCTGGCGGACGCATCGATCCCGGTGAGGCGGCGATCGACACGGCGCTGCGCGAGGCGCGGGAAGAAATCCTGCTCGATTCGGCCAGGGTCGAGATCGTCGGGGCGATCGAACCGTACCGCACGGTGACGGGCTTCGAAGTCACGCCGGTCGTCGGCGTGATTCCGCCCGGCTTGCCGCTCCAGCCGCACGAGCACGAAGTCGCCGAATGGTTCGAAGTGCCGCTGGCGTTCGTGCTGGACCCCGCCAACCAGCACCTGCAAAGCGCCTTGTTTCAGGGCGCCAAGCGCCACTATTACGAAATCGTCTGGGACGGACGCAGGATCTGGGGGGCGACCGCGGCAATGATCGTCAATCTTTCGCGCAGGCTGCAGTGGCACTGACTCTCGATGTCGCGAAATGGCGCGACCATCGCGGCACCGCCCGCCTGCTCGACGCGCTCGGCGCACGCGAAGGGCTGACGCGTTACGTTGGCGGCGCGGTGCGCGACGAGCTGCTGGGGCTGCCCGTCAGTGACGTCGACCTGGCCACCCGGCTGACGCCCACGGACGTCGTCGAGCGGCTTCAGGAAGCCAGGATCAAGGCCGTTCCGACCGGCATCGAACATGGCACGATTACCGCTGTCAGCGACGGGTCGCCGTTCGAAGTAACCACTTTGCGCCGCGACGTCAGCACCGACGGCCGCCGCGCGACGGTCGCCTTCACCGACGACTGGAAGGAAGACGCCGCCCGGCGCGATTTCACTTTGAATGCGTTGTCGGCGGATCCGGTAACGGGCGAGATCTTCGATTATTTCGATGGCTTGGCCGACCTTCACGCGCGGCGCGTGCGATTCATCGGCGATCCGTTGCAGCGCATTGCCGAAGATCATCTGCGAATCCTTCGCTTTTTCCGGTTCCACGCCCGGTTCGGCCGCGGCGCGCCCGATCGATCCGCGCTCGACGCCTGCGCGGCGCGGGCCAACGACCTGATGGCCTTGTCGCGCGAGCGAATATCCGACGAACTGATCAAGCTGTTGGGCCTTGCCGACCCGGCGCCGACCGTCGGGATCATGCTTGAACACGCCATCCTGCGCCCGGTCGTGCCCGAAATCGACGCCGCTCGGCTGTCCGGCCTGCAGGCACTGATTGTGGCCGAGCAAGCCGCCAAGGTCGCACCCGATGCGCTGCGGCGGCTGGCGGCACTGCTTCCACGCGAGGCGGCCGTCGCCGAGGAGGTCGGGTCACGCCTGCGATTGTCGAACAAGGCCCGCAAGCGCCTGGCCTGCGCTGCCCGTGCCGAAACCGGATCGTCGCCGCGGGCGCTTGCCTATCGAATCGGCAGCGAAGGCGCCGTCGACCGCCTGCTTCTTGCCGGCCGCGTTGCCGACAGCATCGCGATCACCGGCTGGTCACCGCCACGGCTGCCGATCGGCGGTGGCGCATTGATTGCCCGGGGCATTGCCGAAGGGCCGATCGTGGCGCGAACTCTCAAGGAAGTCGAACGGCGCTGGGTCGACGCCGGGTTTCCCGAAGGCGAGGCATTCGAAACGATCGTGCGCGAGGCCGTGAAGGCCGCCGGCTAGCGTAGGGCGGCCAGCATGAGCGCGAACACGGCGAGGAACAGCGCGACGCCCCACAGCGAAACGCGCACTCGCCAGCTGGTGGCGGCCGATCCGATCAAGGCGTGCTTTCCCGGGGTAGTGGTGGCCGGCCGTCAGAGGGCGGCGGCCGGCGCGATTTGGCAATTAGCGTCCGCGTGTGACGCCAACGATACGGAAAAAAGGCGGTAGCTTCAAAGCCCGGCTTCAACCGCGAGCCGAATGGCTTCGGCGGTGTTGAGTCCGCCGAGCCGTTCAAGCAGCAGCGCGCGGTGCATCTTCACCGTCTTCTCGGCGATTCCAAGCCGATAGGCGATCTGCTTGTTGAGCAGCCCCGCCGCCATGCCTTCGAGCACTTGGCGCTGACGGTTGGGCAAGGCTTCGACGAGGGTCGCGGCGCGAGCGCGGCGCGTGGTCATGGCAACGGCGTCGTCGAGCCCGAGGTCCACTTGCGAGCCGAGAAAACACGACAACTCCCCGTGTTCGTCGAATAGCGGAGCAATCATCACGCCATTGCGGAACGGTGAGCCGTCGCGGCGGTAATTGAGGATGTCGACCAGCACCGGGCGCTTGTAGACGATCGCCGCGCGCACCTGATCGCGAACCCACGGCTCGGTTTCCAGGCCGGCGAGAAACCGGCAATTGCGGCCGACTATCTCGGCTTCGGCATAGCCCGTTAGCTGGCAAAAGGCGGAGTTCGCGACTTCGATTGGATTGTCGGCGCGATGCGGATTCGTCACCACCATCGCGATCGGGCTTGCGCCAATGCTGTCCAGCACTGTTTCGTCAACGCGCATGGCGGCTACTTTGACTGCCGGTCATGCCGGGGCGCAAGCGGTTTCAAGATTTTTCGCCGAGGTCGACACCCGATTCGTCGGCGATGTCGTGGAACCGCCGGTAATCGATGGTCCGCGTGCCGTCGTCGGACTTGCCGATGATGTCGGCGAATTTCACCTTCCAGCGAACATCCTCGCTGTCATACGCCCAGCGGCCGTGGATCATCTGCCCCGTGCGGTCGTCGAAGCCGGACAGGATGACGATGATTTCCGCATTTTGGGGGAGCTTGCCATCCTTGACGCAGCTCGCCAGCGGGCTGTCCTCGTCGATGGGATGCATCACCATCCACGACAAAGTGAAGACGGGGTTGGAATCGCGCTCCAGTTTGAGGGTGCGAAAGCGGCGCATCGGCGTTCCGCCGACCATGTCGTCGATCAGCAGCGAAACGGTCACGCGCGCTTCGAACACCAGATTGTGGCGCAGGTTGGCAGCGCGGAACATCAGCGTCGGAGTGCCGCCGACGTCGCTGACTACCGCGACCTTCGAAAAGAGGATCCGGGCAGTCGGACGCGAAAAGCGGGCAAAGACGATTCCCGTGACGATCGCGAAAAACAGGATGCCGAAGGTGATTTCGATCACCACCAGCAAGTTGGCGTAGAGCGAAACCGGATACATGTTGCCGTAACCGATGGTGCCGACGGTATCGACGCTGAAGAAAAAGGCGCGCAGCAGTGGCGGTCCCTGAACCGGCTGGGCGCCCCACTCCACGCCGTCGAGATCGAATGAAAAAGCGATCGCGAACAACAGGTTGAAGACCACGAAGCTGGCCACGAAAATAAGTGTGAGCCACGACCAGCTCAGCCGCAGCAGCTGGTGATAAATATCCTTGGGATGCCAGCGATGCCCGCCGATCGGTTGGATCCGGACGTTGTCCGCATTGCGAACGGCTTCGCCGAGTTGTGGGCCCCGGACCCCGAATCGTCTCCAGCGAGCCATCGGCGGGTTTAACGCCCGCTCAGCGCGAGGGCTCCGTCGATCGGTGGAATGGCAAGGCTCGCCGAGTCCGCAGGGGCAGCCGAACGTTCGGGGGCAAGGGCCGCGTAAAGTTCGAAGAGTTCGGCAAAATGCTTGTCCATCGAGCGCACTCGGCGCGACCGCGCCGCAAGCGCGCGTTGCAGTTCCGGCCCGCGCGAGATGAAGCGGCCGACCGCTCGCTCAAGCGAGATTTCGCTGCCCCCGCGATAGATTGTCCCAGCCCCTGGAACGACCTGATCGGCCGCTGCGCCGCGATCCGGGACGATCAGCGGAATGCCGCTTGCGCGGGCCTCGGCCGCAACCATGCAAAACGTCTCGGCCTCGCAACCGTGAACGAGCGCATCGGCGCTCGCCAGCAGCTGTGCCAGCTGGCGTCGGTCGCTGATCTTTGGGCTGATGATGACGTTGGGCATGCGGCTGGCCAAAAGATCGAGCTTCCAGCGACCCGAACCTTCGCCGACCAGCAGCAGGCCGACCTTTCGCCGGCACGCGCTTTCACCGAGCGTGCGGACGACCATTTCCCAGCGCTTCTCTGCCGAAAAGCGTCCAATTCCCATCAGCAACACGCCGTCGGGCTCAAGACCCAGCGCCGCGAGTGTCGCCGCCCGCAGCTCCGCCGAGCGAAATCGCGGCGAGAACAGCCCGGGCTCAACCCCCATCCGAACCGTCGCGGTATTGGCGACTCCGCCCGCGGCCAGGCGGTCCGACAGCTGGGCGTTGGCCGACACGACCAGGTCGAACATCCGTCCCAGCCCGCGCAGGTGCCGCCAGAACCAGCCGAAGCCGCGGTCGATGGCCGCGGTCGGCGCGATTCCGCCAAGCCAGCGATAGGCGTAAGCGGCCAACGGATCGGAATGCATCACCAGCGAGCGCGTCGCACCGCCGTCCCACCGCCCGACCATCGTCGCGCTGGACCAGGGTGACGAGGCCTCGACGTGATCGGGGCGCCATTCGTCGAGCACTCGCCACAGCGCTTCCTGGTCGTTGAAATAGCGATAGCGGCGATCGACCGGCAGCATCGGCGAAGGAACGGTGACCAGGATTGCGCCCGGACCGCGCTCAACGACTTCGTGGTGCTCGCCAGGCGCAACCACGATCATTTCATGGCCAAGCGCCGAAGCCGCTTTCAGCTTGGCTTCGACGTAAGTCCGAACGCCGCCGCCACGGGGACTGTAGAAAGCGCACACGTCAACGATCCGCATTGGCCGAGGCAAACGGCCAGGATCCGGATACTTCAAGTGAATCTTCGTCAATTGACTGGCGGCACCTGCCGCGTCATCGCTCATTACTATCATGTCCCCCGCAGAACGCCTTGTTATAGCATCGATTCACGATGTGTCTCCACGCTTTGAAAGCGAAGTCGATCAACTGCTTGGATTGCTTGGTCCGCACGTCGGGAAGCGGCTGGCGATGCTGGTGGTTCCCGATCATTGGAGCGGAGCGCCGATCCGCCCGGGCTCGCCGTTTGCGACGCGGCTGCGCCGCTGGGCCGACGAAGGCGTGGAAATGATGCTCCATGGCTTCACCCACCGTGACGACAGCAACCATGAAGGGTCCGCCAACCGGCTCCGCGCCGGCTTGATGACCGCTGGCGAAGGGGAGTTTCTTGGCCTTTCACGAGCCGAGGCGGCAGATCGTATCGGGCGCGGTCGGGCGCTGGTCGAGGATGTCATCGGCCGTCCCATCGACGGCTTCGTGGCGCCGGCCTGGCTTTACGGTGAAGGCGCGCTCGAAGCGCTGGCCGACAGTGCAATCCCGGTGGCGGAGGATCATTTGCGAGTGTGGTCGCCAGCAACCGGGCGTCAGCTTTCGCGCGGGCCGGTGATCACCTGGGCCAGCCGCAGCCGGTGGCGGCTGGCGTCATCATTGTTGGCGGCGGCGGCACTGCGCCATGCGCCGCTCGGCGTCCTGCGCATTGGCGTCCACCCTCCGGACGTCCGGCACCCCGCGCTGGTCAACAGCATTGGCAAGACGTTCGCGACCGCGCTTCGGTCGCGCCGTCCTGGCCGTTATTTCGACTTGCTGAATTAACGGCGGCGGGACTGCCAGAAGTCGACGGCCGCGGCCTCCTCGAGCGGCTTGGCGAAATAAAAGCCCTGCCCGCTCGAACAGCCCAATGTTGCCAGGGTCGTCGCCAGCTCGACCGTTTCGATGCCTTCGGCGGTGGTCGACATGCCAAGCGCGTCGGCCAGGCTGAGGATCGCGCGAACGATCGCGACCGAGTCGGGATCGACCATCATTCCCGAAATGAAGCTCTTGTCGATCTTGAGGACATCGATCGGCAGCCGTTGCAAATAGGCAAGGCTGGAATAACCAGTCCCGAAATCGTCCAATGCAACCGTTGCGTCGAGCGCTTTCAGGGCCTCGAACACCCGCGTTGCGCGGGCCGGATCCTGGACGATCGAACTTTCCGTCAATTCCAGCGTGAGGCGGTTGCCGGCCAGCCCGCTTGAAGCCAGTGCTTCGCGGACCATCCCGGCAATATCGTCGCGAGCCACCTGAATTGCCGACAAGTTGACCGCAACATAGAGCGGCAGTGGTTGGCCAGCGTCGCGATCCCATTGCGCCAGAGTGGTCGCCGCCTGGTCCATCGCCCAGCGGCCAAGCTGGAGAATGAGCCCGGATTCTTCCGCGACCGGGATGAATTCGCCCGGGCTGATCTCGCCGCGATCCTCGTGAGTCCAGCGGGCCAGGGCTTCGAACCCGGCGACTTCGCCCGACTTGAGATCGATCAGCGGCTGATAGAATAGCTTGAGTTCTTCGCGGTCGAGCGCCCGGCGAAGCTCGGTCTCGATCGAAAACCGCCGCCGTGCTTCGGTCGCCTGGCGGGCTTCGTAAACTTGCGGGCGGCCCGCGGCCTTGGCTTGCTTGACCGCGAACTGAGCGTTGCGAAACAACTCTTCGGCGTCCTGTTCGGGCTGCATCAGGGCCAGCCCGATCGCGCAATCGACGCGGATTTCGAGTTCGGAAAGCTTGAACGGCGCGGCCATCACTTCCTGGATCCGCTCGGCGGCATTCAACGCGTCCTGAACGCCGCGGCGCAACGACACGAGAATGCCGAATTCGTTGCCCCCCGTGCGGGCCAGCACGTCGCCCGAGCGAAGCGCGAGGATCAGCCGCCGGGCAAAGGTGATCAGCAGTTCGTCGCCGGCCAGGCTGCCAATGCTTTCGTTGATGCGCGAGAAGCGCAGCATGTCGACGACCAGCACGGCATATTCGATTGTGGCCGTGGCCTCCTCGTTGGCGAGCTCGATGGCTTCGGTGAAGCCCAGCCGGTTGGGCAGCCCGGTCAGGCTGTCGCGCAGCATCTCGGCACGGAGCGCGCGTTCGGACTGCACTTCGCTGGTGCGATCGACCACGCTGAGCAGGCAGCGCGGCTGTTCGCTCAGGCCCGACGGCAGCGGTGCAAGCTTCATCCGGAAGTAGCGCGAAGTGACGCCCTCGCCGTCCCTGAAGTCGAGATCGCCCGCCAGTCGGTCGTTATCGAAAAAGGCATGGACGGCTTCGGCGATAGGCCCTGACTTGAGGCAGTCCGCCTGCGCCCATTGCAGGGTGCTGCAGGTCGATTGCTCAACGGTTTTTTCAAACCGGCCATTATGCGCGATCACCTCCAGCGAGCGATCAATTCCGCGGATGATGATTGCGGCAGCGATCGGAAGCGCATTGAGCAAGCCGGTATCGTCCGCCGTCAGCAGGTGCGGTCGAACAGCATTTCTGTCCGTCCGGGACCGCGGCGGGGCGGCGTCCAGGCGGTTCGCGGCAGCAGGCATGCCCGCTGCTATGCCCACAGGGAGTTAATTCTGCGTATCTTTTTGAGACTGACCGCCGTGGTCGGCGCCAGTCGATTATCTAGCGGAACCGATTGCTGCGCGGGAAACCCATCGGCGGCATGCGGCCGGCGGCGCCGCGTGCCGCGCGCCACGGGCCAAGATCGGCCTCGGTGCGCGTGCGCCCGCTATCGCCGCCCAGTGCCCAGCTCAGTCCTTCCGCAAAGACGAAGGCGATCGCATCGCTGAGGCCGCCATCGCGATAGCGCTGCAGAGTGACCCCCTGCCCGCGCGCCATCTCGGGAAGCTCGGCCAGCGGGAACACCAGCAGCTTGCGGTTCTCGCCAACGACGGCGACGGTATCGGCTGAACCCGGCACCGGGCGCACCACCGCGACTTTGGCGCCGGGCCGAACATTGACCAACTGCTTGCCCTTGCGGGTTTCGGCCAGGGTCGCTTCGCCCGACGCGACGAAGCCCTTGCCGTCGGTGGACGCGAGAAGCAGCCGCGCCTGCGGTTTGACCACCATCAGCTGGACGATGTCCACTTCGGCATCGAGGTCGATGAACAGCCGCACCGGCTCGCCGAATCCGCGCGCACTGGGAAGCTTGTCCCCGGCGAGGGTATAAACCCGCCCGTTGGAGGCAAATAGCGCCAGCCGATCGGTGGTCTGGGCATGGAAGTGAATGAATGGTCCGTCGCCTTCGCGCCACTTGATGTCGCCGACCTGTTCGAGCGCAAGATGGCCCTTCATCGCGCGGATCCAGCCGCGCTGCGACAGGATGACGGTGATCGGCTCCTTTTCGATCATTGCCGACCAGTCGATGTCACGCGTCGCCGCGGCGGGTTCGATGCTGGTCCGCCGGTCGTCGCCGAACTTGTCCTTGACCTTTTTGAGGTCGCCCTTGAGCCGCCGCCACTGCAGGCTCTCGTCGGCGACCAGTGAATCAAGGCCAGCCCGCTCCTTGACCAGGCCGTCGCGTTCGCGGGCGATTTCCATTTCTTCGAGCTTGCGGAGGCTGCGCAGCCGCAGGTTGAGGATTGCTTCGGCCTGGCGGTCGGACAGCGTGAATTCCGCCATCAGCATGGCCTTTGGCTCGTCCTCGGTGCGGATGATCTCGATCACTCGGTCGAGGTTGAGGAAAGCGGCCAGGAAACCTTCGAGCAGCTCCAGGCGGTCGTCGATCTTGCCGATCCGGACCCGGCTTCGGCGGACCAGCACTTCCTTGTGGAAAGCGAGCCACGCAAGCAGGCATTCCTTGAGGCTCATCACACCCGGAGTGCGGGTTGAGTCGAGCACGTTGAGGTTGAGCGGAAAGCGGATTTCGAGATCGGTCAGCCGATACAGGCTTTCGAGCAGCAGATCGGGATCGACGGTGCGCGCGCGCGGCTCCAGCACCAGCCGGACAGCGGTGTCGCTCTCGTCCTTGACGTCGGCCAGGATCGGCAGCTTCTTTTCGGCAATCAGCTCGGCGATCTGTTCGATCAGCTTGGCCTTTTGCACACCATAGGGCATTTCGCTGACGAGCAGATGCCAGCTGCCACCCTTTTCGCGCTCGACGCTGATGCGCGCGCGCAACCGAAACGAGCCGCGGCCGGTGATATAGGCGCGAACGATCGTCTCGTGGTCGTCGACCAGGATTCCGCCAGTAGGAAAATCCGGGCCTCTGACGATCTCCACCAGCTCACGGTCATCAACCCGCTTGCGTTCGATCAGAAGCACCGCCGCGTCGATCAGTTCGGAAACATTGTGGGGCGGGATCGACGTCGCCATTCCGACCGCAATTCCGCTTGCGCCATTGGCCAGCAAATTGGGAAATAGGCCGGGGAAGACCTCGGGCTCTTCTTCCTCGCCGTTATAAGTCGGCCGGAAGTCGACCGAACCTTCGTCGAGCCCGGCCATCAACTGGATCGCGACCGGCGTCAGCCGCGCTTCTGTGTAGCGGTAGGCCGCCGCATTATCGCCGTCGATGTTGCCGAAATTCCCCTGGCCGTCGACCAGTGGGTAACGCAGCGCAAAATCCTGCGCGAGGCGAACCATCGCATCATAGACGCTCTGGTCCCCGTGCGGATGATATTTGCCGATGACGTCGCCGACCACGCGCGCCGACTTCTTATACGCTGACGCCGGATCGAGACGAAGCAACCGCATCGCCCACAGCAGTCGGCGATGAACGGGCTTCAACCCGTCGCGGACGTCCGGCAGCGAACGCGCGGTGATCGTCGATAGCGCATAGACCAGATAGCGCTCGCTAAGCGCAGCTTCGAACGGCGTGTCGATGATCGTCGATTGGTCGGAATCAGCCATTCGCGAAGATTAGCAAGCTCACCCGCGGGCGGCCAGCGCCAGTGCGTCAGGGCGTCGTGCTGACGTCGATCGGGTCCCAGTTGGTCGGGTCCGAGCCACTGGTCACGGGCGCATCGACGTCGCCGTCGTCGCTGTCCGCAACTTCGATCACGCCGTCCTCGTCATCCTGGTCGCCCCCGTTCGGGCCCAGGCCGAGCCAGAACACCAGCTCGTCACGAGGGATGTTTGGCGGCGGCGGCGGTGGCGGCGGCGGTGGCGGCGGCGGCGGCGGCGGCGGTGGCGGCGGCGGTGGCGGTGGCGGCGGTCGGTACTAAATCTGGCATGAACCATCTTTGATTCGCCGGTAGCCATTATTATCGACGTTTTAAGATTCAAGGTGAAA
>JBDSGQ010000029.1:0-10179 GCA_039918915.1 Sphingomicrobium sp.
CCCGGACCGTTGCCAGCACCGCCAGCGCATTGGTCACCCAATGCTCACCGTGCTGCGAAATGGTGAAGGTCAGTTCGCTGTCGATCAAGCCGGCGCTGATCAGGCTTCCGCCGCTATCCGCGCTGACCGCATGGAGCGCATGTACGTCGGCGTCGCCGCTGCCGAAGGTCACGATCTGCCCGGCATGCCGCCGAGCGCTTTTTACCAGCCGGTCGCGGTACGGCGTGTCATTGGGGATGACCGCCGAGCCGTCCGGCTCCAGCCCCTCGAAAATTTCCGCCTTGGCGTCAGCAATGGCTTCTTCCGAGCCAAGGTTTTCGATGTGCGCCGGAGCAATGGCGGTTATCAGCGCGACGTGCGGCCGGACTTGCCGAGTCAGCGCCGCGATTTCGCCGGCATTATTCATGCCCATTTCCAGCACCGCATATTCGGCATCGCGCGGCATCCGCGCCAGGCTGAGCGGGACGCCGGTGTGATTGTTGTAGCTTTTCACCGAGCGATGGACTCGTCCCGGCCGGTTGCGTTCGAGCGCGGCGTAAAGCGCTTCCTTGGTGCTGGTCTTGCCAACCGATCCGGTCACTCCGACGATCCGTGCCGAACTGCGTGTCCGTGACGCGCGGCCAAGCGCCTGGAGCGCTGCGAACACGTCGCCGACCAGCACGTGCGGGCCATCGACCGGGTGCGACACCAACGCGCCCGAAGCGCCGGAAGTGAAAGCCGCAGCGACGAATTGATGGCCGTCGTGAGCCGTTCCCGGCATCGCCACGAACAGGTCTCCGGGGACGACTTCGCGGCTGTCGAAGGTCACTCCGGCCACTTCGAACGACGCGCTTGCGGTGCCGCCGGTTGCCGCCACGATTTCGGCGCTGGTCCACAACGCCGTCACGCCGCGCATTCCCGCGCGACCAGAGCATCGTCGAACGGAAGCACCCGGTCACCGATGATCTGGCCGGTTTCGTGGCCCTTGCCGGCCAGCAGGATGATGTCGCCGGCGCGGGCCATCGCAATCGCCTGGACGATCGCTTCGCGCCGCCCGGCGACTTCGGTCGCCGCGGGCGCCGCGGCCATGATTTCGGCCCGGATGATCGCCGGATCTTCGCTTCGCGGATTGTCATCGGTGACGATCACCACGTCCGACAGGCGCGCTGCGACTGCGCCCATTTGCGGGCGCTTGCCGGAATCACGGTCGCCACCGGCGCCGAACAATGTGATCAGCCGCCCGCCCTTGTCGGCTGCGACATGGGGTCTAAGCGCCGCGATCGCGGCTTCGAGCGCGTCGGGGGTGTGGGCGTAATCGACATAAACGGGGACTCCGGCGCGGCTGATCACTGCCCGTTCGAGCCGCCCGCTGACCGGAGCGACTCGCTGCATCGCGGAAAAGGTCGTTGCCCACGACCCGCCCGTAGCCAGCACCAGTCCCGCCGCGGTGAGCACATTGGCGGCCTGATAAGCGCCGATCAGCGGCAATGCGAGGCGATACGGCTTGCCGACGTGCTCCAGCATCAGGGTCTGGCCAAGCGCGCTTGGGGTCTGTTCGACCAGGCGGATGGTCTCGCCCTCCCGGCCCACGGTGAGCACCGGGTTACCGCGCTGCTTGAGCCGTTCGATCACTTCCGCCGACTTGGCGTCGTCGGTCCACACGACAGCCGGACTGCCGACCGGCAGCAGATCGTCGAACAGCCGCATCTTTGCTTCGAAATAAGCGTCCATCGACTGATGGTAATCGAGGTGATCGCGGCTGAAATTGGTGAAGGCGGCGGCGGCCAGCGGTATCCCCTCGGCGCGGTGCTGGTCGAGCCCGTGGCTGGATGCTTCATAAGCGACATGAGTCATGCCCATCCGCTTCAGGCCCGCCATGTTCGACAGGAAGGTGACGATGTCGGGCGTGGTCAGGCCGGTTTTGACCTGGTCGTCCGAAGTGGTCACGCCAAGCGTTCCAATCGACGCCGAGCGATGGCCCGACATGCGCCAGATCTGGCGGGTCATTTCGACGGTCGAGGTCTTGCCGTTGGTGCCCGTCACCGCAACGACGGTTTCGGGATAGGGGCCGTAGAATTTCGCGGCGAGCGCGGCGAACAGCCGGCGGGGTTCGGCATCGCCGAGCAACAGGACTTTGGCGACCCGCGCTTCGGGACGGGCAACGACCGCGATCGCGCCCCGCTCGATTGCCTGACTGATGAAATCCTCGCCGCTGAACAGCGCGCCGCGGAATGCTCCGAATATGCTGCCCGGCGCGACCTTGCGGTGGTCGATCGCAAAGCCGGTCACTTCACAATCGCTGTCGCTCCCGGCGAGCTGCCGCAAGTTCACGCCGATCAGTCCTTTTTGGGTTCTGGTTTGGCTTCCTGAACAAACGGCAGAACCTCGTCCATGTTGGCCTCGCGGTGCATATTCGGCAGGACCCCAAGCATCGGCGCGATGCGGCTGACAGTCCGGCTGACCACTGGAGCGACGTTCCAGCCGGCGGTTGTGAAGCCGTAGGTTTCGGGCGTGGATTTGGGTTCGTCGAGCATCACCACGACCACATAGCGCGGGTCGTCCATCGGGAACACACCGGCGAAGCTGGTGATGTTGATAGTCTGGCTGTAGCGGCCGTTGATCAGCTTTTGCGCGGTGCCGGTCTTGCCGCCAACACGATAGCCCGGCGCATCCGCCTTGCGGCCGGTTCCCTTCATCACCACCAGCCGAAGCAGTGCGCGCATGCGGTAACTGGTGTCGGCGCTGAACACTCGCCGACCCGCGGGAAGCGGGTGGCCAGGCCCGATTTTGAGGATCGTTGGCGGATGATAGATGCCGCCGTCGAACAAGGTCGCGTAGCCCATCGCCAGCTGCAGCGGCGCAACCGCAATGCCCTGGCCAAAGCCGATCGTCATCGTTTCGAACGGCCCCCACCGCGCACCTGGAGTCAAAGGCCGCCCGCGCTCCCTTAGTTCGATCGGCTCCTTGTCCAGAAAGCCCATCTTCTTGAGCCAGGCTTTCTGGCGCCGAATTCCGAGGTGATCGGCCATCTGGGCCATGCCGATGTTCGAACTTTCCATCATGATCTCGGCCACCGAACATTGCCGGCCGAAGGGATGGGTGTCGTGGACCAAATGGCCGTAGGCGGGCAGGACCTGGGGGCAATTGTAGATCTGTCCAGGCCCCGAAACGACTCCGGAATCCATGGCCATCGCCAGCGTGAACGGCTTGAAGGTCGAGCCCAGTTCGAACACGCCGAGAGTGGCGCGATTGAACATCTGTTCGGGCGTCCCCTGACCGGCGGCGTTGGGGTTGAAGTCGGGCAATGAAGTCATCGCCAGGATTTCGCCGGTGCGAAGGTCCATCACGACGCCGGCAGCGCCGATCGCGGAGAACCGCGTCCTGGCCTGCTCCAACTCGGCCTCCAGCGCCTGCTGGACCTTGCTCGATATCGACAGCGCCAGCGGGGTTCCGCGAGTGCGCGGATCGGTCAAATAGGAATCGAATGCCCGCTCGGCGCCGGCGGCACCACGGCCGTCGATGTCCGTGAACCCGATGACATGCGCCGCGAGGCTGGTTTGCGGATAGAGCCGGTCGGGCTCCGCCTGCAGCGCAAGGCCCGGTTCGCCGAGGGCGTTGACGGCCTGAACCAGTGCCGGCGATGCCCGCCGCCGAAGGTAGAAGAACGGCTTGCCGGAACGGAGCAGCGCGAAATATTGATCTTCGCTGCGTTCGGGCATGAGCTGCGCGAGTTGCCGCGCGAGGGCCAGCTTGTCGCCGATCACTTTTCCTGGATGAAGGGCGATGGTCCAGGCGTCGATGGTCCGCGCCAGCGGCGCGCCATCGCGGTCGACGATGTCACCGCGCTCCGGAACCAGTGCCAGCAGCCCCACCTTGCGGCCGGCGTGATCGCCAAATGCCGCAAGCCACAGGATCCGCATCACGATCAGCGTCACGATGCCAGCGTAGACCAGCATCCCGAACATCAGCCGCTGGTGAATGATGGCAAGTGTCTGCCGCCGTTGCCCGACCAGTTGGAGCCGCTCGGGCCGGGAAGCGACGAGAGCGGGCGTTGGCGCGTTCATCGGATCGGTGTGGCATCCCTATGCTTGTCGGGCCGCTTGCCGGGCAAGGGAGCAAGCGGATCGTTCTTCGCAATCCTCACCGGCTTTGTCACCGGTTTGGCGACGGGCAGAAGCGGCTTATCCACCATTTTCTTGGCAACCGATTTGGCGGCCGCGAGGCCCGGCATGTCCACGGACGGCTTCTTAACCGGCTTCGCCGCCGTAACCGGCTGGTCCGTGGATTTTTGGGCGATCGGGCGGGGCATTTGCTCGACTGTCCTTACCGGGACCTCGCGCGTCTCGGTTTTCAAACTTGCCTGATGAAGCAATTGACTGGGCGCCGCAGCGGAGCCTTCCGAATCCCCGGCCGCAGGCGCGGCCGGCGTCGCCAACCGGGGTTCAGGCGCGGGTGCCGAAGCAAGGACCACGGGTTCCTGAAAATCGACCTTATGTTCAGGGCGTGCAAGGCGTGCCAGCTCGAAACTTCCCTGCAGGAACTGGTCCGCCGCCGGCGCCGACAACGCCAGCACCTTGACGTTCCAGCGTTCGAGTTGAGCAAGCCGGCCACGCGTTCCGATTTCGGTCTGGAGCACTCGCAGCTCGCGCTGCTGAAGCACGATCCGGGTCTCCACGTCTTCCAGCGCGGCGCGTTCCGAAGCGACGCGCAGTGACACCAGGTAACATCCCAGCGCCGCACTTGCGCAGCTGGCAACCATGACGATCGAACGGAAGCTTCGACGGCCGCTCATTGCATCCTTCCCTTCCATGCCGGCGCCGCAGTGCGGACCGCGCTCCGCAAGCGGGCCGAGCGAGCACGCGGATTGGTGCCGAGTTCGCGCTCGGTCGGCGAAACCGGTTTGGCGACCTGTTCAAAGGTCGGCGGATGCGGATCGGCCAGCACCGGGCGATGGCGCGATCCGGCCGGGGTCGCCCCGCTGCGCTCGCGCAGGAAGCGCTTGACGATGCGGTCTTCGAGGCTGTGGAAGGTCACGACGGCAAGTCGGCCGCCAGGTTTCAAGGCGCGTTCCGCAGCTTCCAGCCCTTGCTCGAGCTCGTCGAGTTCGGCGTTGAGATGAATTCGGATCGCCTGGAACGTGCGGGTCGCCGGATCGCTCTTCTGGCCAGGGCGGAAGCCGGCGGCGCGGCGCACGATCGCAGCCAGCTCGGCAGTCCGTTCGACGGGCCGTGCGGCGACGATGGCGCGAGCGATGGCGCGGGCTCGCGGCTCCTCCCCAAAATCGCGCAGGACTCGGGCAATGTCGGCTTCGTCGGCCGAATTGAGGAATTCAGCGGCCGTCAGGCCCGACTTGCTCATCCGCATGTCGAGCGGTCCGTCGGCCTGGAATGAAAAGCCGCGTTCGGAGCGATCGAGCTGCATCGAGCTGACGCCGATGTCGAGCGCAATAGCGTCGACCTGGCCAAGGCCGCGCTCGGCCAGCGCCTCGTCCATCTGGCTGAAGCGCTCCTCGACTAGCGTCAGCCGCGCGTCCGGGACGAGCGACGGGCCAGCCTCGATCGCATCCGGATCGCGGTCGAACCCGATCACTCGTCCCGCCCCCGCACAAAGCATGGCGCGCGTGTAGCCGCCGGCGCCGAAGGTGCCGTCGACGGCGGTGTCTTCGGCGTGGAGCGCAAGCGCGGCAATCACCTGGTCGACCAGCACCGGAACATGAGGGGCAATTCGTGCACCGGTGCCGGTCATGCCGAGCCACCCCGTTCGTCGAGGCGGAAGCGGGCGATGTCCTTGAGGTCGTTGGGAATCCGGGGATCGTCGAGCAGCAGCTGCGGGTTCCAGATCTGGAACGTCTCGCCAGTGCCGAGGAACAGTGCAACGTCGCCGATCTGCCCCTTGCGGCGCATCATCGGCGGAAACAGGATCCGGCCCGAACTGTCGTATGGCACTTCCTCGGTCGCGGCGAAGGCCATCAAGTTGCGCTGCTGGTAATCGAGCTGTGCGTCGGGGCCGGTTTCTTCCTTTTCGAGCAGGCGTTCGAGCTTGGCATGCTTCAGCGCCGCGTATGCGGGGTCGTAGGCGCTCAAGGCCGGGAACGCTTCGTGCTTGGCGAGGATGATGGTGCGGGCATCGCCGCGACGTTCGATCACGCCGCGCAGGAATGCGGGAATGGAGACGCGGCCCTTTGCATCGACCGCGTTCAGCGCGCTGCCCTGGAACAGATGCTCAAGCGCCACGACCACTCCCCGTTCGCAGCGCGCGAGGGTTCGTTCCGGGAATCGTGCATCGTCACGCACGTCCCGCGGTTCGATCTGAAAAGGGATAGCCCCCCGCGCTACAGCCTCTGTTGGTAACTCAACAGCTCACGGGATACAACGGGTTTTTATGGGATTTTACGGGAATCCATGGTCGCAAGAGGGGAATTAGCGTCTGAAATCTTGCCCAAACTGGCAACGTTCTTGCCTCGTTCTATGTGGTCAACCCTGTGGATAAGCCTGTGAATCGTCGAATCAGCGATTAAGCGAATCGAGTTCACCAAGCACCGCCTCGAGGTTGTGCGAGGCTGGTTCGTCGAATTCGGGGTGCAGGAAATCGGCGTCGGCGATAATTGTCGCCCTTCCTTGTCCAATCCTGCAATCGGCCAAGATGTTTGCCCGCGAAAGCTGACAGTCGGGATTGGTCGACACCAGCCGGCCAGGTGACAAAAACACGATGGACTCATGAGCGCCGCCCAAAGCAACGGGCCCAGGTTTGTCGGGCGCGTCGAGACGCAGACCCCAATGGGCGAGCAGGCCCGTGTCCATGAACATCGGCGGCGGCCGTAGCGGATCCCCCAGCGGGCGCTTGCTTGGCCATTCGAGCAGCGGGTCGGCGAGAAGCAACAGTCTCCCTCCGCCCCGGACCCAGGCGTCGAGCGCAACCAGGTCTTCCGCCGGCTGTGCCAGCGGCTGCGCCATCAGCAGGAGCCGGCCCTTCGCCAGCTCGTTTTGGCTGGTGACGCTGATCGGCACGACTCGATAACGCGATTGCAGTGCGCTCATTGCGGGAGATCCGTTTCCGTCCAGCGAAACGCTTTCGCCGAACATCAATGGCAGGCTGGTCAGCAGCAACAGCCGGGGCCGCTCCACCGCCGGCGGCGGAGCGCGCAACGACCAGACTAGCACTCCCGCAGCGAGCAGCGCGGCCAGTCCGAGCAGCATCGCGCGCGCCCGCGCGAAAATCATTTCCTGGAAGCGCTGTTGTTCGCGGTGTCGGACGCGCCGGGGGCGACGCCAAGTTCGGCAAGCGGCTCATTAGGCTCGTTGCTCGTCGCTTGCTGGCTGGCATTGCTGACGTCGTCGCGGCTCGCGCGGTTAATCGCGGAAGCAAGCAGCACGACGAGGAAGGCGACAGCCAAGCCGCTGAGCCCGATACGAATGCGCTGAGCGCTGGTGCCGGCCTGATAGGGCATTATTGGTCGCAGAAGCTATGGGCCACGTCGACAATATGCAAGCGCCTGCCTCTTGACGGTTCACGCCGCGACAGCAAATGGGCGGTCATGATTCGCACCCCCATGATCCTCGCGCTCGTTGCCGCCGCTGCGTTAGCCGGCTGCAATAAGGAAAATCACACGATCGTCAGCGGCCCGCCCGACGATAATGAAACCAATGCCGCGACCGCTCAGCCGGTCGTCCTGCCGCCATCGATCGCGTCCAGCAAATCGTATCGCTGCAAGGACAACAAGCTGGTCTACGTCGACTGGATGTCCGACGGCAGCGCGCACGTCAAAGCATCGCCCGGCGATGTCGGCACGCCAGTGACCGTCGGCACCGACTTGACCGGCGACCCCAAGGGCTCGTCGATCACGTACAAGGGCCAGAGCTGCAGCGCTTAAGCGACTGACGCCCGCTCAACCGATTGACTCTGGGGCCGCGGCCATCACACCGCGGCCCCATGGACCTGCCCATGCTCCTTAGCCGACGCGCCTTTACCGGCAGCGCGCTGAGCGCCGCCGTTGCGCTTCAGCTGCCTGCTTCGGCGCGCGCTCAGCACGCTGCGTCCGTCGCCGCGGCAATCACCGCCATCGGCGCTTATGCCGAGGCGCACCGGCGGACGCTCGGCTTGCCGGGCATGACGATCGGCCTCAGCTTTCCCGGCGGCCGCAGCGAAGTCTTGAACGTCGGCGTGGCCGATCTTGCGTCGCAGGTTCCGATCGGCAACCGCACGCTGTTCCAAATCGGCTCGATCAGCAAGATGATGAACGCCGCGCTGCTCCAACAGCTGGCCGCCGAGGGGCGCTTCAGCTTCGGCGACCGGATCAGCAATCTGCTGCCCAATATTGCGCTTCCCGCGGGCAATATCATCACGGTCCAGCACTTGCTCGACCATGTCGCCGGCCTTGCTTCCGATCCGCCGCTTGATCCCCCCGGCGGATTGTGGACCGCCTACGCGCCCGGAGACCATTGGCATTATTCGAACACCGGCTATGCGATTCTCGGCAAGCTCGCCGAAAAGATTGGCGGCAAGCCGCTCGCGGAATTGCTCGCCACGCGGCTGTTCGGGCCGCTGGGAATGGCCGAAACGCTCGGTGCGATCGTCGATTCGGACCGCGGCCGGTTCGCGGTTGGTTACGAGCCGGCGGACCATGGCCCGTTCGTGCCCGGCATCCCGCTTGAGCCCGCAACCTGGGTCGAAGCCACGCTGGCCGACGGCAATGTTGCTTCCACCGCCAGTGACATGAACCGATTCATGCGGTCGCTGGCTGATGCGGTCCAGGGCCGCGGCGGACTTGGCCTGCCCCCCGCCCTCGCCCGCGCCTTCGTCACTCACGGAGTGCCGAGCGATACGCCGGGAATGAATTACGGGAATGGCGTGATGCACGTCGCCAACGGCGGCCGCTCCTATCTCCACCACACCGGCGGAATGGTCAGTTTCTCGTCGTCCCTGCACGTCGATGTGGCGAGCGGGGTTGGCGCTTTCGCAAGCGCGAACATCGGCTATCTCGCCGAATATCGCCCGCGCCTGGTGACCCTGTTCGCAGTCGATGCGCTGACCGCCGCGCTGGCCGGCAAACCGCTTCCTCAGCCGCCACCTCCAGCGCTGCAACTGACCCATGCCGCCGCTTATTCCGGCCGTTTCAACGGGCCGGCAGGAAGCTTCGACGTTCGTTTCGGACCAACCCTGACGATCATTGCCAATGGCCGGTCGGCGCCGCTGCTTCCGGCGGGAGGCGACATCTTTCGAACCGGCCATCCCGCTTTCCGTGCGTTCAGCCTGATGTTCGAGCGGCGCGGCGGGATTATCGGCGGCGCCAGCTGGGGCCCGCTGTCTTATGTGCGCGCCGGGACTTCGGCACCGATCCCGCCGTCCAACCCGGACCTTGCCAAATTGGCCGGGCGCTATTCTAACCCCAGCCCCTGGTTCGGCACGCACGATATCGTCGAACGCAGCGGCAGGCTGTGGATCGGCACCGAATTGCCGCTGTTTCCAGCCGGACCAAATCTGTGGCGCGTCGGCGCGGAAAGCTGGACCCCCGAACGGGCAGCCTTTGCCGATTTCCGCGACGGCCGGCCCCAGACCTTCATCTGGTCGGGCGAAAAGTTCGCGCGGCGCGACGTCTAGGATTGCGAGCGTCGGGCGGCTAGGAGCCGCGCCATGTCCTCAAACGCTTCGCGCTCACACGCGGTCACTCCGGAAGCCGTTGCCGAACACGGCCTCAATCCCGAAGAATATCAGCGGATCCTGAAGGCCATGGGCCGCGCGCCCAACCTCCTTGAGCTCGGTATTTTCTCGGTGATGTGGTCGGAACATTGTTCATACAAATCGTCGCGATTGCATTTGAAGAAGCTGCCAACCGAAGCGCCGTGGGTGATTTGCGGACCGGGCGAGAATGCCGGGGTGATCGACATCGGCGACGGCGATGCGGCAATCTTCAAGATGGAGAGCCATAACCACCCGTCCTACATCGAGCCCTATCAGGGCGCGGCGACGGGGGTCGGGGGCATCCTGCGCGACGTGTTCACAATGGGCGCGCGGCCGGTCGCCAACCTCAACGCACTTCGCTTCGGGCGGCCCGATCATCCCAAGACGCGGCATCTGCTGGCCGGGGTGGTCGCGGGGATCGGCGGCTATGGCAATTGCGTCGGCGTGCCGACGGTTGGCGGCGAGGTCAATTTCGACGCCGCCTATGACGGCAATATCCTGGTCAACGCGATGACCGTGGGG
>JBDSGQ010000030.1:0-27014 GCA_039918915.1 Sphingomicrobium sp.
GTTTGCGCGATCGCGTCAGGCCGTCCGGCGACCACCCGCATCGAATCCACCACCTGGCCGTTCTCGTACATGTAAAGCCGCGCCGCGGGCGGATTAACGACGACGTAGCGACCGGTGCCGGCCGGCAGTGCTCGCGCCCGCTCCAAATTGATCGTCAGCAATCGCCGTTGGGCTTCGCTGCGGTAGATATGCGCGGCGATCGCCTGGCGCAGCTGGCCGTAGATCGGGTTCATCCATCCGATTTTCGTCACGTAATCGGCCAGCGACGGGGCGGCCGCGGCCTGAGCGAACAAGTCGCGTTCGGACATTGCCGACGGACGCAGTTCGGGATCGACGTAGATCACGCCGACGTTGGGATCGTGACGCAGATCGCGGGCGTAGGCGACCAATGCTGAATTGAGCATGCCCTCGGCGCGCTGGATCGCCGCCGGGTTACCGGTGCGCGCATCCTGCACCGCGCGGGTCAGCCCGCGGACATTGTAGCGGCGCGGGTTGATCCCGTCGGCCTGCGAAGTGGCAAGGAGCTGGATCAACTGCTGCGCGGCGGTACCCGATGAAGGCGTAAACCAGCGGGGTCCGAAGGCGCCCGGCTGCGCCGCCGCGGGCGCTGGCGCCACAGCGGACGCAAGCGGTAGGGCGACAGCCGTAGCGGCGGCACCAAGTACGAGGCCACGAAGGGCCTTCAGCGGCATTGCGCCGCTCCGAAGCTGTTTCATCCTGTCAATTTCTCCCGTGTGCGGGGAACGCCCGCCTGGCGCTTCAACGCACCGCTTGTCCCGAAGTTTATTTCAGGTTGCAACTGAACCTCATGTGTCTTGTCACGCCACGCAAAAAAGAAGCGCCGACGAATCGCCGGCGCTTCCCTTTTCAATTGCCGATGGTCGGTTATCGACGGTTGACCCGGATATCGCGGACATAACCGCGATAATCGACGTCGCACCTGAACGACAGGTCGGCCGCAGCCATCGAGTTGTAGCCGAGCGCACCGTAAGCGCCGACCCCGTACGGGCTATAGGCGTTGGACGCATAGCGACCGCTGCTGGCGAGGCCGTGGACCCGGGTGATGCCATTACGGCGCGGCTGAATGCTGGTCACTCCGAGGACTCGGCCGCTGGTCTGGACGCCGAGCACTGCACCGATGATGCCGCCGATGCTCTGGCGGTTGGCAAGCCGGTTCTGCACGGCCGCGCTGCACTGCTGCTGCGCAATGCTGGTGTTCTGGCCATAGGCGTAGTTCGAATAGCCATAAGGCTGCGTGCCGTAGGTCCGCGCCGTGCCATAGGGCTGGGCGTAACCGTAGGCGCTGACCGGCTGCGCATAACCGTAGGCGCTGACCGGCTGGCTGTAGCCATAAGGATAAGCCGTCTGCGCGGTCGCTGGCGTGGCGGCGGCAAGCGCCGCAAAACCGGCGGCACCGGCAAGTAGTTTAATGGTGGTTTTCATCACTGATACTCCTTGATGGACTCCGCAGAGCCATTTCAGAGACACCAACGCCCAGCGTTCGTCCGCATGTCCTGCTTTCGTCGCGGTGACGGCTCGATTCATCGCACCCTTGGTGAACGCCTTATGAACTTTCCGTGAGACGCTTGCGGGGGGATGAACAGATCAGCTGCAGGCCTTTTAGAAAGCCTCAGCCGGCAGTTTAATCAAGGCGTCGGCACCAGCCTCGATCTTGCGGCGCAATGAGGTCGATGCCGGCAATTCGCGCTGGGCGTAGAAACTGGCGGTGGTCAGCTTGGCTTCGTGGAAAGGTTTGTCATCGGTGCCGTCGCTGATCGCAGCTGACGATGCGCGCGCCATCTTCAGCCACATCCAGCCAAGACTGACCAACCCCATCAATTCCATATAGGCATAGGCGCCAGCGCCGGCGTTGTCCGGGTTGGCCAGTGCGTTTTGAACGAACCACATCGTCGCCGACTGCAGATCCTGAACGGCCGGTTCCAGGGCTGCCGCGACACCCGCAGGGTCGCCGTCCCCTTTGGCTTCCGCAATGTCGCTGGCCAGGATTTCGAGGAACAGCCGGATTGCGCGGCCCCCATCCTTGGGCAGCTTGCGGCCGACCAGGTCCATCGCCTGAATGCCATTAGTGCCTTCGTAAATTTGCGCGATCCGGGCATCGCGCACAAATTGTTCGACGCCATGTTCGCGGATGTAGCCATGGCCGCCGAGGACCTGCTGGGCGTTGACCGCGGCAGCGAATCCCTTGTCGGTCAAATAGCCCTTGATCACCGGGGTCAGCAGGCCGAGCAGGTCTTCGGAGCGCTGGCGTTCGCTGTCGTCGGGCGACTTGCGCATCAGGTCGACTTGAAGCGATCCCCACAGCACCAGCGCCCGGCCCCCCTCGTTCCACGCTTTGGCTTCCATCAGCATCCGGCGGACATCGGGGTGGACGATAATCGGGTCGGCGCGAGCGCCCTCCTCGCGAGCGTCCTGATTAAGCGCTCGGCCCTGGCGGCGGTCGCGGGCGTAAGCGACCGCGTTCTGATAGGCGACTTCGCCTTGCGCCAGGCCCTGCAGCCCAACGCCCAGCCGCGCGGCGTTCATCATGATGAACATGGCTTGCAGGCCCTTTTCGGGCTCGCCCACCAGCCATCCTCTGGCGCCGTCATAGTTCATCACGCAGGTGGCGTTGCCGTGGATGCCCATTTTCCGTTCCAGCGCGCCGCACGCGACGGCATTGCGCTCGCCAAGAGTGCCGTCCGGATTGACCAGGAACTTGGGCACCACGAACAGCGAGATGCCTTTGACGGTGTCAGGAGCGCCAGTGATCTTGGCAAGCACCAGGTGAATGATGTTTTCGGCCAGATCGTGTTCGCCGGAGGAAATGAAGATCTTGGTGCCGGTAATCGCATAGCTGCCGTCGGCATCGGGCTCGGCGCGGGTTTTCAACAGGCCAAGGTCGGTCCCGCAATGCGGCTCGGTCAGGTTCATGGTGCCGGTCCATTGGCCGGTGACCATCTTGGGCACGTAAGTCTGCTTGATCGCGTCGTCGGCCTTGACCAGCAGCGAGGCGATCGCTCCACTGGTCAGGCCCTGGTACATTTCGAAACTGTGGTTTGCGGACAGCACATATTCGCCGATCGCGGTGCCGATCACTTGCGGCAGCCCCTGCCCGCCATATTCCTCGGGCGCCGTCAAAGTCGGCCAGCCGCCCGAGCAAAACTGGTCGTACGCGTCCTTGAAGCCCGGCGGCGTCGTCACCGATCCGTCGTCGTTGCGCTTGCAGCCGATTTCGTCGCCAACCTTGTTCAGCGGCTGCAGCACCTGCTCGCAAAACCGCGCGGCCTCCTCGAGGATGGCGTCAACCAGGTCGGGGGTCGCATTGGCGAAGCCGGGAAGGTTGGCGTAACGCCCCAGCCCGAGCACCTGGTCGAGGATGAAGCGAGTATCGGTTACGGGCGCCTTGTAGATCGGCATTCGAGCTTACCTCCGTGTCAGTACCGTCCTATTGTGCAACCTTGGGCCCGACAAGCGGGGCCATGTCATGCATCCGCTGTTCACTCCCCAACGTATAATGATGCGAAGTGGAGATGAGCATGAAGACGATCATTCTCGGCATTGCCGGGGCAACGGCCATCACGGCGGGCGCAAGCCCTGCGCAGGCGGACACCGCGGTTCTTGCCGGCGGCTGTTTCTGGGGCATGGAAACCGTCTTCGAGCATGTGACAGGCGTCAGCGACGTCGTTTCCGGCTATGCTGGCGGAAGCGCTGCCAACGCGCGCTACGAAGCTTCCGGTTCTGGCCATGCGGAGGCAGTGCGGATTACCTACGATCCGCGCCAGGTCAGCTATGCCCAATTGCTCCAGGTGTTCTTCGTTGTCGCCCACGATCCGACGCAGGTGAACCGTCAAGGACCGGATACCGGTTCGAGCTATCGCAGCGCGATCTTTCCGCAAAACGCCAGCCAGGCGGCGCAAGCCAAGACGTTCATCGCCGGGCTTAACGCCGGTCACGCATACAAGTCACCAATCGCGACCCGCATCGAACGCGGAAATTTCTACCCGGCGGAGGCTTACCACCAGGACTTCGCCCGCAAGAATCCTTATTATCCGTACATCGTGATCAACGATCGGCCGAAGGTTGCCGCGCTGAAGCGCCGCTACCCCAATCTGTTCCACAGCTAGCGCGCGAATATTTCATAATCACTCGTCGCGGGGGCGACAAAGCCAGGCACGGCGCCTATATCGCGGGAACGCTAGAAGCGGCGGGACCCAAAGCGATGCTGACGACCAATCCGTTCGATTTCGGACTTGATGACGACAAGCTGCGCGAGGAGTGCGGCGTATTCGGAATCTGGGGCGCCGAAAATGCTTCGGGCTTCGTCGCGCTCGGCCTTCACGCCCTTCAGCACCGCGGGCAGGAAGCGGCCGGCATCACCAGCTTCGACGGCAAGCACTTCCATTCGCACCGGGCGATGGGCCACGTCGCCGGCAATTTCGACCGCGACGACATCATTCGCCGGCTCGCTGGCCGCGCCGCGATTGGCCACGTCCGCTATTCGACCACCGGCGAAACCGCTCTGCGCAACGTCCAGCCGCTCTATGCCGAGCTTGCCGAGGGCGGCTTCGCGGTAGCCCACAACGGCAATCTGTCGAACGCGATGAAGGTCCGCCGGACGCTGAACCGGCGCGGCTCGATCTTCCAGTCGACGAGCGACACCGAAGTCATCATCCACCTCGTCGCGACGTCGGCTTGCACCACCACGCTCGACCGCCTGACCGACGCGCTGAAACAGGTCGAAGGCGCTTACTCGCTAGTCGTCCTGACCGACGATGGCCTGGTCGCCTGCCGCGATCCGCTCGGCATTCGGCCGCTGGTGATGGGCAAGCTTGGCGAAGCGACGATTTTTGCAAGCGAGACCGTCGCTCTCGACGTTATCGGCGCAAGCTTCCTGCGCGATGTCGAGCCGGGTGAACTGGTGCTGGTCAATGACGGCGGGATCCGGTCCTTTCGCCCGTTCCCCAAGGCGGCGCCGCGTCCGTGCATTTTCGAACATGTCTATTTTTCGCGCCCTGACAGCATTGCCGAGGGCGTTTCGGTCTATGAAGTGCGCAAGGGCATTGGTGCCGAACTGGCCCGCGAAGCACCGGTCGAGGCGGATTATGTCGTGCCCGTGCCCGACAGCGGCGTGCCGGCAGCGATTGGCTTCAGCCAGGAATCGGGCATTCCGTTCGAACTTGGGATCATCCGGTCGCACTATGTCGGGCGGACCTTCATCCAGCCGAGCCAGGAAGTCCGGCACCTTGGCGTGAAGCTCAAGCACAACGCCAATTCGGCGCTGGTCGCCGGCAAAAAGATCGTTCTGATCGACGATTCGATCGTTCGCGGCACGACTTCGGTCAAGCTGGTGCAGATGATGCGCGATGCCGGAGCGCGCGAAGTCCACATGCGGATCGCCTCGCCGCCCACCCGCCACAGCTGCTTTTACGGAGTCGACACGCCGGAGCGCGCCAAACTGCTCGCCGCGCAAATGAACGTCGAACAAATGCGCGACTACATCCACGCCGACAGCCTGGCCTTCATCTCGATCGATGGCCTTTACCGTGCGCTTGGCGATCAGCGCGACGATAGCCAGCCGCAGCGCTGCGATGCCTGCTTTACGGGCGCTTACCCGACCAGCCTGACCGACCTGAGCGAAAAGGACGGCGCCGCCGCGCTGTCACTTGTGGCGAGCCGCTAAGCCGCTAGTGGCGGCACGATGACCGAACCCAAGCCATTCGAAGGAAAGCTCGCACTGATTACGGGCGCGTCGCGCGGCATTGGCGCGGCGACCGCGGAAGCGCTGGCAGCGGCCGGCGCGCACGTCCTTCTTGTCGCCCGCACATCAAGCGCTCTCGAAGCGATCGAGGAGCGGATTCACGAGGCTGGAGGAACCGCGACCATCGCCCCGCTCGACCTGACAGAGGGCGAAAGCATCGGCAAGCTGGCCGGAGCGGTGGCGGAACGCTGGGGTCAGCTCGACATCCTGGTGCTGAACGCGGCCATGCTCGGCTCGCTGACTCCAGTCCAGGACATCGACCCCAAGGAATATTCGCGGCTGCTGAGCATCAACCTGCTCGCGCCCCAGGCCATGCTGGCGGCGTTCGACCCGCTGCTGCGCAAGGCGCCGCAAGCGGAAGTTGTCGGGCTGACGTCATCGGTCGGTGCCGCGCCCCGCGCGTTCTGGGGCGCCTATGGCTCGTCCAAGGCCGCGCTCGACACCTTGCTTGGCGCTTATGCCGACGAGACCGCGCACACTGGCCGGATCCGCGTCCATGTCGTCGATCCGGGAGCGACTCGGACGCAGATGCGCGCGCGCGCTTTTCCCGGCGAGGAAGCGGCCAGCGTCAAGCCGCCGGAAACGGTCGCCAAGGCGATCGTCGACCGCCTGCTGAGCGGCGCCGCAACCGGCGAAACGATGCGGGTCGACGCCTAGCCGGCGAGTGCGCGCTGCTCGGCCAGCTGGATTTCACCCTGGTCATAGCCGTCCCAATAATGGAGGCGGTCGGCGTGGACCTTGATCAGCGTCAGGCCCGGCGTGTCGACGCCTTGCTTGAACCAATCGTTGAGATCCTTGGTCCAATGCCTGGCCAATTCGGCCTTGTCCTGAATGAGCTCAGCCGTGCCTTCGACCGCGATGAAGAACGGCTTCATGCCAAGCGCGCCCGATTTCGACTGATAGGCCAGGCCGACGCTAGGATCGTTGCCGATATCCTTGACCGACCCAGTGTCGGCGTTGGTGAAGAAGTAATTGTCGCCGTCATAATCGACCTGGCGATTGTTGCTCATCGGGCGCGAGGCGATGGCGCCGCTTGAAGTGCGCGTGCTCAGCATCGCGAAGTCGATGTCGCGCATCTTTTCGGAAATATCGTCAAGGGTCAGGTCAGCCATGTCATTCGCTCCGTTGGGATAGGCACCCTCAACGAACCGGTTGAGCGCATGCTCCGCGATACCGTCCAAGGACCGTAACGCCGACGGGTCACGCCGTGGTCATGGTCACTTGCGCAACGTCGAGCGCGCCGCCGCGAAAACCCCCTTCGCAATACATCAGGTAATATCGCCACAGCTGGTGGAAGGGCGCGCCGAAGCCGGCCAGTTCGCCGCGGGCGACGGCTTCGTCGTAGCGCTGACGCCAGCGCATGAGCGTTTCGGCATAATCGGGGGCAAAACCGTCGCGATCGTCCCAACCCAGGCCGCGTTCGCGGGCCAGGGCCGAAAAGCGCTGCTCATCAAGCAACATTCCGCCGGGAAAGATGTAGGTCTGGATGAAGTCGGGGCTGCGCGCATAATGATCGAACAGGTCATGCCCCATGGCGATGAACTGAAGCGCCGCCCGACCGCCGGGGCGCAGATTGCGAGCGATGCAGTCGAGATAGGCGGGCCACCAGCGCTGACCGACCGCCTCGACCATTTCGACCGACGCGATGGCGTCGAAAGCCTCGTTCGTATCGCGGTAGTCCTGAAGCCGGATTTCGACCATTTCGCCCAGGCCCGCGGCGGCAATCCGGGCTTCGGCCCAGGCCTTTTGCTCCCGCGACAAGGTCAGCCCGACGACCTCCACCCCGCGCTTCGCCGCGGCGATTGCAAGGCTGCCCCAGCCGCAGCCGATTTCCAGCAGCCGCTGGCCCGGCTGCAGCTGGAGCCGATCGAGCAACGCCGCGATCTTGCGCGCCTGCGCTTGTTCCAGCGCTTCGCCGGGACCAGCGAAGCGAGCGCTGCTGTACGTCATCGTCGGATCGAGCCAGGCCGAATAGAAATCATTGCCCAGATCGTAGTGCGCGGCGATGTTCTTGGCCGCCGTGCGCGGTGCATTGTCGCGCAAGCGGTGGGCAAAGGCATTGATCCAGCGGAACGGGCCCTTGGCGCGGCCAGTATCGCCAAGCGCCGCGGCATTGGCCGAAAACAGTTCGAACAGGGCGACCGGATCGCGGCTGGACCATTCGCCCAAGGCCCATGCCTTGTACCAGCCGACCGAACCCGAAGTGACCAGCCGCACCACCGCAACCCAGCTGTTGAGGTGAAGCACCGCTTCAGCGCCCGGTGCCCGGAACCCCAGCCGACGCCGCGATCCGTCAGGCAAGTTGATGTCGAGCCCACCGCGCAACAGCCGGCGATCGATGCGATCGAGCAGGCCGGCAAGCGCGGGCGCCGCAAGGCGCGCAAGCCGTCCGCCACCGGTGGCGAAACCCCGGTCTGCGCGCAACAGATGTTCGCCGCGCGTGCTCATGGTTTGAGAGTTATGAACTCGGCCCCGGCTTGTCGAGCGGGATGAGGAACGCGCTGCGCCGGATCATCCGCCGAAGGGTGGTCGCAAAGGGCGACGGCTGGGTGCTGTAGAAGCGCTGGTCGGTAAGGTAGCTGCGCCCGTCGAGCCGGACGACAATCGGCATTCGCGACCAGACGAGAAAGGCGCGGAGGTGGGCATCGCTGGCCTTGGCGGCGGCAAGGCGCGGATCGTCGAGCCCGAGCGGTTCGCTGGCCCGATCGATCCGCAGCCCATCCGCGAAGTCGAACGCGCCCGAGCCGAAACGGTCGGCGCTTCGCCAAAGAACGGCGCGACGCCAGAATTGGATCGGCGGGGGGCTTGCAACGACCAGCGTCGGCACGATTCCCCGGGCGCGCAGCTGCGCCTGTGCGGCACGTTCGACCCGGACGCTCTCGCCGAGGTTGAAGGCGATATAACCGAGCATCAGCAGGCCCGCGATCTGCGCCGGCCGGCCCGGACTCGCACCGTCGCGCCGCCAGCGGATCGCCGACCAGGCGATGCCGACCGCCATCAGCAGCCAGTAAACCCAGTCGATGATGAAAATCGCGTCGCCCGAATACCAGCGCCAGCTGGCGGGGGAGAAGATGGCGATGGCGTAGGTCGTCAGCCAGTCGAGGAATGGGTGCGTCAGGACGGCGAGGAATGCGACGACGAACAACGGTCCAGCGCGGAACGGCACAATATCCGGACCCCGCTGCTTGAACCGATCGACCAACCACAGGATGGCGACGATGCCCGCCGCAAGGATCGGCAAGGCGAAGACCGAGTGGATCGGCCCGCGGTGGAACGACACGCTCTGCACCGGCAGTACAAGCGGTGCGAACACGTCGATGTCGGGCGCGTTGGCGCCGAGCAGGCAGGCGGCCATGGCAAAGCGCGAACGGCGCTTGAGCCCCATCTGGCCAAGCAAGGCGCCGGCAAGCGTATGCGTGATGTTGTCCAATCAGGCCGCGCACGTCAGAGCTTGTGCGGCTCCTTTTCGACCTGCCAGGTCTGGCCCTTGGCGACGAGTGCCTGGAGGTCGGGGGACTTGCCCGAGGCAGCGGCGGCATTCTGTTCGCGAACCGCACTTTCGAAGGTCGGCGCGGGGTCTTCGTAAACAACGCCGAGCGCCACCGGGAAACCCTGCGGAAGTTCGATCAGCATTGCTGCAACGCCGCGGTTCTTCGGGTCGTGGACAATGACCGCGGGATCGTCGCCTTCGACAACCTTGAGCGCGAGCCGTTCGAGGTCGAGCGCAAGGCCCTTGGCACCGCCGGCAAACAGCATCTTTTCGCCGGCCTTGAGCCACAGCTGGTTATCGCTGGCGACGCTGCGGTCGGTGAAGCTGGCGAACACGTCGTCATTATAAACCACGCAATTCTGGAAGATTTCGACGAAGCTGGCGCCGCGGTGAGCGTGGGCCGCCTTGAGCACTTCGGGCAGGCTTTTGTGGACGTCGATGCCGCGCGCGATGAAGCGGGCGCCCGAGCCAAGCGCGTACATGCACGGTGTCACCGGCCGGTCGACCGACCCGAACGGGGTCGAGGGCGAGCGCGTTCCGACGCGGCTGGTCGGCGAATATTGGCCCTTGGTCAGCCCGTAGATTTCATTGTTGAACAGCAGGATCTGGCAATCGAGGTTGCGGCGGAGGACGTGCATCGTGTGATTGCCGCCGATGCTGAGCGCGTCGCCATCCCCGGTGATGATCCACACGTCGAGTTCCGGATTGGCGAGCTTGATCCCCGTGGCGAAGGCGGGCGCCCGACCGTGGATGGTGTGGAAGCCGTAGGTCGCCATGTAATAGGGAAAGCGGCTGGAGCAGCCGATGCCGCTGACGAACACGGTCTTTTCGCGCGCCACGCCGAGGTCGGGCATGGTGCGCTGAACCGCTTTTAAAACCGCATAGTCGCCGCAGCCGGGGCACCAGCGTACTTCCTGGTCCGAAGCCCAGTCCTTGGCGGTGGTGACGGGCGTCATTTCGTTCATTTGAACGCTCCACCGAGCCAGAATATGATGAACAGCACCGCGATCAGCATGATCAGCATCGGCCACACGTTGATCTGTTTCATCGATCGGGCCCCGCGGAAGTTGGCAAAGTTGGCAGTGCCATGTGCGCGCGCGAGTCGGCGGTAAGGGCGGCATCGATCGCCGCCGCGATCTCAACGATCTGGAACGGCTGGCCGCTGACCTTGGTCAACGGCTGCGCGTCGACGAGGAACTGGTCGCGAAGCACGGTCTTGAGTTGGCCCATGTTCAATTCGGGGACGAGGATATGCTTGAAGCCCTTGAGTAGGACAGACATATTTTTGGGCATCGGCCAGATGTGCCGGATATGGACGTGGGCGACGTCCTGCCCGTTGGCGATGGCGCGGCGCACCGCCTGATGGATCGGGCCGAAGGTCGAGCCCCAGCCGACCACCGCCAGTTCCGCCCCTTCGCGGCCGAGGCAGACGTCCTGATCGGGGATCGAATTGGCGACCCCGAGCACCTTGGCGGCGCGAGTGTCGGTCATTTCCTGATGAGCGCCGGGCGAATAATCGATGTTGCCGGTGCCGGGCTGCTTTTCGATGCCCCCGATGCGATGTTCGAGCCCGGGCGTTCCCGGCTTGATCCACGGCCGGGCAAGGCGGTCGCCGCGGGCGTAGGGCATCACCCCCTCGCCTTCCGCCGGCGGCGTTTCGAAGAAGGTCACCGGGAACGGCGCATAACCGTTCATATCCGGCACTCGCCACGGTTCGGCGGCATTGGCGATATAGCCGTCGGTGAGCAGGATCACCGGGGTCATATATTGCGTGGCGATGCGGCACGCTTCGATCGCGCAATCGAAGGCGTCCGAGGGCGAGCGCGCGGCGATGACCGGGATCGGGGTGTCGCCGTTGCGGCCGTAAACCGCCTGATAGAGGTCCGACTGCTCGGTCTTGGTCGGCAGGCCGGTCGAGGGCCCGCCACGCTGCGAATTGACGATGATCAGCGGCAGTTCGGTCATCACTGCCAGACCCATGGCTTCGGTCTTGAGCGCGATTCCCGGCCCCGACGAGGAGGTGATGCCAAGCTGCCCGGCGTAGCTGGCGCCGATCGCCGAGCAGATCGCCGCAATCTCATCCTCCGCCTGGAAGGTGGTGATGCCATATTCCTTGAGGCGGGACAGGTGGTGGAGCAGCGCCGAAGCGGGGGTTATCGGATAGCCGCCGAAGAACATCTTGAGCCCGGCAAGCTGGCAGCCGGCAACCAGCCCGAGGGCCAGCGCTTCGGCCCCGGTGACGGTGCGGTAGAGGCCGGGTTCGGCGGGCGCGGCGGCGACGTGGTGCCGGTGAACCCCGCCGATTTCGACGGTTTCGCCATAAGCGTGGCCGGCGTTGAGCGCGGCGATATTGGCTTCGGCAAGTTCCGGCGCCTTGGCGAACTTGGTCTTGAGCCAGTCGACGATCGGCTGGCGGTCGCGGTCGAACATCCACAGCGCGAGGCCCAGCGTCCACATGTTCTTGCAGCGCAGCGCTTCCTTGTTGCCCAGGCCGTAGGGCTTCACTGCGTCGAGAGTGAGCTGCGAGATATTGAAACCGACCAGCTGCCATTTGGCGAGGCTGCCGTCCTGGAGCGGGTTGGCGTCGTAGCCGGCCTTGGTCAGGTTGCGTGCGGTGAATTCGCCTTCGTCGGCGATGATCAGGCCGCCTTCGCGCAAGCTGTCGACGTTTACCTTTAACGCCGCCGGGTTCATTGCGATGAGCACATCGGGCTGGTCGCCGGCGGTTTCGATCGCGGTCGAGCCGAAGTTGATCTGAAACGCCGAGACCCCGAACGTCGTGCCCTGCGGAGCGCGGATTTCGGCGGGAAAATCGGGGAAGGTCGCAAGATCGTTACCGGCCAGCGCCGTCGACAAAGTGAACTGGCCGCCGGTCAGCTGCATCCCGTCGCCGCTGTCGCCGGCAAAGCGGACGACAATCGCTTCGCGCGGCGGATTGGCGGAGGCTTCCTGTTCGGTGACGATGTGAGAGGCGCTGGCCATAAGGCCACGAATAGGACGGGCGATTGCCTTTCGCCACCTCTTCTATAGTTTCCGCTGAACGACCGCGCGGAAGGGCCAAGCGAATGTTCGTGCGTCGGCTTACGACCAGCCTGAAACAGCAGCATTGGATGACGATCGTCATCGAGCTCGTGATTGTCATCGTCGGGGTGTTCATCGGCACCCAGGTGTCGAACTGGAACGAAGTCCGGGTCGAGCAACGCGACAATCTGCGGGTGCTTGGCAACCTCCGGCCCGAAATCGCCAGCATGGTCGCGAACTTCGCCACCATCGGCACCTATTACGATACCGAGCGCCGCTATGCCGATGTCGCGCTGGCGGGGTTGCGCGGCGATCCCCGGGTGAGCGACCGCGACTTCGTCGTCGGCGCCTATCAGGCGAGCCAGATTTACGTAACCGGGGTCAATAGCGACACCTGGTCGCAGATTTATGGCAGCGACCGGCTGCGGACGATCAGCGACCGGTCGGTGCGCAAGGACCTGTCAGTGCTGATGACCACGGATTACGCGTCGATGGAGCAAGAAGTCTTTTCCGATTACCGCCAGCACGCGCGCCAGGACATCCCCGCGGACGTTCAGGATGCGATCCGGGCGCAGTGCGGCGATCGGTCAATCGGCGGTGGCTATGGCTCGCTGATGTTGCCGAAAACCTGCGCGCTGGACGTTCCGGCGCCACGAATCGCGGTGGCCGCGGCAGCGCTTCGCGCGCATCCCGAGCTTGCCAGCGAGCTTAACTGGCATCTTGCGGCGATCGCCGCCTACCGCTCCAATATCGGCACCGTCGACACGGTCGCGCGCGACTTGCTGGCGCGGCTCGGGAAAGCCTGAACTCGCGCTCTGGCGGGGCGCTCGGGGCTCGGCTAACCGTCAATGATGACCAGCGACGAACCGAAATACCGCCGGGGCGTTGGCATCATGCTCCTCAACCGCGCGGGCAAGGTGTGGGTCGGACGGCGGATCGATAACCCGAGCGCGGCGTGGCAAATGCCGCAGGGCGGCATCGACAAGGGCGAGCAGCCGTGGGCGACCGCGCTTCGCGAGCTGGAAGAGGAAACTGGAATTGCGCCGCGGCTGGTCGAGCGGGTCGCGCAATGTCCCGAGCGGCTTAAATACGAGCTTCCGCCCGAGCTTCGCCGGCACCTGTGGCGCGGCAAGTGGATCGGGCAGGATCAGGACTGGTTTCTCGCCCGCTTTCTCGGCACCGACGATGACGTTGACATCGCCACCGATCATCCCGAATTTTGCGAATGGAAGTGGGTTGAAGCGGCCCTTCTGCCCGAGCTGATCGTGCCCTTCAAACGCGAGCTGTACCGTCGGCTGCTGAGCGAATTCGCCGACCATCTGGCGAGTTGATCGAGGGCAGCTTTGAGTGCACAACGAGGCTCTGCCAATCCGGGGGGATAAACATGGCGACTGTGGCATCCAGCGGTTTCGCGCCCGCGACTTCCGACCGCTTCTTCCTGCGTTCGGCAATTCTCATGGCGATGATCGTCGTCATCGGTTTTTCGACGCAATTGGCGATGGGCCGATCGACCTTCGGATCGCCCTTGCTGGTCCACGCCCATGCCGTGGTGTTCATGGGCTGGGTCACGCTGTATTTGCTGCAGAATATCTTCGCGACCAAGGGGCCGATGGCGCTCCATCGTCGGCTCGGCTGGATCGGCGCGGTGTGGATCGTGCCGATGATCGCGCTGGGCTGCGCGGTGACCGTCGTCATGGTTCGCGACGGACGCGTGCCGTTCTTTTTCCGGCCGCTTCAATTCCTGGTGTTCGATCCGGTAACGCTAGTAACGTTCGTCGGGCTGACGATCGCCGCAGTGACCATGCGCAAGCGCACGCAATGGCATCGGCGCCTGCATTTTTGCGGCATGTCACTGCTGCTCGGCCCGGCGTTCGGGCGGTTGCTACCGCTGCCGTTGCTGCAGCCCTGGGCATGGGAAGCAACCGTTGCGGCCTGCCTGACTTTCCCGATTGCCGGAGTGATTGCCGATGTCCGCCGAAGCGGCGCTCCGCACCCCGCCTGGCAGTGGGGCATCGGGGCGATGATCGCCTGCCTGGTGGTAACCGAGGCCGTGACGTTCAGTCCCGTTGGAGCAGCGCTGTATCGCGGCGTCACCGCGGGATCATATGGCGCGAACGTGCCGCCGCTCGGCTTCCGCCCGCCGCCGGCCGGACCACTGATTACCGGCGGCGCTCCGCCCGCGCCCTGAGCGGCAGTGGCGTTCGCGCGCGGGCTTGGCTAGGAGCCCGGGATGGGGGAATTGACGTCCAGCGAACGCGAAGCGGCCGAACGCGCCGCCGCCGCGCCAATGCTCGACCAGCTGCTCGGCTGGGCCGCGATCAATAGCGGATCACGCAATCTCGCTGGGCTCGAGCGGATGGCCGAACTGCTTGCCGACGCCTTTTCAGCGCTTCCCGGAATATTGCGGCTGGAGCCCCCGGGAACGGTCGAATCGGTCGATTCGGGCGGACGCAGCGTAGCGGTCCAGCACGGGCGGCACCTGCATCTGAGCGTCCGGCCGACCGCGCCGGTGCAGCTGCTTCTGACCGGGCACATGGACACCGTATTCGGGCCCGATCATGCATTCCAGGAAACCCAGTGGCTGGACGACGGCGTGCTCGGCGGGCCCGGCGTGGCCGACATGAAGGGCGGCATTGCAGTGATGCTGGCCGCGCTTGGCGCGGTTGAGAACAGCCCGGCGAGAGACCGGCTGGGCTATGAAGTCGTGATCAACAGCGACGAGGAAGTCGGGTCCTTGTCATCTGCCGCCTTATTGGCCCGGGCGGCGCGCGGAAAACGCGCGGCGCTGACTTACGAACCCGCGGCGCTGCCCGACGGAACGCTGGCCGGGGCGCGGCCGGGAAGCGGGAATTTCGCACTGATCATCAGGGGCCGATCGGCCCACGCCGGCCGCAATCCGGAGGACGGGCGCAACGCCTTGCTGGCGGCCGCCGACCTTGCGCTGCGGCTGGCGGAAGGCAAGCGGCCGGGGCTGAGCGTCAATCCGTCGCGGATCGAAGGGGGCAGCCCGACCAATGTCGTTCCCGACCTTGCGGTGCTTCGCGTCAACCTTCGCCCGCGCACTGGGGAGGACCAGCAGGAGGCGCTGGTAATGATCGACGCGGCGGTCGCCGCGGTGGCCAGCGCGCACGATGTCGCAATCGAAGTGCGCGGCGCGTTCGGACGGCCGCCCAAGCCGCTGAGCCCGTCCGCCGAAGCCTTGTTCGAGCTGGTGCGGAGTGCTGGCGCGGATCTTGGCCAGCCGATTTCCTGGCAACCGTCCGGCGGCGTGTGCGACGGCAATAATATCGCCGCGTGCGGAGTGCCGGTAGTCGATACGATGGGCGTTCGCGGCGGCAAGATCCACAGCATGGAGGAATATCTAATCACCGCCAGCCTGGGTGAGCGCGCGGCGCTTTCGTCGCTGACCATCCTGCGCCTTGCGGCGGGGGGTTGATCGCATGACTTTCCGCGTTCGGCCGGCGAGGGGCGACGACTTCCGCGCGATGTACCAGATGGCCAAGCTGACCGGCGGCGGGTTCACCAATCTGCCGGCGGACAAGGCCACGCTGGTCGCCAAGCTGGCGCGGTCCGACGACAGTTTCGCGCGCCAGGAGGATTGCCAGTCGGCGGACCTGTACGTGTTCGTCCTGGAGGACCCCAAGACCGGCCACATCCGCGGAACCTGCCAGGTGTTCGGCCAGGTCGGCGTGGTTCAGCCATTTTATTCCTATCATTTGAGCACTCTGACCCAGTCGAGCCCCGAGCTTGGCAAGACGTTCCGCAACCAGATGCTGAGCCTGACCACCGATCTGGAAGGATCGTCGGAGGTCGGCGGGCTGTTCCTGCACCCCGAAATGCGTGCCGGCGGCTGGGGATCATTGCTGGCGCGCAGCCGCTATTTGTTCATCAAGCACCATCGGGCACGCTTCGGCCCGCAGACTCTGGCGGAGCTTCGCGGAGTGATGGACGACGTCGGCAACGCGCCGTTCTGGGACGCGCTCGCCGGCCGGTTTTTCGGAATGACCTTCCCCGACGCGGACGAATTCAATGCGGTCCACGGCACGCAGTTCATTGCCGACCTCATGCCCAAGACGCCGATTTACGTATCGCTGCTCAATGAAGCCGGCCAGGCGGTGATCGGCCAGCCCCACCCGACCGGTCGAGCCGCGCTGCGAATGCTTGAGCAGGAAGGGTTCGTGTTCGACCGCTACGTCGACATTTTCGACGGCGGGCCGACGGTTGTTGCAGCGACTGACCAGATCCGCACCGTGCGCGAGGCGCGCGAGGAAACCGTGTGCGAAATCGCCCCTGGCGGAACCTTGAAAATGCTGGTCGCAGCGGGGCGGTTGCACGATTTCCGCGCGTGCGGCGCAGCGGTCAAGAAGCTTCCGCGCAAGGGCGTCCAGATCGACGAAGAGGCCGCCGAGCTGCTGGAAGTCGAAGTCGGCGACCGCGTGACGATCATCGCCCGCTGATGCCGCTGATCGAGATCAACTTCGACGGGATTGTTGGCCCAAGCCACAATTATGCCGGGTTGAGCCTTGGCAACCTGGCGTCGGCGCGCAACGCGCTGCACCTGTCCGAGCCGCGCGCCGCGGCGCTTCAGGGAATCGACAAGATGCGCGCCAACCTTGCGCTTGGCCTGGCGCAGGGATTGTTCGTCCCCCACCCCCGTCCCAACCATCGCTGGCTAGCCGAACTGGGCACCGCTTTGGCCGGCGCATCCCCGACGCTTGCCGCCAATGCCATGTCGGCATCGGCGATGTGGGCCGCCAATGCCGCCACGGTTTCGCCGGCGCCGGACACCGCCGACGGCAAATGCCACCTGACCGTCGCCAATCTGCGCACCATGCCGCACCGCAGCCATGAATGGCCCGCGACCCTGGCCCAGCTTCGCCTGGCGTTCGGCAACAGCGCGCACTTCCAAGTTCACGGGCCGGTGCCCCCGGCGTTCGGCGACGAGGGCGCGGCCAATCACATGCGGCTTGCCGAGCGCCACGGCGAGCCGGGCGTCGAGCTGTTCGTTTACGGCCGGTCGGGCGGGTCCTTCCCGGCGCGGCAGCACGCCGAAGCGTCGATGGCGCTGGCGCGGCTTCACCGGCTCGATCCGCGGCATGCGGTGCTGGTCGAGCAATCGGAGGAAGCGATTGCGGCCGGGGCGTTCCATAATGATGTCGTCGCAGTCGCCAACGAGCGGGTGTTGTTCGCCCACCAGCAGGCGTTTGCCGACAAGCAGCCGATGCTCGACGCGTGCGCTCGGCTGGTGCCGGGCTTCGAATATGTGGAAGTGCCAGCGGCAGAGTTGTCGCTGGAGGACGCGGTGCGGTCCTATTTGTTCAACGCCCAGCTCGTCACTTTGCCGGGTGGCGAAAACTGCCTGATCGCGCCGACCGAAGTGCGCGACACGCCGGCGGTGTGGCGCTGGGTCGAACGGCATATCGCGGGCAACGGGCCGATCCGGCGCGTGGAAATCGTCGACGTTCGCCAGTCGATGGCCAATGGCGGCGGTCCGGCATGCCTGCGCCTGAGGGTTGTGGCGGACCCGGCAACGGTCGACCCCCGCTTCCTTGCCGACCCCGCCAAGCTCGACCGGCTGGCCGCGGTCATTGGTCGATATTGGCCCGAACAGGTCGATCACGCCGACCTTCAGTTACCGACGCTTGTCGGCGAGGTCGAGCGGGCGCGGCTGGCGCTGCTCGAAGCGCTGGACCTCACCGAACTGGCCTGAGCTTGCGGAAATTTCCCACAATGGGACAAAAGCCATGTGTTACCGCGACTTTAACCCTGTTGTTTAGCGAATGAACGGCTCAAAACCGCCGAAGATTCGTTCAGCGGTTAACTTATGGCAATGTTCAAGAAAATCGGCCGGCTTTTCCAGATCAAGACGCGCTTCGAGGCGTGGCTGGTGACCTATGCCATCGCGCTTGGCGCGGTCGAGCGCGGCAAGGCCTATCTCGCGGCGTATCCGGGTTGGAGCGGCTGGCTGCTCGCCGTGGCGTGCACGGGCGTAGTGTTCATCGTCGGCGCCAAGCTGCTTGATACGGTGCGCCCGAAACAGCCGGCGATTGCCGCCGGACCCTATCCGGCGCGGGCGTTCAACCGCGGCGTTACTGGTCGTAATCGACCCAGACACCAGCTGCAGAATCGCGCTGGAGAGTCACGGATTTCGCGCCGCAGAGATTGACCGAAGTCCAGGTCAATGGCCCGACGCCGGCAACGGTCGCGCGGATGTCGAACGCACAATCGGGATTGGTGAACGTCACCGGCGCGCGAGCACCCGCCGCGGGGGCACTGACGAGCGCCGCCCAATCCTGAGTCCCGGCGCGCCGAATGGTCAATTGGCCAAGCGCCGCGTCCGTGCCGTTCACAATCACAAAATTGCCCGCGCCGTCCGCCATTGCGGGTGCCGCAATCAACCCAAGGACTGCCGAGATCATGAGTCGCCCCATGGCCGCATCATAACGCAGCCATGGGGTTGATTAAATACCCGCCGTCAGGCGGCGTCAGGCGACGTTGAGTTCGGCGTAGCTCGGGCGCGATCCACTCCAGAACACGACAGTCGAGGCCGGGCCATGGTTCGACGCTTCGCGGAGCGGCAGCGCCGTTGAACAAAAAGCGCATTCCGCCGACAGGCGACCGATGTGCCAATGGGTCCGCCCGCAGCCCGGGCAGTGATTGATTTCGCCTTCGTGATAGACCGCGTGATAGCCGCGCGCATTGGGATTGAACGCCTTGGCGCGGGACTGGATCGAACTACGCATTGCAGGTTCCTTAGAAGCCATTTCGCAGTTCAACGGGCGACGAATCGTTAGGTTTCATCGACGATCCGCAATCGCACCGATGGTGTCGCGCAACGGCCACAGCTGTGTCAGGCCGGGACAAGCGCCGAATGGGATCAATTGCCGGGACGATATCGCCGGCGCCGCTGTGGATATTAACCATCTCTTAGCTATTGAGGCGGATGGTCGAACGGTCTTCAGGGTTGGGGGGCCAAGTGGAATCGGACTCATTCTATTATCGGCGCCGAGCGGTCGAGGAGCGCATGGCTGCCCAGCGCGCGATTACCGAAGCGGCGCGCGCGTGGCACGCCAAGCTGGCGGAAGACTTTGCCTCGCGGGCGAATGGCACCCCGACGGTGTGCAGGCAGGCCGCGCTGAGCGCCTGAGCTTGCTTTCGCCAGTTAAACGATCCAGCACCGCGCGGTGGAGGATTGGGAGCAATTCTTTGTCGAAAAGAGCATCCGCCGCCGCGGTGAAGTCCGGCGGCGCGAACGCGCACAGCGATTCAAGCTGGCACTGACCGCGATCGTCATGCTCGGCGCGATCGCCGCCTATTTCTACGTCGCCCGATAAGCTCGAGCCTGAGCGATAGCGCTCAATGTCCCGTAGCGGGACCGCCACGCCCAGCACAGACACACCTAACTTTCGATAAGTTACAGGTTAACCGGCTAAGGGTTAACAGATCGTTACTCCGCGCCGAGTCGAATGGCGGGTGTATCTGGATATACTGAGGGGCAATGATCATGAAAACCAAGCTGATTGCAGCCGTTGCGCTGCTGAGCACTTCGTTTACGCCGATTTCCGTAATGACCACGGCGGCGCAGGCCACCAACCCGACAATCACCGACGCGCAAGCTTATTGCGACGCAACCTACGTCGCCACGCAGGCCGATCCGTCGGTGTGGCGGGCAACGGTCGTCAACTTCACGTCGACTGACGGCGCGACCACCCAGGTCGATGGCAGCGCGCGCGACATCAACTATCGCGCCGATCTCGGCAGCACCTTTGGCTATGCCGGCTTCACCGGCGCCGCCAATCCGCTATCGCGCACCGGTGGCAGCCCGAACATGTGGGGCCAGGCAACCTTCAGCCAGAAGGTCTACGACAACACGCTGTTCGACACCGAAGCCGACTTTACCCACACCGTGACCTATTCGTGGACCTGCCACGTCGAGGAGTATGTGACCACGACGACTCACGTCGGCGGCGGTAACGGCGGCGACAATGGCGGCGGCTCAGGCAATAACGGCAACAACAACGGCCAGAACCAGCAGGACGGCGGCAACGGCAACGGCAACAACGGTTGCGGCAACGGCAATGGCGGCCCCAACGGGACCAACGAGCATGCCAATTGCGGCGGCGGCCACGATGTCACCACCAGTGAATGGACCAATGCCATGGATTATTCGGACGGCACGGCCGCCGGCGACGACGTCGACGAGGGCTATTCGACCATCGCCACCGGCGTTCAGCAGGCGGGACACGTCGCAGGCGTGAACTACACCGTCTACGGCAGCTATTCGCCTGCTGGAATTCGCGCCCTGGCGTGCATTTCGCCAGGTAAGAAGGGCGGCGCCTGGACTGCCAAGAACAGCTACACTGGCGGTCTGTGCAGCACGGCGACGTTCAATGCTGCTCCGACGCTGGCGGGTACGACGTTCGACTCGCCGCCGACGAACTCCCTTCCCGCGCTGTAAGGGTTAGGCAATATCCCGGCTCGCCTGGCATGATCATGTGTCGGGCGGGCCGGATTTTTTTGCCTGCGGTTCGCCGCAGTGCAATTTCGGTTAGTCGGTAGCCCGGGCTGGAAGACAGCAGGTTGCCGCAGAATTCGCGCACGGACCAGAACGTGGCGCGGACTCTCCGGCTCGCGCCGGCCGGCGCGAGCCAGAGCAGTTTCATCATCGACTAGGCCGTGTAGGTTGCGGTTCTGGGGGCAGGCAAATGCGGAAAATCCATCGTTCGATCACTGCTGTCGCGCGCTATTCCGCCAGCGGACTGGCGCTGGCACTGGCACTGGCCACGAGCGAGACGCCGCTATTGGCCGCCGATTACAGCGCCGCGAACGCCGGCGACGCCTTAACCGCGGTCCAGAATCCCGCCAATCCATCGCCGAACGATCCGATCATCATCACCGCGCCACTGTTCCGCGACATCATTCCCGAACGCCAGCTCGATGACGAAGCAATCGGCAGCTATGGCGTCAGCACGATCGATCAACTGATCAGCGAGGTCCAGGCCGAGCTTGGCGACGACGAGCTGCCGCCGCTGATCCTGGTCAACGGCAAGCGAGTCGACGACATCGGCGACATCGGGGCCCTTCCCGTCGAAGCCCTGCGCGCGTTGCAGGTCCTGCCCCGCGGATCCGCGGTCCGGTCGGGCGGCTCGGCAAGCCAGCGGGTGGTCAGCCTGACGCTTCGGCGAGACATTCGTTCAGCGACCATCACCGCCGCCGAAAAACTCGCGACCGACGGGCATTGGGACGGCCAGCGCGGGGAGTTGATCCTGACCCGGATCAAGGGTTCGACGCGCGCCAACATCGCCTTCCGCGCAGGCAATGAGAGCCGGCTGTTCGAAAGCGACCGGGGCATTATTCAGCCGGCGCCGCGACTGCCTTATGCATTGGGCGGAAACATCATCGGATATCCCGGCACTTCGGGCGAGATCGATCCGTTGTTAAGCGCTGCCGCCGGCGAAATCGTGACCGTGACGCCGTTTCCCGGCACCGGCACGCCGACCATCGGCGATCTTGTCGCGGGGGCCAACCAGCCGCAACTGACCGACGTCGGCGATTATCGAACGCTGCGCCCGAAAGTGCGCAATTACGATATGAATGCGACCTTCAGCACGCCGCTGACACCGTGGCTGACGTCGACCGCCAGCGCCCGCTTCCGTCGTAACAGCAGCGCGTATCTGCGCGGACTGCCAAACGCGCTGTTCGTCCTGCCCGCGACCAACGCGAACTCCCCATTTTCGCGCGACGTCGGCCTGGCCTTCTATGGGCACGACGCCTTGCGCGGCGAGTCGCGGCAGACCGGCGGCGAAGGCAGCGTGACGCTGGCCGCCGAATTTGGTCGGTGGAGCGCCAACCTCAACACCAAGCACAACGAAACCAAGGATGTTTCAACCGGCCAGCGGCAAGCAACGTTCAGCCCGATTGCGATCGCCGACGGGGTCAACCCATTCGCCATCGATCTGGCGGCAATGATCCCCATCCGCAACGACGAGGCATCGAGCTACGCGGTCAACAACCTGATCGACCTGACCGCCGACGGCCCCGCCGCCAAGCTTCCCGCAGGGCCGCTGCAGACGGCGTTCGAAGGCCGGCTGGGCTGGTATCACCTGCGGTCGCACAGCACGTATTCGGTCATCAATCCCGACGGCGATTTCCGCCGGTCGGAGCAATCGGTCCGGGCGACCGTCGAAGTGCCCCTGACCAGCCGCGCGAATGGTTTCCTGCCGCAAATCGGGGACCTAAGCGCAACTGCGGAATACAGCCGCGTCCACTTTTCCGATGCCGGTACCTTGAACCACCATGCGCTGGCGTTGATCTGGGAGCCGGTAGAGTTCCTGCGGTTGCGCGCCGGTATCGATGAAACGTCGGCCCCGGCCCCGATTCAAACGCTTGGCAATCCGGTCGTCATCACCCCCGACGTGCGGATTTATGACGCGCTGACCGGCCAGACCGTGGACGTAACCCAGATTACGGGCGGCAATCCGTTCGCGCTGCCGCAGACCACCAAGGTGCGCACGGTGTCGGCGCTGTTCCGGCTGGTGCCGCGGCTCAACCTCCAGCTGAGCGTCGATTATACCGATACCGACCGGCGCAATTTCCTGTCGTCGCTGCCCGACCAGAGCGCGGCGATCATGCTGGCCTTTCCCGAACGCTTTGTCCGCAATGCCAACGGCACCCTGATCAGCGTCGACCTGCGGCCCGTGAACTTCGATTCCGATCGCGAACGGCGGCTGCGCTGGGGCGTCAGCATGAACAAGAAGATCGGCGGCGGTTCGCGGGTTCCAGGCAGCCCCGGAACGCATCGGGCGCCAAGCCCCTCAACCTATTTCCAGTTCACCGCCAATCACACCATGGTCTTTTCCGACGAAATCGTGATCCGTCCGGGGCTCGACCCGGTCGATCTGCTGGCCGGCGGTGCGCTGGGGATCGGCGGCGGGCGAGTCCGGCACCAGGTCGACGCCAACGCGTCGCTGACATCCGGTGGCCTGGGCGCGCGCGCCGGAGTGAACTGGACCGGCGACAGCAGCCTGGTCACGCGGATCGGAAGCACCACCGATACGCTGAACTTCGCGCCGGTATTCCTGCTTAACCTGCGGGTGTTCGCGGACGCCGGGCGGGTGTTGCCAAGCACCAAATGGGCGCGGGGCTTCCGCCTTTCGCTCGATGCGATCAACATCACCAACGCCCGCCAGCGGGTGACCGATTCAGCCGGTCACACCCCGCTTCAGTATCAGCCGGGGTATCGCAACCCGATCGGCCGGACGATCGAGATCGAACTGCGCAAGGTTTTCTGACCGGCAGGCGAGGCTTGCGGACTTTGGCGGAGGCCCTTATGTCGCGGCCTCCGAGCGCCAGGAATGACGTTTGCGGAACGCGCCCGTAGCTCAGCTGGATAGAGCACCAGACTACGAATCTGGGGGCCGGAGGTTCGAATCCTTCCGGGCGCGCCATTTTTCTCCCGCCGATTGCACGCCGGTCAGACGCCTCTTAGAGCCGTCGTGATGCGTGCCCCCTTCCCAAGCGCCGTGTTGCCGATCCTTGCCGGCGTGGCCGCGCTGGGCGCGTGCAGCACGCCGGGCGGGCCCTACCCATCGCTCCAGCCGCGCGCCGCCGAGGCAATCGATCCGCGCGTGCCGGTGGTCCGTCCGCGCAACGACCGGCCGATGACGGCCGGGCTGGCCGTGCGGCTTGCTGAATTGATCGCCCAGGCGCGGCAGGGACAAAGCGCGTTCGTGCCGCTCGCGGAACAGGCCGAACGGCTGGCAAGTGCCGCCGGAGCGCCGCAGAGCGAGGGCTGGGTCGCGGCGCAGCAAGCGCTGTCGGCCGCGATTGCAGCGCGGGGACCGACCGCCCGCGCGCTTGGCGACGTCGATGCGCTTGGCGCCGACGCTTTGGAAAAGCAGCGCGGCATTGCGCCGAACGACCTCGACGCGATCCAGCAGACGGCGCGCGAAGTCGGAGCGATCGACCAGCGTCAGTCCAATCGCGTCAAGGCGATGCAACGCCGGCTGGGTATCTGAGCTAGGCGGAAATCAGCCGCGCGGCATCGAGCGCGTGGTAGGTCAATATTCCCGCGGCGCCAGCGCGCTTGAACGCCAGCAGCGTTTCCACAATCAGCGCATCGCGATCGCCCGCGCCGGCTGCGGCGGCATGTTCGATCATCGCATATTCGCCGCTCACCTGGTACGCGAAGGTCGGTACGCCGAACGCGTCGCGGACGCGGGCGATGACGTCGAGATAGGGCAGCCCCGGCTTGACCATCACGAAGTCGGCGCCCTCGGCCAGGTCGAGCTCGACCTCGCGCAGCGCCTCGTCGATGTTGGCGGGATCCATCTGATAACCGCGCTTGTCGCCTTTCAGACGGCCGCTCGAGCCGACGGCTTCGCGGAACGGGCCGTAGAAGGCCGAGGCATATTTGGCGGCATAGGCCATGATCGCGACGTGCTGGTGTCCGGCGCCTTCGAGCGCGTCGCGGATGGCGGCAACGCGCCCGTCCATCATGTCCGAAGGCGCGACGATGTCCGCCCCAGCTTCGGCCTGGACTAGCGCCTGCTGCGCGAGGATGGCGACGGTGTCGTCATTGACAACGTTGCCGGCGGCGTCGGTCAGGCCGTCGTGGCCGTGGCTGGTGTAGGGATCGAGCGCGACGTCGGTGAGAATGCCGATTTCGGGCACCGCATCCTTGATCGCCTTGATCGCCTGGCAAATGAGATTGTCCACGTTGAGGGCTTCGCGGGCGTCGTCAGTGCGTAGCGATCCCGGGGTGTTGGGGAATAAAGCGATGCACGGAATGCCGGCGTCGGCGGCGGCGCGGGCCCGATCGCCGAGGCGGTCGATGCTCCAGCGGCTGACGCCCGGCAGCGCGGCGACCGGTTCTTCGCAGCCGCGGCCTTCGCATACGAACAGCGGCCAGATGAGGTCGCTGGGATGCAACCGGTGTTCGGCCAGCATCGCGCGCATCCACGGCGCAACGCGGCCGCGGCGCATGCGCAAGGCAGGGTAGGAAGCGGACATGGCGCTGTCTTAGCCCGCCGGGCTGAGAGCGCCACCCGGTTCCCGCAAGGCGAGCGCTTCCTCAGTGCATTCGTCGGCGCACGGGCGGTCGTCGGCGCTCATCCGCGCCTTTCGCCAGCCGCCGTGGACATAGAAGCCGATGGCGAGCGCGAGGTTGATCAGCGAAGTCACCGGGAAGCTGGTCCAGATCGCGTCGGCGTGAAGCCAGCCGTAGGTCGCGTAAATATAGCCGAAGCGGACGGGCACGAGCCCGATTGCCAGCACGGTCAGCGGAATCCACACGGCGCCGTTGGCGCGGACTGTGCCGAACAGCACCATCATCACCCCGAACAGCAGGAAATTCCATGTCGCGAGCAGATGGATGTGCTGCGCGATCGGAAGCGCCGGGCTGTCAGGCCCCATGAACAGAGCAAGCACGGTCTTGTCGGCGAAAGTCAGCGCAAGGATCATCGCGCCGGTGATGGCCAGCGCCTGGACGATGCCGATGCGCGTAATCGCGCCGACCCGGTCCCAGCGCCCGGCGCCGATGTTCTGGGCGGCCATCGCGCTGACCGCCGCGCCGAGCGCCATCGCCGGCATCTGGACATAGGTCCACAGCTGCATCGCCACGCCGAACGCGGCGGTGGTGTCGACGCCCTCGCGATTGACCAGGCCAACCAGCGCCAGCGCGGACAGCGAGATGATGACCATCTGCAGCCCCATCGGCAGGCCCTTGACGATGATCGTCCTGAGGATCGCGAGATTGCACCACAAATAGCGAAGTTCGTTCCCGCGCAGCCGCAGCGGCAGATCCTTGAGGTAAATGTAGGCGATCAGCGCGAACAGCGCGGCATAATTGGCGATCAAGGTCGCGGTGGCGGAGCCGGCGATACCGAGTTGGGGCGCGCCGAACAGGCCGCGGATGAAGATCGGGTTGAGGCCGCTGTCGAGCACCACCGCGACCATCATGAACCACAAGGGCGTCAGGCTGTCCCCCGCCCCGCGCAGCGCCATCATCGCCAGCGTCAGCAGCAATAATGCCGGCATGGCGAGGAAGATCACGCGCAGGTAAGCGAGCGCCAGCGGAGCGGCGTCGCCGGGCGTGCCAAGCAGGCCGAGGATTGCGGGCGACAGGAAATAGCCGGCGATCCCGATCAGGATCGTGACCAGCAGGAACGACCCGCTGGCAGTGCCGAACACCTTGCGCGCCTGGTCGATATCCTTGCGGCCCCACGCCTGGCCGATGAGGATCGTCGAGGCCATTCCGAAGCCGAACACAAACGCGCTCAGCAGGAACATCACCATATTGGCGTTGGAGGTCGCGGCGAGCGCTTCCTCGCCGAGGAATCGCCCTACCCAGACGGCGTTGATCGAACCGTTGAGCGACTGCAGGATCGACGAGCCCAAGGTCGGCAGCGCGAACGCCAGCAGGGTCGGCGCGATCGCGCCCTGGGTCAGGTCGCGCGGTCCTGGACGGCCGGCCATCAGCCGAGCCGCGCCAGCGCCGCTTCCAGCCGCTCCGCCTCGGCCGCCCGCTCGGCATGGTCCGCCCGCGCCTTGTCGACTGCCTCGGGCTTGGCGCGGTCGGTGAACGCCGGATTGGCCAGCCGCGCGGCGAGCCCGTCGCGGTCCTTGGCGGCGGCGGCAATCGATTTCGACAGCCGCGCCCGTTCGGCTTCGAAGTCGATCGCCTGGTCGAGCGGAAAGGCGATCGTCACGCCTTCGACCGCGATCTGGGCCGATCCGTCGGGGATC
>JBDSGQ010000031.1:0-10871 GCA_039918915.1 Sphingomicrobium sp.
AATAGCCGGCGCCCTTGGGATCGGCGAGCATCCGGCTTTTGCCCTCGGTCATGGTGAACAGCATTTGCAGCGGCGGCGGCACCGGCTCCTTGCTGGTCGCGATCTGCAACCGGCGGAACGACAGCGCTCGGGGCGGCTGAAGATTGGCCCCGGCCGCCTTCAGCGCCTGGTCGAGCGGAGTTCCGTGCGCCACCTTGTCGGCGATGGCGCGGGCGGCGGCGGCGGCGCGCGTCCGCGCCTGGTCATTGATCCACTGCTTGGCGACCAGTTGGGTAATGCTTGCCAGCGGCGCGGCGGCGGTCGGCACGACCTGCGCCGGGGCAACCATCGCGTACCCTTGGTCGCCGGGCAGGGCGATGATTTCCGGGGGATCGTGCGGCGCAATTTCGAAAGCCGTCTTGACCACCGGCGCGAGCGCGGGGGGAAGCTTGAATGCCGGGTCCGCGCGCGACGTGCCGGCGGCGGTGATCAACGGCGTGCTGGTGACGGGCAATTTGGCTTGCGTCGCGGCTTCGGTGAAATTGGCGCCGTCATCGGTGGCGTTCTGAAGCTGGTCGACAATCGCCTCGATCGCCTGCTTGCGCTTGTCGGGGACCAGCTTGGCGGCAATCTCGCCGCGCGCCTGTTCAAGCGTCTTGCCGGGAACCGCCTTGACCGAATCCACTTTCACCACGACCCAGCCGAAATCGGATTTGAATGGTCCGACGACCGCTCCGGACGTGGCGGAAAACACCGCTGCCGCGGCCTGCGCTCCGGCAACCCCGGCATAATCCTCGCGGCTCTGGCCGGCCAGCGTGCTGACCGCGCCGCCGCTTCCCGCCGCCGCGGCAAGCGCGGTGCCGGCCTTGGCCTTGGCCGCGATGGCGTTCGCGCTGGCCTGGCTGGGCACCACGGCCTGGCTTAGCGACCGGCGGTCCTGGGCCGCGAACGCCGCCTTGTTGGCGTTGTAATAAGTGGCGATGTCCTGATCGGTGGCGGTAATCGACCCCACCTGGTCCGGCCCGACTCGAGCGATCCGCAGCACCCGCTGCTCGGGCACCATGTAGCGGTCGCGGTGAGTGGCATAATATTGCTGGAGGTTAGCGGCGCTCGGTGTCAGGCCGGCGCGGAAGTTCTCGATCGGAATTGCCGCCGCCTGTCCTTGCCGCGATTCAAGCAGCATCGAAGCGTAAGGCGTGGCCATGCCGACGGCCAGCCGCGGGTCGGTGACGACCGGGATCAGCAGCATCCGCTGCAGCAGCGCTCCGGTCAGCAGCTTGCGAACTTCCGGGTCGGTCAGCTTCTGCTGCACCAGGAAGGAATCATAGGCCTGCTGGCTGAACTTGCCGTCGAAACCCTTCGCCGCCGGAATCTGGGCGATTTCAGCGTCGATCAGCCGCTTGGACAGGCGAAAGCCATATTTGTCGGCGAAAGCGAGCAGGGTCTGCTGGTCGATCAAGGAGTTGAACACCGGATCGAAATCGGCGGCGATTGTCGCCAGGTCGGCCGCTGGGTTCTGCTGCCGAACCTGCTGCAGGCGGCGCTCCATCGCCTCGGTCACTTCCTTGTCGGTGACATCCTGGCTGCCGATTCTGGCGAGGGTCGAACTGCCCATTCCGAAGCCGATCTTGCCCGACCCAAAGTTTCGCAGGTCGCTGGCGGCAAAGCCGGCGAGAATTGCGAGCAGGAAGAAGGCCGCCACCCAGGTGCCGATCTTCGAATGGGTCATGCGGCGGAAAAAGGAGAGCATCGGGCTTCCGGTGCAGTTGAAGGTGCGCCGCTGTAGGGGCCGGGGTGGCGCGCATCAAGCCGCGCGGCTAGGGGCTTGGCCGCCGCAGCATGACAGGGGCACAAGGATGGCGCTGAAGAAATTCGTCGCGGGCAATTGGAAGATGCACGGCGTCGCGTCCGACCTTGGGGAGGTCCGGGCGATTGCCGAACAGGCGCATGCCTATGGCTCGGTCGACGTCGCGTTATGCGTCCCGGCAATCCTGATCGAACGCGCCGCCCGCGCCGTCCCCGGCTTCGCGATCGGCGCCCAGGACGTCCATTTTGCACCCAAGGGCGCGCATACCGGCTGCACTTCGGCGGACATGCTCGCGGATGCCGGCGCCGCGCTGACCATCGTCGGCCACAGCGAACGGCGCGAAGCCCAGCGCGAGGCCGATGCCGACGTTCGGGCCAAGGCCGAAATGGCGCTCGCCCAGGGCCTCGGGGTGATCCTGTGCGTCGGCGAAAGCCTGGCGGTGCGCGAAAGCGGCGCAGCCGTCGCCACCGTCGTCGCCCAACTCAAGGATTCGCTGCCGGCTGCGCTCAATGCCAGTGCTTCGCTCGCCGTCGCTTATGAACCGATCTGGGCGATCGGCACCGGCCGCGTTCCGTCGCTTGATGACATTGGCGAAATGCACGCCGCGCTGCGCCACTGCCTGATCGAAGCGCTCGGCGATTCCGGGGCGCAGGTGCGGATCGTCTACGGTGGCTCGGTCAAGGGCACGAACGCGGCCGAGATCTTTGCCATTGAGGACGTCGATGGTGCGTTGGTCGGCGGCGCCAGCCTGAAAGCCGCGGACTTCATGCCGATCGTCGCCGCGGCCGCAACCGCCCAGCCGCGCGATTGCTAGCCACGCGATTGCTAGTCTCGCGGTTGAAGGCGGCCGTGTGATCGCCTAGATCGCGCCAACGCAATTTCAACGAAAGTCCCGTCATGTTCGCCTTCCTGCTCATCGTTCAGACTGTCATTGCCACCTCGCTGGTCGCGGTCATCCTGATGCAGCGCTCCGAAGGCGGCGGCCTCGGCGTCGGCGGCAGCTCCTCCGGATTCATGACCGCGCGCGGCGCCGCGGACTTCCTGACCCGGTCGACGTCGATCCTTGGCGGCGCCTTCATCGTCCTGTCGATCGTCATGGCGGCGTTCGCGGGGGTTACTCGAGGCCCGGTCAAGATCGATACGTCGCTCGCTGGCAAGACCGCGCCGCTCGAACAGACGCAACCCGCGCCCGCGCAGCCGCTCGGCGCCCCCGTTTCGGGACCGCAGCAGAATCAGGCGGCGCCGCAAAATGAGGCGCAGCCGGGCATCCCGCTCGCTCAATAGCGGCTCTTTTTTCAACTTTTTTATCGTTCGCGGCTTGCCCAATGCGGGCTTTGGTCCCTAAGCCTCAACTCCCATGGCGCGGTTCATATTTGTCACCGGCGGCGTGGTTTCATCGCTTGGGAAAGGACTTTTGTCCGCGTCGCTTGGCGCGCTCCTTCAAGCGCGTGGCTACACGGTCCGAATCCGGAAGTTCGATCCCTATTTGAATGTCGATCCCGGGACGATGTCGCCGTACCAGCATGGCGAAGTGTACGTCACCGACGACGGTGCCGAATCCGATCTCGACCTTGGCCATTACGAACGCTTCACCGGCGTTTCCGCCAAGCAGTCGGACAATGTCACCACCGGCCGCATCTACCGCGACATCATCGCCAAGGAACGGCGTGGCGATTATCTCGGAGCGACGGTCCAGGTGATCCCCCACGTCACTAATGCGATCAAGGAATTCGCGCTTGCCGGCACCGACGACGTCGACTTCGTGATCTGCGAAATCGGCGGCACGGTCGGCGATATCGAAAGCCTGCCGTTCATCGAATCGATTCGCCAGCTGAGGAACGACCTTGGCCGCGACCAGACGGTCAGCGTCCACACGACGCTGGTGCCGTGGATCAATGCCGCCGGCGAGCTCAAGACCAAGCCGACGCAGCAGTCGGTGCGCGAACTCTCCAGCCTTGGCGTCCAGCCCGAAATCCTGCTGTGCCGCTGCGATCGCCCGCTTCCCGAAGCCGAGCGCGAAAAGATCGCGGCTTTTTGCAACGTCCGCAAATCCGCGGTTATCCCGGCGCTCGACGCGCGCAACATCTACGACGTTCCGCTGCAATATCACGAAGCCGGGCTCGACGACGAAGTCCTGCGCGCGTTCGGGATCGAGGATTCGCCCCAGCCCGGCCTTGCCCGCTGGATCGAAATCATGGACCGCATTGACCATTACGACAGCGAAGTGACGATCGGCGTGGTCGGCAAATATGTCGGGCTTCCCGATGCCTACAAAAGCCTTCGCGAAGCGCTGGTTCACGGCGGCATCGCCCACCGCGCCAAGGTCAACATCCAGTGGATCGACGCGGAATTGTTCGAACATCCCGAAGCCGACATCGTCGCCGAGCTTGAACCGCTTCACGGCATCCTCGTCCCTGGCGGTTTTGGCGAGCGCGGCAGCGAGGGCAAGATCGCCTCGGTCAAATTCGCCCGCGAGCGCGACATTCCGTTCTTCGGGATTTGCCTGGGGATGCAGATGGCGTGCATCGAAGGCGCTCGGAACCTCGCTGGAATAGCTGACGCCTCGACCACTGAATTCGGGGAGACCAGCGAACCGGTCGTCGGAATGATCACCGAATGGATGAGCGCGGAGGGGCTTCAGCAGCGTGCTTCCGGGGGCGACCTTGGCGGCACCATGCGGCTTGGCGCTTATCCGGCGGTGCTTGCCGGCAATAGCGTTGCTCGCTCGGCTTACGGCAAGGACCAGATCAGCGAACGCCACCGCCACCGCTATGAAGTCAACGTTCACTATCGCGACGCGCTGGAAGCGGGGGGGGCTGGCCTTTTCGGGGATGTCGCCCGACGGCCAACTGCCCGAAATCGTCGAACGGCCCGACCACCCGTGGTTCGTCGGCGTGCAATTCCATCCCGAACTGAAAAGCCGGCCGTTCGACCCGCATCCCTTGTTTGCCGGCTTCATCGGCGCGGCGCTTAACCAGTCGCGGCTGGTTTAAGCGGGAACGGGCTGCGGGCGTTCGTCGTTACGCCTTTGGAACAGTAAAGGAATCGCCATGCTTCTGACCGTCGCCATCATCATCTTCGTGCTCTGGGCCCTCGGGTTCGCATTCCATATCGGCGCCGGGTTGATCCATATCCTGCTGGTAGTTGGCGTGGTCGTTCTGATCTGGCATTTCGTCGCCGGCCGCCGAGCGGTCTGACCCGCCCGCGATTGGCCGTTGCCGAGAGCGGTAACCGCTCTTAAATCCGGTCCATGACCAACAGCATCTCGACGCGCGTGGCCGTGCTCGGCTCCGGGCCGGCCGGCCTGACAGCGGCCATCTATGCCGCTCGTGCCGGTCTCAATCCCGTCGTCATCCAGGGTATTCAGCCGGGCGGCCAGCTGACCACCACCACCGACGTCGAAAATTATCCCGGCTTCCGCGAAGTCATCCAGGGGCCCTGGCTGATGGAGGAAATGCAGGCGCAGGCCGAACATGTCGGGACCAAGGTGGTGTGGGATCACATCAGCTCGGTCGATCTGTCGCGGCGGCCGTTTCGGATCAACGGCGATGGCGGCGCTCAATATGTCGCCGACGCGCTGGTGATTGCGACGGGCGCCCAGGCCAAGTGGCTCGGCCTTCCGTCCGAAGAACATATGAAGGGGCGGGGCGCTTCGGCCTGCGCCACCTGCGACGGCTTTTTCTATCGGGGCAAGAAGGTCGCGGTGATCGGCGGCGGCAATACCGCGGTCGAAGAGGCGCTGTACCTCACCAACCACAGCCATGACGTCACCTTGATCCATCGCCGCGATTCGCTCCGCGCCGAAAAAATCCTTCAGGACCGCCTGTTCGCCAATCCCAACATCCGCATCGTGTGGGATTCGGAGGTCGTCGAATTCGTTGGCGGCGGCGATCCCGAAGCGCTGGTCGGCCTCGATATCCGCAATCGCCGCAATGGGGAGCTCAGCCGGATCGACGTCGACGGGGCCTTCGTCGCGATTGGCCACAAACCCGCGACCGAGCTGTTCGCCGGCCAGCTCGACCTTGACGACGAAGGCTATATCAACGTCGCTCCAGGGACGACCCGGACCAGCGTCGAAGGGGTGTTTGCGTGCGGCGACGTGATGGACAAAATCTATCGCCAGGCAGTCACTGCCGCCGGCACCGGGTGCATGGCGGCGCTTGACGCGGAAAAGTATCTGGCGGCGCAGGAATACGAAGCGATCGCGGCCGAATAGCCGGCCACAATTGGGGGCAGCGACATGAAGCCGACGGGTCCGATCCCGCCCTATTTTTCCGCGGCCCCCGACGGGCAGCTGCAGATTGGCGGCGCGCCGGTCGAAGAACTGGTCGCAACCGCCGGCGGCACGCCGCTATTCGTTTACGACAACAACATCATCGGCGGGCAGATTGCCCGGCTGCGCGCGGCCATGCCCGACGGGCTGGCGGTGTATTACGGAGTTACGGCCAATCCCAATGAGGAGCTGCTGAGCTTCATCGGTCGCTACATCGACGGCTTCCGGGTCGTGTCGCGCGGCGAACTCGACCGGCTGAAGCGCGCCGGCCTCGCCGGGATCCCGATCACCTTTGCTGGTCCGGGCAAGCTCGACGACGAACTCGAAGCCGGAATCGCGGCTCAGGCAACGGTCAGCGTCGAAAGCGAAGGCGAGGCGCGGCGCGCAATCCTGGTCGGCGAACGCCTTGGCATCCGGCCGCGGCTTGCAGTGCGGGTCAATCCGCCATTCTCGATCGACGGCGGCAAGGTGACGATGGGCGCGCGGCCAAGCCCGTTCGGCATCGACGCCGACCGCGTGGCGCCGCTGGTGCGCGGCCTCATCGAAGCCGACATCGACTGGCGCGGCCTGCACCTGTTCGCGGCGGCCCAATGCCTCGACACCGGGGCGCTCATTGAAACCCACGGCGCGATCATGGCCTCGGCCGGGGCGATCGCCGAGGAACTCGGCCTGCCGATCCCCGAACTCAACCTTGGCGGCGGGTTCGACGTGCCCTGCTTCGACGGCGAACAGCCGCTCGACCTGTACCGCATGGCGAACGCGCTTCACGACAATCTGTGCAGCGGCTCCGAACTGCTGGCGACGACCCGGCTGTCGCTGGAGCTGGGGCGGTGGATCGTCGCCGAAGCCGGGGTTTACCTGACCCGCATCATCGACCGCACGGTGAGCTGCGGCGAAACCTTTTTGACGACCGATGGCGGCGGCCACCATTTGCTGCGCGCGACCGGTAGCCTGCAGGAGCCGAGCCAGGCCAATTATCCGATCGCGGTCGCCACTCGCTTCGGCTCCCCCGCCGACGAACAGGTGACGGTGACCGGCTGCCTGGCAACGCCCCACGATGTGCTCGGCAACCAGGTCATGCTGCCCCATGCCGAGCCTGGCGACCTCGTCGCAATCTTCGCTGCCGGGGCTTATGGCCTGAGCGCCAGCCCGCAGGATTGGGAAAGCCGCCCGGCGGCGCGCGAAATGGTCGTCTAGCCGGGGTAGCTCGCAGCGACGAAATAAAGCCCCTGCGGCGGCGCGTTGAAGCCGAGCGCGGCGCGGTCGCGAGCCTCCAGCGCTTGCCCCATGTCGCGCGGTTGCCACTGACCGCGCCCGACCATCGCCAGGCACCCGACCATCGACCGCACCTGGTGGTGAAGAAAGCTGCGCGCCGCCGCTTCCACATGAACCTCCTCGCCAACCCGCCGTACGTCCAGCAGGTCGAGCGTCTTGACCGGGCTGTCGGACTGGCAATGCGCTGATCGGAACGTGGTGAAGTCATGACGTCCGATCAGCATTGCCGCGCCTTCAATCATCGCGTCGTCGTCGACCGGCGCGGCAATGTGCCATACCCGGCCGGCATCAACCGCGGGCGGTGCCGCGCGGCTGAGGATGCGATAGCGATAACGCCGCCCAAGGCAGGAAAACCGCGCGTGCCAGTCGTCGGCGACTGGCTCGGCGGCAAGGACCGACACGGGCAGGGGCCGAACCAGCGCATTGACGCCTTCGCGCAGCCGGTGCGGGGTCACGGTCCGCGCGATATCGACATGCGCGCTCATCGCCAGCGCATGCACGCCGGCGTCGGTACGCCCCGCGGCCATCACCGCGGGCTGCTCCCCCGTCATCCGCGCAATCGCGCCTTCGAGCGTCTGCTGCACCGATGGCCCCTGGTCCTGCCGCTGCCAGCCGACGAACGGGCCGCCGTCATATTCGATCGTCAGGCGCCAGCGGGTCACGGCAGCAGCGTTCCGGGCGGGATCGCGAAACCGCGCAGCAGTTCGTCGGCGGTCATCGGGCCGCGGCCGGCGCGCTGGACCATCAGCGGGCGCACGACGCCGCCGGCAGCGGCGATGGCCAGGCCATCGTCCAGCACTTCGCCGGGCTTGCCCGAACCGCCGGCGCCCGCGGTTGCGGCCAGCAACTTGATGCGCTCGCCATTGGCTTCGAACCACGCGCCGGGCGACGGGGCGAACGCGCGCACCTGGCGTTCGATCGCGTCGGCCGGCTGGCTCCAGTCGATCCGTGCCTCGGACTTGGCGATCTTGGCGGCATAGGTCGCGCCGGCGTCCGGCTGCGATTCGGGCGGAGTCGGGTTATGAAGCCATTCAATCAATGCCTTCGCGCCAATTTCCGCCATCTCTAGAGTAACTTGGCCAGCATTCTTGCCACGAATATCAAGCTCGCGCCGAAGCAGCATCGGGCCGGTATCCAGCCCTTCGTCCATGCGCATGATCGTCACTCCGCTCATTTCGTCGCCCGCCAGGATCGCGCGCTGAATCGGCGCCGCACCGCGCCAGCGGGGAAGGAGCGAGGCGTGAACGTTGACGCAGCCCTGTTCAGGCGCGTCGAGGATTTCCCGCGGCAGGATCAGGCCATAAGCCGCGACCACCGCCAGATCGGCGTCCAGCTCACGAAACAACGCCTGTTCGCCCGCATCGCGCAGCGTTCGTGGAGTGCGCACGGCGATCCCCAGCGCTTCGGCGCGTTCATGCACCGCGGTCTTGCGCTCGGCCTTGCCACGGCCGGCGGGGCGCGGCGGCCGGGCGTAAGCCGCCACCACGCTTTGGCCGGCCGCGACCAGAGCCTCCAGGCTCGGCACCGCGAAGTCGGGCGATCCCATGAAAACGATGCGCATCGAGCGCGCACTTGCGGGGCCGCTCCCGCGCGGTCAAGGAGTGGCCACCATGGCGTCACAGGAGATCGAAGCGCTGAGCCAGGCGCTGGCGCGGCTTCCGGGCCTCGGCCCGCGTTCGGCGCGGCGTGCGGTCCTGCACCTGATGAAACGCCGCGAAACTGCGCTTCAGCCGCTGCTTGCGGCGCTCACCAGCGTCGCTGAACGGCTGTCGACCTGCTCGACCTGCGGCAATGTCGATACCGCCGATCCCTGCTCGATCTGCCGCGATCCCCGGCGCGACGACAAGGCGCTGTGCGTGGTGGAGGAAGTCGCCGATCTGTGGGCGCTCGATCGCTCGCGGCTGTTTCCGGGCCGCTACCATGTGCTTGGCGGCCGTCTGTCCGCGCTTGAAGGCGTGCGGCCGGAAGACCTGACCATCGACCAGCTCGTCAAACGGGTGTCGGCGGGCGGGATCGACGAGGTCGTACTGGCCATGAATGCGACTTTGGAAGGGCAGACCACGGCCCATTATGTCGCCGAGCGGCTCGAAGGATTTCCAGTCCGCCTCAGCCAGTTGGCCCACGGCCTTCCGGTCGGGGGCGAACTCGACTATCTCGACGAAGGGACGCTTGCCCAGGCGTTGCGCGCCCGCCGCCCGATTTCCTGAGGGCGGACACAAGAGCCTCCGATTTCCTGAGGGCGGACACAAGAGCCCCCGATTTCCTGAGGGCGGACTTCCCAAACCGCCCCCAATTGCTTGAACCCACTGGCCTGAAAGACTAAATCCCCATCATGGCCATTCGCCGCATCTTTGAGACCCCGGATCCCGTGCTTCGCCAGATTTCGAAGCCCGTGACGACGTTCGACGCTGCGCTGCAGACGCTCGTCGCCGACATGTTCGACACGATGTACGAAGCGCCGGGGATCGGGCTTGCCGCGGTCCAGGTCGGAGTGCCGATCCGCCTGCTCGTCATCGACCTCCAGGAACCGCCGGAGGAGGATGGCGATCCGGTCAAGGATCCGCGGGTGTTCGTGAACCCCGAAATCCTGTCAAATTCCGATCAGGACGTGCCTTACACCGAAGGCTGCCTGTCGGTGCCCGAGCAATATGCCGAAGTCATGCGCCCCGACCGCATCCGCGCCCGCTGGCAGGATGTTTCGGGCAAGACTTACGAACAGGACATCGAAGGCCTGCTGGCGGTCTGCCTGCAGCATGAAATGGACCATTTGAACGGCGTGTTGTTCATCGACCATCTGTCACGGCTGAAACGTGAAATGGTGCTCAAAAAGCTTGCCAAATGGCGCAAGGAACAGGGGCTGGTCCCCGCCTAGGCGGCGATCGACGCCGCCGCGTTGCGGCAATCTTCCGCGCATTCCCGGCACATTTGCGCGCACAGCTTGCAATGTTCGTGATCGTGCTTCTCGCATTCCGCCGCGCAAATCTCGCAAACCCGGGCGCACAGCTCCAGCGTTTCCTTGATCACCTGCTCGTTCGATCCGGTGCGGCGCAGCGCGACGCTGGCCGCGGTATCGCAGATGTCGGCGCAATCGAGGCACACGCGGATGCACTGCGCCATGTCCATCTTCTCGGCCGCGCAGGCGTCGGCGCAGCTCAGGCACATCTTCGCGCAATACATGGCGTGATGGACGGCATCGCCAAGCGGCTGGTTGACGTGCCCGGCGACGTCCGGGTGCAGGCTGATCATCTTGCGGATCGACATGGGCTCTCCTTGTTTGCCGTCAGTGCGAGCGGAGCGAAGCAATCCCGCCTTCGTTCCCCGAACATACGCCAATGCCGCGCCTCAGCCGCCAAGTCGAGCGCGCCGCATGACGAATGGTCTTGAGCTGCCTTCCGTCCAGTCCTAGGGTTCCCTGAATGTTCTCCGGGGAGTTGCGGTCATGGATTCGACCGTCATTGCGTTCATTGCGGTCGCGTTGCTGCTCGGCGGAGCACTTGGCTGGCTGTGGGCCAGCCGCGAATCCGCCGGCGCCCGGCA
>JBDSGQ010000032.1:0-10469 GCA_039918915.1 Sphingomicrobium sp.
TGGCGGGGGCCTTGGCCTTGGCCAGAGCCTTGGCGGGCGCCTTGGCAGCCTTGGCGGGCGCCTTGGCGGGCGCGGCGTCCTTTACGGGCTTGGCGGGCTTGGGCTTGGCGCTGACCTTTGCAGTTTCGACCGGGCCCTTGGCCGGCGCTTCGGGTTGCGGCTCGGCCTTGCCCTTCTTGGCGGCGGCCTTCTTACCCTTGGCGCCCTTGGCGCCCTTGGCGGGCGCGGCGTGATCGTGGCCACAGCCCGGCCCATGGACGTGGCCCTCTTCGGATTCGAGGTCGGCCTCAAGCTGGGCGCGGGTGCCCTGGCGCTCGGTGATGTCGGCGGTCGAGAACAGATAGTCGACGACCTTGTCCTCATAAAGCGGGGCGCGCAGCTGGGCAGCGGCCATCGGCTCCTGCTGGACGTAGCGAATGAAATTATCGCGGTCCTTGCCCTGATATTGAGCGGCCGCCTGGGCGATCAGGCGATTCATTTCCTGTTCGCTGACCTCGACCCCGTTCGCCGCGCCAACTTCGGACAGCAACAGGCCAAGGCGCACCCGGCGTTCGGCAATGTGGCGATATTCGTCGGCGTCGCGATCGATTTCGGCCAGCGCCGCGGCCGAATCCGCTTCATGGCTGGCTTCGTGCTGCAATTGGCCAAGGATGTTCTGATATTCGGCTTCGACCATCGACGGCGGGACCGTGAAGTCGTGGCGTTCGGCGAGCTGGTCGAGCAGCTGGCGCTTCATGTGCGTGCGGGTCAGCCCATTAAGCTCCTGCGCCTGCTGGTCGCCGATCAGCTTCTTCAGCTGGTCGAGGCCCTGAAGGCCAAGGGTCTTGGCGAATTCGTCGTCGATCCTGGTCTTGCCAGCGGTCTTCACCGCCTTGACCTTGACCGAGAATACGGCGGCCTTGCCGGCGAGATTGGCGGTCGGATAATCGGCCGGGAAGGTCACCTTGAGGTCGCGTTCATCGCCGGTCTTGGCGCCGACCAGCTGGTCTTCGAAGCCCGGGATCAGGCGGCCCGAACCAAGCTCGGCCTGCATGTCTTCGCCTTTGCCGCCATCGAACGGCTTGCCGCCGACCTTGCCGTCGAAATCCATCACGACCAGGTCGCCGGTCTTGGCCTTGTGGCCGTCCTTGGCGTCTTCCCAGCGCTTGCTCTGCTCGGCGAGCTGGCGAACCTGGGCATCGATCGCCGCTTCGTCGCCTTCGACCGTCAGCCGCTCGAGCTTGAGATTGTCGACCTGGGGCGTCGGCACTTCGGGCAGCGCTTCGACGGTCACCTGGACTTCGGCGTCCTTGCCTGGCTCATATGCGTTCGTAAGCTCAACCTGCGGCTGGAGCGCGGGGCGCACATTCTGCTCGGCCAGAAGCTGCTGGACGCCTTCACGGACGGCGCCGTCGAGGGCGTCGCGGCTGATCGATTCGCCGTGCATCTTGCGAATCAGGTTCGGCGGCACCTTGCCCGGGCGAAAGCCGGGCATGCGGACCTGCGGAGCGATCCGCTTCACTTCCTGGTCGACCCGCGCTTCGATGTCCGCGGCGGGGATGGTCAGCATGAAGGCGCGCTTCAGGCCCTGGTTCTGCGTCTCGACGGTTTTGATCACGGTTTCACAAATCCTGCTCTAGCTTCTATCTCACGCGCGCCGCGCCTGCGCCGATCGCGGTGTTGGCCTGCCAGGCGGACAGGCGGTTCGCCGCGATGGTGCGCGCGAAGGGACTCGAACCCCCACATCTTGCGATACTGGAACCTAAATCCAGCGCGTCTACCAATTCCGCCACGCGCGCGCGGCTGCCTCGAAAGGACGCAGGGCCTATAACAGTCGGGGCCGGTTGGGCAACCCGCGCGTTCCTTACCCAAGGAGAACGATTACCATGCAACACGACCCTGCCGAACCGCCCGCCAGCCCGCCGCAAACCCCGGAACCGTCACCACCCGGCCAACCGACCGAAGCGCCAGCGGAAACGCCGCCGGTGACGCCCAATATCGATGTGCCGTCGCCAAGCTCACCTGGGTCCGACGCGCCGACAACGCCGATTTCGCCGGTCGGCTAGCCCAGCCGGGCCGAGGCCACCACGGCTTCGAAATCGGGCAGCGTGACGGCGTAATAATGAGCGCGCGATGCATCGAGCAGGATCATGTAGAGCCGCGCGTTGATAATGCAGCCAACGACGCGGCCCTTGCGCCACAATTCGTCGTCGTCGAGATGCTCGTAATCGAGCTGGAAGCCATTCGCGCCGAGGAATGGCCGCGGCTTCAGTTCGAGCGTTCGAAAATCCACTGCTCCGCCACGGACCCGGTAAAGGCTTTCGACCATTGCCGCGATTTCGGGCGGGGTCATGTCGCTGCGGAAATTGGGCACCTGCTGGTCGGCCTTGCGCCGCTGCCGGACCAGCGAGCGCCCGCTTTTGACGCCGGTCACGAAACTCATCGAATCGAGGATCGGCCCGTTCAAGGTCCAGTCCTCGACTTCGCGAATGTCGCTGAACAGCGTCGCGCGATGGCGATTCCACGGCTGCGGAGCAACCACGGTCAGGCTGCCGTCGCCAACGTGCACGCGTCGGACGGGGACCAGTTGATAGGCGCTGAAGCCCGAATCCCCGCCGTCGACGGTCGAGCAGGCGGACAAAGCGGTTGCCGCCGCGATCAACGTGCCCGTTGCCAGTCGCTTCATTCCGCTTCCCCTCATCCGACCATCTGCCTGACCCATGCCGCGTCGGGAGCGTCGGGCTTGATCGCGAGGTAGCGGGTGAAGGCCGCCTTGGCCTCGCCCCGGCGGCCGGCCTTGAGCAGTGCAATGCCGTGCCACCGCCAGGCGTCAGCCGGAGCATCGGGATAGACCACTGCCGCCGAATAGCTTTGGGCGGCGCGAATATCGTCGCCGGCCTGATTGCGCAGCCGCCACACTTCGCCTTCGTAAAAGCGAAGCAGCCCGTTCCACCCGTCCTGGGCCAGGGTGCGGATCAGATATTCGCTGGCGCCGGGATCGTTGAGCTTGACCTGGTCGTCGAGCATCGTCTGCCGAAAGCCGCCAATCGTCGCCAGATAGCGTTCGCGCCCGGTCTTGTAGACCTTGCCGGGAACGGTCACTTCGGCGGCGCTCAAGCGCAGGTCGGTCATTCGCGTTTCGGAAGCCGGATGAGTCGCGAACATGTCATAGCCACGGTCGCGGCGCTTGCGGCGATAGCGCGCGCTGGCTTCTTCCTCGCCGATCAGCTGCTGCCACACATTGGCGATTTCAACCGGCTGATAGCCTGCCTCGGCGATCAGCTTCGCGCCCATCGCATCGGCTTCGGCCTCCATTTCGCGGCTGTAGCGGAAGAGCGAAATGAGCGTTCCGAGCTGGGCGAGCTGGAGATAGTCGCCGAGGTACATTCCGCCGGCGGCGCCGCCCACTCCGGCAAGCATCGCGCCGACCGAGAACAGGTCGGACTTGCGCTTCATGTCGCGCCACGAGCGGATCTGGTGACGGCGCAGGAAATGGCCCGATTCGTGCGCGATCACGCCCGCCAGCTGCGCCTCGTTGCGCATCCGCAGCAGAAGCCCCGAAAACACCACCGCGAAGCCGCTTGGGAACATCATTGCGTTGAACACCGGGATCCGCGCGAGATAGATGCGGAAGTCCTTGGCGGCGGGTCCGCCAACGGTTCCAATCAGATCCTTGAGGTAGCCGGTGAGCCGGGGGTCCTGAACCAGCAGGTTCGATCCCGAGATTTCTTCCTCCGCGCGGTCCATCTCCTTCCACAGGCCAAGCTCGTCACGCTCGGTCGGCCGATAGCCCGGGCCGACGAGCGGGACCATCTCGGCCGGCTTGATCCGCGCCTGGGCGGTGCCGGCCGCAAGCGCCGCAGCCGCCGCGCCGCCGCCGATCAGCAGCGTGCGCCGGTCGAGTTCGAGAGCGCGCCCCAGCGTCACTGCCGCGCGCCCCGCGCTTGCGCGCGCCGGATCGCCTGCCCCGGCTTCATCCGGCCAAGCAGCCGCTCGACCATTTGCGTTGCGCCCGCCGGCGTGCGGATGTCGCCGAACTTGATGCCGGGAAGCTGGCTGCCCGCCTGAACGACGTTGAACCACACCACTTCGCCAGTCTTGAGATCGACCAGCGAAGCATAATCGAGCTGGCTTCCGCCACCGACATTGGGCGCGCAGAAACCCACGAAACAGCCGGCGAAACCAAGCACTGCCAACGCCACCCGGCCGGTCGACGCGACTTCATCTTCCGCATGAAGAAACAAAGCATAGTCATAGCCGGTCTGCCGGCCGAGGTTCACGGCGTCGGTGCCAAGCGTCCAATCGAGCCCGCGGCCGCGTTTGGTGGGCAGGTAATCACCAAGATATTTGTGCGTGACGATCGATTGGTCGACCGCGCTGTTGAGCCTTTCGACGTCGGCCAGCGTCTGTGCATCCACCCCGGGAAGCTCGTTGCGGTGTTCGATAATCGTCACGCTGCCGCCGCGGCTGGCCTGCTGGGCGCGGATCGCGGCAATGATGCTGGCGCGGGCCTGGTCGATCCAGTCGGCGCGGGGCTGGACCATGCCGCCGGTCGTCAACGCCCCGACGGTCACATCCGGCCGCAGCACGAGCAGTTTGTAATTGCCCTGCGGCGGGGTGAACTGGGCGTCGGTGAACTGCCGGGTCGAAACGCAACCCGTCGCAAGCAAGCTGATCGCCAGCGCGGACGCCGTGCCTGTTAAATTCCGGCCCCATTTACGCATCGGGAAACCTCCATCAAAGCGCCGACCAGCGCCCTGTCACTGCGTTCCGATCAACGCATCTTGCCCGAATGGAGGATGAAATAAAAGCGCGAAATTCTAAACGCTTAGCCTAGCATCTAGCGCGCTGGCGAGGAGCCGCCCGATGCACAACCGGACTGCACTTCAGCCAAGCAGCGCCCGTCGATCGACCCTTGTGCGATCGGCAATCCAATCATCGCCGCAAGCGTCGGCATGATATCGACGGTGTCCACTGGACGGTCGATCGTCCGGGCATTGAACCATGGCCGCCAGAACAGGATCGGAACCCGGCGGTCATAGTCCCACGGGCTGCCGTGCGTCGCCACCGAGCCCTTCGCGGGGTCGGCAATGTCGGTGACGTCCTTTTTCAACAGGACGACAAGGTCGCCCGACCGGCCCGGAAAATAGCCGGCGCGGGCCCGTTCCACCATCGTCCAGCGATCGGGCGTGGTCGCGGCAAGCGGAGTGCCGGCAAGCTCGGCGGCGGAGAACGCCGCTTCAACCTGTGGATTGGCGCGATACGCCTGAAGGGCAAGGCCGAGCAGGCGCTGGCGGGTCGCGGGAGCAAGCCTGGCGTCGAGATAGATGTCGCCCGAGCGGCCGCCGAGTACGCCGGGCGGTGCGACGCCCAATTGCCGCGCCAGCGGAGCGCCGATCGCCCGTGCGTCGAGGGCGGGATTAACTCGCGTGGCGCCCGGCACTCCCGACAATCGCCGGCGTTCGGGCAAATCCTGGCCACCGTGGTCGGCGGTCAGGACCACGGCATAATCGACGCTGCGGCTGTCGAGCACGCGCAGAAAGTCGCCGATCTCGCGGTCGAGCTCGGTCAGCTGGAGGCACATTTCCTCGCCTTCGGTGCCATAAGCGTGGCCGACATGGTCGGTTGCCGACAGCCCGATGGCGAGAACGTCGGGCGCACCCCGGCGCCCCAGCTGAAGCTCGTCGACCAGCCCGGCGGCGAGCGCCAGCGTGTCGCCGTCAAGTTCGGGCGAAGCCTCGAAGCCCGCGCGATCGCCAGCCGCGCGGGCCAGCCGGCCGGCCCCGACGGACTTGCCGCCGGCCACTGCCACGGGCACCGCTTTGGCAGCACAGAACGGCGTCGGATCAAGCGGTCCGCGGGCCCGCGCCACCCCAGCCGCCGCGGCTGCATTGACCTTTGCAACGACGGCCGCGAGCGGTGCTCCGACCAAGTCCGTGTGGAAGCTGTTCCCGGTCCAGTACCAGCGCTGGTCGGGGCGCTGGCCGCTCAACATCACCGCCGAGCGGTCCTTGCCGGCGACCGCCACGGTGCGGCTTGCCGGCCAGCGTTGCTTCATCAGTTCGCCAAGCGTCGGGACGAGCAAGTGCCGGGCCGACACCGCCGGCCGGGAGGACGTCGAGCCGGCGACCTGTTCGTCCTCGGCGCAATAGATCGTCTTGTCGGGCCGGCCGATGGACTGGTCGATCCACGCATTGGCGATGATGCCATTGCGCGCGGGATGGTCGCCGGTGAGGATCGTTGCGTGGCCTGGGCAAGTCTCGGTCGTGGCGTGGCCCTGATAACCATTGCGGAACAGCGCGCCCGACGACAGCCGCTGCAGGCCCGCGGTGAATTGCGGCCGATACGCGTCGAACAGGTCGGCCGACAGCTGGTCGACCGAAATCACGACCAACAGCCTGGGCTGGGACGGCGGGACATAGAGTGGCGGCGTCGCGTCGGCCGCGACCGCTCCGGCAAACAGCTCCAGGGTCAGCGTCAGCGCCAGGGTCAGGGGCAATGAAGCGCGCACGGCGTGCCTTTCCCGCTATCCGGCTAGCTTCGCCCGCAAGCGCTCGTTGACCATTTGCGGATTGGCCTTGCCCGCCATCGCCTTCATCGTCTGGCCGACGAAGAACCCGAACAGCTGTTCCTTGCCGCCTTTGTAATCGGCGACCTTGTCGGCATTGTCGGCGAGGATCTGGTCGATCGCGGCGTCGATCGCGCCACTATCGCTGGTCTGTTTCAGCCCGCGCGCGTCGACGATCGCGGCAGCGCCCTCCCCGGTTTCGAGCATGATTTCGAACACCTGCTTGGCGATGGTGCCGCTGATCGTGCCGTGCGTGACCAGCTTGAGCAGTTCCGCCGCCGCGGCCGGGCTGACCGGGCTTCGGTCGATGGTTTCGCCGCGCCGGTTAAGCGATCCGAACAGCTCGGCCACCACCCAGTTCGACGCCTGTTTTCCTTCAGCTCCGGCATTAAGCAGATCGTCGAACCAACGCGCCGTTTCGACCTCGGCGGTCAACACACTGGCGTTGTACGGTGTGATTCCGAGCTGTTCGTAGCGCGCGCGCTTGGCGCCCGGCAGCTCGGGCAGCGACGCTTTGCATTCGGCCAGGAAGTCGTCGTCAAGCTCCAGCGGAAGCAAGTCCGGATCGGGGAAATAGCGGTAATCGTGTGCGTCTTCCTTGGACCGCAGCGAGCGCGTGACGTTCTTGTCCGGATCGTAGAGCCGGGTTTCCTGGACGATCGTGCCGCCGCTTTCGATTACTTCGACCTGGCGCCGGGCCTCATGTTCGATCACGGCCATGACGAAGCGGACCGAATTGACGTTCTTGGTCTCGGTCCGGGTGCCAAGCTCCCCGCCGGGGCGACGAACGCTGACATTGACGTCGGCGCGCATCGAGCCTTCTTCCATGTTGCCGTCGCACGAACCGACATAGCGGAGGATCGAGCGCAGCTTGCGCAAGTAAGCGCCGGCTTGCGCGGGGGAGCGCATGTCGGGACGCGAGACGATTTCCATCAGCGCCACGCCGCACCGGTTCAGATCGACGTAGCTCATCGTCGCATGCTGATCGTGCATCAGCTTGCCCGCGTCCTGTTCGACGTGAATGCGTTCGATGCCGATGGTCTTGCCGCTGCTGTCGTCCTTGTCGTCGACGAGGACGTCGAGTTCGCCTTCACCGACCAGCGGATGGTACAGCTGGCTGATCTGATAACCCTGCGGAAGGTCGGCGTAGAAATAATTCTTGCGGTCGAAGCGCGACCATTTGTTGATCTGGGCTTCGAGCGCCATGCCGGTCCGCACCGCCTGGCGAATGCACTCGCGGTTGGGCACGGGGAGCATCCCCGGCATGGCCGCATCGACCAGCGACACCTGGGTGTTGGGCTCGGCGCCGAAGGCGGTTGCCGCGCCGGAGAAGAGCTTGGCGTTGGAGGTCACCTGGGCATGGACCTCGAGGCCGATCACAACCTCCCATTCGCCGGTTTCGCCAGCGATTCGATAATCATCCATTGCGCATCTCCCGCAACATCAGGAGGTGTGAAGCCAGCACGACGGCGAAGGCGGCCACCCAGCCCAGCGCCACCGGAAGCAGCGCGGACAAGTCGAGATAGGCGTCGCCGCGGATGGCGAAAAAGAAGGCGAGCCCGCCGACGACGATCGTCAACGGAATCTTCCACGACCCGTGGTGCGTGCCGCGAAGGATGTGGACCAGGTTGCGAATGGCGACGAGCAGGCACACCAGGATGACCAGCGCCAGCGCGAGAATGAGGCCGCGCTGACCGGAGAGATGCGCCGCGCCGAGAACGTCGCCGATATAGCCCCCGAGCGCCGCGCCGAACACGACATTGATGAGGTCGATCCGCCGATCGAGCTCATGTTCTTCCTCCGCCCGGTCGCGTTCCTTCACCACCACTTCTCCGGGCGAGCAGTGAAGCCGGCGCGTTCCTCGATCGCCAGGCCGGCGTTGAGCACCGTCTGTTCGTCGAGTTCGTTGCCGATGAGATGGAGGCCGAGCGGCAGGCCTTGCGCATCGAGGCCGCCGGGGACCGACATCGCCGGCAGGCCGGCCAGGCTGGCAGGAACCGCGAACACGTCGTTGAGGTACATCGCCAGCGGATCGGTGGTCTCACCGATCCCGAAGGCGGCAGACGGCGCGGTCGGGGTGAGGATCACGTCACACTGTTCGAAGGCGTTGCGGAAATCCTGCTTGATCAGCGCCCTGACCTTTTGCGCCTTGGTGAAATAGGCGTCGTAAAAGCCCGCCGACAGGACGTAAGTGCCAATCATGATGCGCCGCACCACTTCGGAACCGAAACCCGCCGCGCGGGTCGCGGAATACATCGCATCGAGGTTGCCGCCGTCCGGCGTTTCGCGCAGGCCGTAACGGACGCCATCATAGCGGGCGAGGTTGGACGAAGCCTCCGCGGGGGCGATGATGTAATAAGTGGGAAGCGCGTATTTGGTGTGCGGCAGGCTGATTTCGACCGGCGTCGCGCCCGCGTCCTTGAGCCATGCAATGCCCTGGTCCCACAGTGCGTTGATTTCGGCGGGCACTCCGTCGATCCGATATTCCTTGGGAATACCAACGCGCTTGCCCTTGAGATTGCTCGACAATCCGGCTTCCCACTGGGGCACCGGGACGTCGAGCGAGGTCGAATCCCTGGGGTCGAACCCAGTCATCGCCTCAAGCAAGATCGCGCAGTCGCGGACCGTTCGGGCCATTGGCCCCGCCTGGTCGAGCGAGCTTGCGAACGCGACCACGCCCCAGCGCGAGCAGCGGCCGTAGGTCGGCTTGATCCCGCAAATGCCGACGAACGCCGCCGGCTGGCGGATCGAGCCGCCGGTATCGGTGCCGGTCGCTCCCGGGGCAATGCCGGCGGCAACCGCGGCGGCCGAACCGCCCGACGAGCCGCCAGGGGTGAGGCCAACGTTGCTGCCCTGCCGCCGCCACGGGCTGAGCACCGGCCCATAAGCGCTGGTCTCGTTCGACGAGCCCATCGCGAATTCGTCCATGTTGAGCTTGCCGAGCATCCCCGCCCCGGCCTTGCGCAGATTGGCGGTGACAGTGCTCTCATACTCGGGCTTGAAGCCTTTGAGGATGTGGCTGCCCGCGGTGCTGTCGACCCCGCGCGTGGCGAACAGATCCTTGATCCCCAGCGGAATGCCCGCGAGCGATCCGCTGGCTTTCCCCGAGTCCGCCGCCTCGGCACAGGCCAGCGCATCCTCGGGCGTTTCGACCGTATAGGCATTGAGCGCTCGTGCGCCCGCGACTGCAGCGTTGAATTGCTCGGCAATCTCGCGCGCGGTGAAGTCGCGCTCACGAAGCCCGTCGCGCAGCGCGGCGATGGTTTTGGTGGTCAGCTCACTCACTTCCCACTCCCCCTCGGGGGGAGGTGGCAGGCCGACGGCCTGACGGAGGGGGAAACCCCCTTCGACGCTGCGCGCCACTTCCCCCGGTGGGGCAAGGAAGAGCGGTCGCCCATCACTCGATCACCTTCGGCACTGCGAAAAACCCGTGCTGCGCGTCGGGCGCATTGGCGAGCACGGCATCGCGCTTGCCCCCGCCGGTCAGCGGATCGGCATCGATCACGTCATCGCGGAGCCGCAGCTTATTGGCGATCACCGCGGTCATCGGCTCGACCGACGAGGTATCGACCTCACCCAGCTGTTCGATCCAGCCGAGGATGTTGTTCAATTCAGGCTCAAGCCGCGCCAATTCCTCGTCGCTCATTGCGATCCGGGCCAGCTTGGCGATGTGCCGCACTTGTTCGATGGTCACGCTCATATCCGCGGCGCGATAGCGGCGGGCCGGAAGGGCGGCAAGCGCCCTCCCGGCCCAATCATTGGTCAAGATGCGGAAGATTAGTCGCGCATGCTGGCCGGAACGACCCCGCCATTTTCGGCAAGCTTCTGCATCACCGCTTTGTGCAGCGCGACATTCTGCTCGGCGCTGCCATCGTCGCCGGCGTGAACGCCAAGCTCCTGCGCCAGCTCCTTGCGCGCCGAC
>JBDSGQ010000033.1:0-34394 GCA_039918915.1 Sphingomicrobium sp.
CCTGGGTCTCGACTCGCAAATCGTCTGCGCAAAGGCTGAGCGCGTTGAGGGCAAGTTCGATGTCATCACCGCGCGCGCAGTCGCGCCGTTGACGGAATTCATCGAATTATCCCTGCATTTGTCCACAAGAAAGAGTCATTGGGTGCTGCCCAAGGGACGAAACGCCGTAACTGAACTGGTAGACGCTCAAGCCAAGTGGCAAGGTACGTTCCACGTGGAACACAGCCTCACCGACGATGCTTCCCAAATCATCGTCGCAACCGATGTTAGGCCGAAACGAACATGATTCGCATCGCCGTGGCTAATCAAAAGGGCGGGGTCGGCAAAACGACCACGGCGATCAACCTGGCGACGGCGCTGGCGGCGATCGGGTGGCGCGTGTTGTTGGTGGACCTCGATCCTCAGGGCAATGCGTCGACGGGGATCGGCATTGGCGCATCGCAGCGGACGCGATCGAGCTATGACGTGCTGATCGGCGCGGCAACGATCGTCGAAGCGGCGATTGCCACCCGTGTTCCGCGACTCGATTTGCTCCCCGCGACCGTCGATTTGTCCGGTGCCGAGGTGGAAATGGTTGGCATGACCGAGCGGGCCCATCGCCTCGACCAGGCATTTGGCGCGGCGCCGGCGGGCCGCTGGGATATCTGCGTGATCGACTGTCCGCCTTCGTTGGGATTGCTGACCGTGAATGCGCTGGCCGCGGCCCGTCATTTGCTTGTGCCCCTACAGGCCGAGTTTTTCGCGCTTGAGGGATTAAGCCAGCTACTTCAGACAGTTGAGCGGATCCGCACATCCTTGAATCCGGGGCTGTCGATCCTCGGCGTGGTGCTGACCATGTTCGACCGCCGCAACAATCTTTCCCAGGCGGTCAGCGACGATGTCCGCGCGTGCCTTGGTTCGGCGGTGTTCGACACTGTCGTCCCGCGTAACGTGCGTTTGTCGGAGGCACCGAGTCATGGCTTGCCGGCACTGATCTACGATCTGAAATGTCCGGGCTCCGAAGCGTATCTGCGCCTGGCCCGCGAAGTGATCGCACGCTTGCCGCAACTGGCCGTCGCGGCATGAGCCAGGAGCGGCCAGCCAAGGGCCTCGGCATGGGCCTGTCCGCGTTGCTGGGTGAATCGGCGCGGCGCGAGCCGGCCGATGGCGGCGGCGGTGTCCGCGAGGTTGAGATCGCGAGGATTCGCGCCAATCCCGACCAGCCCCGCGTTCAGTTCGACGAACCTGCTCTCGAAGAGCTTGCCGATTCGATCCGGCGGCGTGGCGTCCTCCAGCCGATCCTGCTCCGGCCGGACGGCGACGATTTCATGATCGTTGCCGGGGAACGCCGCTGGCGCGCGGCACAGCGCGCCCAACTTCATGCAATTCCGGCGATCATCCGTGAGATCGACGAAACCACCACCGCCGAGATCGCGCTGATCGAGAACATCCAGCGCGAAGACCTCAACGCGATCGAGGAGGCCGAAGGCTACCGCCAACTCATCAAGCGCCACGGACATACCCAGGACGAAGTGGGCAAGCTTGTCCACAAATCACGCAGTCACGTCACTAACCTATTGAGACTGTTAGAACTTCCCGAATTCGTCAGGATGTCGCTAATGCAAGGCGATATCAGCATGGGCCATGCGCGGGCGATCGCGACGGCCCCCGATCCCGAAGCGATGGCGCGGGAAATCATCGCCCGCGACCTGTCCGTCCGACAGACCGAAGAGCGTGTGCGGCGGGAGAAGGCGCGCCCCGGCCCAGGGATCAGCATCGGCCGCGCTTCGGCGCGCAACGCCAATCCCATCGACGCCGATCTCACGGCGCTCGAACGGCAGCTCGGCGATGTGCTTGGCTTGAAGGTGCAAGTCACGCACAAGGGACAGGGCGGCGCGATCACACTCCATTATTCGAGCCTCGATCAGCTCGACATGGTCTGCCAGCGCCTATCCGGGGAACCGATCTAACAGCTCAGAGGCTGCGCGCCTTGCGAGCGATCGCAATCAGCTCTTCCCCCAGCGCCTCGCGTGCCGGCGCATCGCTGAACATGAGGTCGCGTTGCAATCGCTGAGCACGGTCGGCGACCTTTGCCAGATCATCCGCGCTCCATTTCGACAAAAGCCCTGACAAACGGTCTTTTTCCTTTGAATACAGGCCTCTGCCAACTGACGCCATGACCGCATCCGGGCGCTCGCCGCGTTCAATCCGCGCGCGCGCCGGGGCCAGCATCAGCAATCGCCGCTGCAACGATCGCACCACCGGCACGCCTTCGGTCCCGCCCGCCGACAAGCGAGCCAGCTCATCGGTAAGCTCCGCCAGTTGTCCGGACATGGCGAGATCCGCCAAGCGCAGGAAATTGCCCTCGGCGGCCTCGGCCCCAACCGCGTCCACCGCGTCATGGTCAAGTTCCTTGGGCGAATGCGGCGATGCATCCAGGTACAGTGACAGCTTCTCGAGTTCCTGGGCGATGACTGCCTGGTCGTTGCCGCCACTCGTCGCAATCCGCGCCGCGACCCCGGGCCCGATGCGCAGGCCGACCCGCCGCCCAAGCTCCATCACCAGCCGCTGCGCATCCTCGCCTTCGGGTGCGTACGACACACAGGCCAGTGCGTGCGGCGACGCTTCGGCAAGTTTCAGCAGCCCCGAAGTCTTGCGCAGGGCGCCGGCAATGGCGACCACCGGGCTTTCGGTCGCCGGCAACTCGAGCAGCGCGGAAACGCCTTCGACAATGTCTTCGCCCGCGGGCTCGATCCACACCAGTCGCTTGCCGCCGAACAGGTTCATCGCCCCTGCTTCGTCCGCCAGCAGCGCCGGGTCCGACTTCACCGAGCCGCCGGAAATCAGGTAGCGACTGGCCGACAGCGATTCGGCAAGCCGCGCCGCAAGCGCCCGCGACTGCGCTTCGTCGGGGCCGTAGAACAGATAGAAACGGGTGCCACCGTCGGGTTGCTCGACGGCGCGGACGATCGAACTGCGGTTGGCTTTCACCGCGCCGCCGGCGTTCGTGAAGCGTAGATTGCGAGACGCGTGACGATCTGGTCGGCAACGACGTCGGACAGTTGCTCGAGCACCGTTTGCTCCGCGGCGACGGTCGCATATTCGGAACTGACGATGTCGATTCCAGCGTCGCTTCCCGATGTCGCGTCAAGCATCACCGTCCCGGTGCGAAGGTCGACCAGCTGGTAGCGCGCACGCAGCGATCTGCGCTCCTGCGTTGCGGCGCGATCGCTGCGCAGCCCGAAGGACGCGATATTGTCGTCGAGCGCGACGTCGAGCCGATACCGGGCAGTCGCCAAGCCCGCGCCGCCCAACCGATCGACCAGCTTGTTGCGCATCAGCCAGCCGGACTGACCGGGAATCGGTGCCACCTGGACTGATCGCAGCGCTTGCACCACCGGACTGCTGCTTCCGCCGCCATACAGCGGCTGCAGGCCACAGCCGGGAAGTGCGATCAGGCAACTGCCCAGCACAGCGAGGCGGGAAAGGGCGCGCATCAGGCGACGATATTGACCAGCCGGTCGGGAACGACAATCACTTTGCGCGGCGGCGCGCCGTTGAGCTGACGCTGGACCTTGTCGGACGACAGTGCGAGCGCCTCGGCGTCCTCGCGCGGGAGGCCGCGGGCGATGGTCAGCGTATCGCGCAACTTGCCGTTGACCTGCACTGCTATCGTCACTTGGTCGTCGACCAGGAGCGCCGCATCGAACGTCGGCCAGTCGGCCCGCGCGACCAATCCGTCACCGCCCAGCGCGTCCCAGCTTTCCTCGGCGAGATGCGGGGCCATCGGCGCGACCAGCTTGATCAGCGTGCGCGTCGCCGCTGCCCGCGAGGCCGACGGCTTTGCCTTCTCGATCGCACTGACCAGCTCATAGAGTTGCGCGACCGCCTTGTTGAACTGAAGCCCCTCCAGCGCCTCGCCGACGGCCGCCACCGCGCGGCTGGCCTTCTTGTCGAGCACGTCGTCGGATCCTTCGCCCGGCTTGTCGTTGGACGCCAGCTTCCACACCCGCTGGACGAACCGGGCGGCGCCTTCAATTCCGCTTTCCGACCATTCGAGATCGCGCTCGGGCGGGCTGTCGGACAGCATGAACCAGCGCACGGCATCGGCGCCGTGGCGGGCAATGATCGGTTCGGGGTCGATCGTGTTGCGCTTCGACTTGGACATCTTCTCGACTCGGCCGAGCGCCACCGGCGCCCCGCTTTCGATGTGCACCCAATCGTCGCCGTCGCGCTTCACTTCGTCGGGGCTCAGCCAGCTGCCGTCGCCGGCGCGGTAGGTCTCGTGCGTGACCATGCCTTGCGTGAACAGGCCCTTGAACGGTTCGGTGACGCCGATCCGGCCGATGCGATTGAGCGCGCGGGTCCAGAAACGGGCGTAGAGCAGGTGCAGGATCGCATGCTCGACGCCGCCGATATATTGGCCGACCGGAAGCCACGCCTCGGCTTCCGCGCGGTCGAACGGCGCATCGGCCGGCTGGCTTGCGAAGCGGATGAAGTACCAGCTGGAATCGACGAAGGTGTCGAGCGTGTCGGTTTCGCGGTGCGCCGTGCCGCCGCACTTGGGACAAGCGATATTTTTCCACGCCAAATGGCGGTCGAGCGCGTTGCCGGGCTGGTCGAAGGCGACGTCCTCGGGAAGCACGATCGGCAATTGCTCGCGCGGCACCGGCACCGCGCCGCAATCCTTGCAATGGATGATCGGAATCGGCGTGCCCCAATAGCGCTGGCGTGACACACCCCAGTCGCGCAGCCGCCAGGCGGTGGTGCCGTGGCCCCAGCCGCCGGCTTCGGCGCGGCGGATGACCTCGGCCGCGGCCTCATCGGTGGATAGCCCGTCGAGGAATCGCGAATTGACCGCGACTCCACCGCTGCTGTCGGCCTCGCCTTCGACCGGCAGTCCGGCCTGGCTGAGATCGGCGGCGACGACGCGGCGGATCGGCAGGTCATATTTGCTCGCGAATTCGAAGTCGCGCTGGTCGTGGCCGGGAACGCCGAAGATGGCGCCAGTGCCGTAATCCATCAGCACGAAATTGGCGATGAAGACCGGCAGCGTCCAGCCGTCGTCAATCGGATGCAGGACTTTGAAGCCCGTGTCGAAACCCAATTTCTCGGCCGTCTCAAGCTCGGCGGCGGTGGTTCCACCAGCCTTGCAGCGCGCGATGAATTCGGCCGCGTCCGGTTGTTGAGCGGCAACGGCTCTCGCGATGGGGTGGTCGGGAGAAACCGCGACGAAGCTTGCACCGAAAATCGTGTCCGGCCGGGTCGTGAACACTTCAATCGGCGTTGCCAACGGGACGAGCGGCTGGAATCGAAACTGCAAACCGCGGCTCTTGCCGATCCAGTTTTCCTGCATCAGCCGGACCTTGTCCGGCCACTGGTCGAGCGATCCCAGGCCGTCGAGCAATTCCTCGGCGAAGTCGGTGATCTTGAGGAACCACTGGGCCAGCTTGCGCCGCTCGACTTGCGCCCCCGATCGCCAGCCCTTGCCGTCGATCACTTGCTCGTTGGCAAGCACGGTGTGGTCGACCGGGTCCCAATTGACCTCGCTTTCCTTGCGATACACCAGGCCAGCCTCGAACAGGTCGAGGAACAGCGCTTGTTCGTGGCCGTAATATTCGGGCTCGCAGGTCGCCAGTTCGCGGCTCCAGTCGAGCGCGAAGCCAAGCCGCTTCAGCTGGTCGCGCATCGTTGCGATATTCGCGCGGGTCCAGCTGCCGGGGTGGACGCCGCGCTCCATCGCCGCATTTTCGGCCGGCATCCCGAACGCGTCCCAACCCATTGGGTGGAGCACTTCATGGCCCTGCATCCGCCGATAGCGGGCGAGCACGTCGCCCATCGTGTAGTTGCGGACATGGCCCATGTGGATGCGCCCCGACGGGTACGGGAACATTTCGAGGACGAAACTCTTCGGCTTGCTGCTGGCGCTGTCGGCGACGAAGCAGCGTTCCTCGTCCCAGCGCTCCTGCCAGCGACGGTCGGCGGAACCGGGGTCGAAACGCCCACTCATGATCGCCGGCTGGCCTAGCCGCTGACGGTGGTTCGGCGCAGGTCGCGGGCCCGCGTCAGAATGATGTCTTCAAGCTTCTGGACGGTAGCGGCGGTAACCGGCGCGTCGACCCACCCGCCGCCCTGGTTGACCTGGCGCAGCGCGGACACTCGAAGGGCATCGGCGCGCAGGTCGGCATCGAGGATCGCGACGGTCAGCTTGACGCGCTCGTTCGGGGTGCGCGGCGACGAATACCAATCGGTGATGATCACGCCGTTCGTGGCGTTGGCCTGGAGCAGAGGCGCGAAGGACACCGTGTCGACCGCGGCCCGCCACAGATAGCTGTTCACGCCGATTTGGGTCATTCGCGACGGGGCGAGGGTGTTCGGCAATGAACGGTTGGTGGAGCAGGCCGACGATGCGATCGTCAGGACGAGAATAAGGGCGGCGGAGGCTTTGAGGCGGGTCATCGGGGGATCCTTGAACGGAAAGTTCGATTGGCGCGCGTTATAAATGGTCGCGGGCTACCCGCAAGCTGTCCCGCGGCGATCCGGATTGTGATGCATTGGCAACAGCCGGCAATTGAATCGATTCCGCCAATGGAACCTTCAGGTTCGCCGGACTATATCCCCTGACGACAGGGAGAATTTCGTTGCTGAGTCTCGCCAAAAGGAGTGAAGCCAGGCTGATCGCGGCGCTTGCCGCGACGGGCCTTGTGCTGACTCCGGCAGTTGCGGCAACCGCTGCCGCGAAGAAGCGGCCGCCGGCGGTCGCTCTCAGCTTCGATGCGATCTCTTCTTTCACTCCGGCCAATGCCGATCCGAAGCTTGCGGCCACGCTTGCCGGCCAGACCCTGTCACTGACGGATTTCAAATTCACCCCGGCACCAGCCAAGGGCCGCCCATCGCAGGTGCGGGTCGCGGTCCGCGCCCGAGTCGCCAATCCGGTGCCGACCCCGGCGATGGATGTCGCGGCGGCCAGCACCGTGAGCGCATTGAACCCGAGCAGCTATAATCTGGGCGCGGCGATCGGCTGGCGTCGTTTCGCCGTTGCCGGCGATCTCGCCAAGGTCAAGGACGCCGATCCGGCGCTTGGCGGCCGCGAGACCGCGGTTCTCGGCGTCAGCTATTCGCTTAACAAACGCCTGACGGGTCGCGTCGCCATCGGCACCGACCGGGCAACCGACCGTCCGCTGCCGGCGCTCCGCAAGGGCGACAATATGTCCGTGGACGTCGGTGGATCCTATTCGCTGTCCAAGCGCGTCGCCCTGACTGGCGGCCTCCGCTACAATATTGAACATGACCGCTTGTCGGCGCTGCAGGACGAGCGGCGCGATGCGCAGGCCGTCTACGTAGGCACTGCCTTCAAATTCTAGTTGGGTTCGATGCCGGGCCGGCGCGCGCTTTCCCGGCGTGACGCCTCGCCTCACTCCTCTCTATAGCGCGCAATCATGACCAGCGCCGCCGCCCGGCTGAATCGAATCCGCGACGACATCGCGGCCGCCGCTCGGCTCGCCGGCCGTGATCCCGCCGATGTTCAGCTGGTCGCGGTGACCAAGGGGCGCGCGATGGACGAAATCGCGCCTCTGATCGCCGCCGGTCACCGCGATTTCGGTGAAAGCCGCGTCCAGGAAGCGCTGTCGAAATGGCCGCCGATGCTCGCCAGGCACCCGGACTTGCGCCTGCATGAGATCGGGCGACTGCAATCCAACAAGGCGGCTGAGGCTGTCGCGCTGTTCGACACCGTCCATTCGGTGGACCGCGCCTCGCTGTTCGACTCGCTCGTGCGCGAAGTTGCCAAGGCGGGTCGGTCGCCCGACATCTACATTCAGGTGAACATTGGTGAGGAGGAGCAGAAGGGCGGCTGCGCCATTGCCGACCTCGCCGATTTGGTGGAGGCGGCGAAAGCATCGCCGCTTACGCTTAAGGGGCTGATGGCGATCCCCCCGGCGGGACTTGAGCCGGGGCCGTTCTTCGCCCTTCTCGCCAAGCTTGCGCGCCGCCATGACGTCACTGGCCTCAGCATGGGAATGTCGAGCGATTTCAAGGCGGCGGTCGTGCTGGGGGCAACCGCCGTGCGCGTCGGCACGGCATTGTTCGACGACCGATGAGCCGCTTCGAAGCCATCATTTTCGATTTCGACGGAGTGCTGATCGAAAGCGAGTTCGACGGCAATCGGCAGCTTGCCGAACTGCTCACCGACCTCGGCCATCGCACGTCGCTCAAGGAAGCTCTCAAACATTACGTCGGCCTGTCCGGACCCCAGTTCGTTGCCGCCATCGAAACCCGGATTGGCGCGACTCTTCCGCCCGAATTCCACCTCCGCCGCAAGGAGCAGACGCAGCGCGCCATCCGCGACGGCGTTGCCGCCGTTGCGGGCGCGGTGGAGTTCGTATCGACACTGCCACTGGCCCTTCCACGCGCGCTTGCCTCGTCAAGCACGACGGCCTGGATCCGCGGCCACCTCCGCCATATCGGCCTCGACGATGCCTTTGGCGAGCATGTCTACAGCGGTCGCGAGCACGTCGCGCGCGGCAAGCCGGCGCCCGATTTGTATTTGTACGCCGCCCACCAACTCGGCGTGGACATCGCACGCTGCGTCATCCTTGAGGATTCGGAAGTTGGAGTGGTCGGTGCGCTGGCGTCGGGCGCGACGGTTCTGGGGCTTGCCGCCGGGCGCCACTGCCTCGACGGCCACGCCGATTCGCTGCGCGCGTTGGGCGTCCAGCATATCGCGAACGGCTTCGACGAAGTGCGGAGTTTCGTCGGCCTAGATTAGATGGCCGCTGCGGGCCCGCTTGGTGGCGAGGTAATCGGCATTGTGGGGATTGGCAGGCATGTGGTGCGCCACGCGTTCGACGACCGCGATGCCCGCCGCTTCAAGCGCCGCAACCTTGTTGGGATTGTTGGTCAACAGCCGCACTCGGTCGATCCCCAGCGCCCGCAGCATCGCCGAGGCATGGCCGTAATCGCGGTCGTCATCGGTAAAGCCAAGGCGCCGGTTCGCATCAACGGTGTCGAGCCCGCGATCCTGAAGCGCATAGGCGCGCAACTTGTTGGCAAGGCCGATGCCGCGTCCTTCCTGGCGCAGGTACAGCAGGACGCCGCCGCCCGCCGCACCAATGATTCGCAGCGCTTCCTTAAGCTGCGGGCCGCAATCGCACTTCAGCGATCCGAACACATCGCCCGTCAGGCATTCACTGTGCAACCGAACCAGCGGCGGCTCGGATCCGAACGCACCGACCAACAGCGCGACATGTTCCTGCCCATCGTCCGCCGCTCGGAACGCGACGATCTGGGTGTCGGGCATGTCGTCGAGCGGCAGGTTGGCGCGCGCAACGATCTCGACCTTCGGACTGGCGGCTTGGCTGACCATCGCTGACGCATCGACGCTCGCCGCAGCTTCATCCGCAGCGACGATCCAGACCGCCGGCAACAGGCCCGCCGAACGAGCCAGCGTCAACGCTGCGACTGCAGCCCCCGAGTCGCCTAGCGGGACCGGCTCAAGCGGGCCAAGCGGCGCCCGATCGAGGTCGCGCCCGGGATCGGCCAGCGCCAGCGCGGCGGGCCCGTCCAGCCACGGCACAGGCCGGATCATGACCGGCCGCTGCGGATCGGCCGCCTCGCGCGCGTTTCCCAACGACAGCGCCGCCGCTCGCTCGGCACTGATCAGAAGCGATGCGCCATGGGCGGGATCGAGGAGCGCGAGCAGAGCCGGAGTCGCGGTCTCCACGGCCACCACGACGATGTCGCCGGCCTTGTCGGTGATCCGCACCGGCCGACCGGCACGAAGCGCTGCGATCGCCTGCTCCAGGGGGCGTGAGGCCGTCAAACGACTAGCTCAAGGATCAACGGCACATGGTCGGACGGCCGTTGCCAGGTGCGGCACGGCTCCAGCACTTCATGCGCCGCGAGATGATTCGCGAGCTCCGGCGAAGCCCACATATGATCGAGGCGGCGACCGCGATCGTTGACGGTGAAGTCGGGCGAGCGATAGCTCCACCAGGTAAAGCAACGCGACGGGGCGGGCACGAACCGGCGGCCGATGTCGATCCAGTCGTGCGCCTGCTGTAAGCGGTTGAGAGCTTCGATCTCGACCGCAGTATGACTGACGACGTTGACCAGTGCCTTGTGGCTCCACACGTCGCATTCTAACGGCGCGACATTGAAGTCGCCGACAATGATGCTCGGCTCCCGCAGCGTCTCCGACCAGCGGGTCATCCGTTCAAGGAAGTCGAGCTTCTGGCCGAACTTGGGATTGATCGTCCGATCGGGCGTGTCGCCACCGGCCGGGACGTAGACGTTTTCAAGCCGAATCCCGCACTCCAGCCGAACGCCGACGTGCCGCGCTTCACCATTGTCCTGCCAATCATGGCTGCCCGGTTCGTGGAGCGGCACCCGGCTGAGAATAGCGACTCCGTGATGCATGCGCTGGCCGTTGAGCGCGTTATGCCGGTATCCGAATTGTTCGAACAGTTCGACCGGGAAGATGGTGTCGAGCACCTTGGTTTCCTGCAGGCACAGGATGTCCGGCTGATGCTCGCCGACCAGGCGCTCGATCAGGTGGGGCCTCGCGCGGACCGAGTTGATGTTCCACGAGGCGATCTTCAGCCGATTGCTCACCGCTGCCGCTTAACCCGTCCGAGCCGATAAGAAAAAGGCCCCCGCTCCGGGGGCATGGAGCGAGGGCCGACCGAGCGTAGTCACGCAAGGGATCCTGTCGACCCCGGGTAACAGGGGGAAACCCCGGGCAAAATCAGGACCGAACGGAAATGTAGGCCTGTGCGCCTGACACCGCGATGAACAAGTCGCGATATGAAACTTTTAATGTTTCTTCGGCTCGGCGTAGGTGAATGCACTTTCCGCAACGCCGACATTGTAGCGCACGTCGGACAATTTGACGGTGGTTCGGCGGCTCTGCGCATCGATCGCGGTCCAGCCGTAAAGCTCCAGCCCGCCGGGGGCCGCTGGGCTACGCAGGAAAACGAGGGTCAATGAACCATATTGCGACGGGTCGCGAGCGCGCACCGACACGACTCGCGGATCCTTGCTCGGAACGATCTGGGCCCGACCCTTGAGGTTGGGCGATCCCGACAGAAGAACACCCAGCGGAGTGCGGTTGAGCGGCCAGCTCGATTTTTGGCCGACCTGGTAATCGACCATCGTCAGTGTCTTGCCGTTGGCGACCAACAGCAAATCACCGCTGCCATACTGGAACCGGACCTTGCCCGGCCGCTTCATTTGAAGAGTTCCGGCCGCAGAACGCCCGCGGGCGTCGGTCTGGGTGAATAGTGCGGTCATCGTTTGCACCGTCGTCAGGTGCGTTTTGAGCCGCGCCATGTCGGGCGAAGTGGCGGCGCTTGCGGGGGCCGCTGCGGCAAGGGCCGCGATCGGCATCAGCGCACGCGCGACATTGGTCGTAAAATTCATCTCGAAGCTCCGTGAATGGTTCGGGCCAGCTTGTGGCGCCCGGGCCTTGAATGCCCACTGAACCTTGCGGTTCCGTTCCGTTCACCCTGGGCAAGATCGATCAGATCGGGTGGCCTTCCTGGTCGATCAGCACTTCGCGGCGGCCGACATGGTCCGGCTGGCCGACTAGCCCATCCTTTTCCATCCGCTCGATCAGTCGCGCGGCGCTGTTATAGCCGACGCGAAGCTGCCGTTGCAGATAGGAAGTCGAGGCCTTTTGGCTCTCGGCCACGATTTGAATGGCCTTGCGGTACAGCTGGGTCTCGGCGTCGTCTTCCCCGGTCGGCTGACCGTCGAACAGGTACCCGCCGTCCTCGGGCTCCTCGGTCACTGCCTGGACATAGTCCGGCGCGCCCTGCCGCCGCCAATGTTCGGCGACCGACCGGACTTCCTCGTCGCTGACGAACGGACCGTGCACCCGGACGATCTGTTTGCCGCCCGGCATGTACAGCATGTCGCCCTTGCCGAGCAGCTGCTCGGCCCCCTGCTCGCCAAGGATCGTGCGGCTGTCGATCTTGCTCGTCACTTGGAAACTGATGCGCGTTGGCAAATTGGCCTTGATGACCCCGGTGATGACGTCGACCGATGGCCGCTGGGTGGCCATGATCAGGTGGATACCGGCGGCACGCGCCTTTTGCGCCAGCCGCTGGATCAGGAATTCGACTTCCTTGCCCGCAGTCATCATCAAGTCGGCGAGCTCGTCGACCACGACCACAATCTGCGGCAGGACTTCATATTCCAGGCTCTCGGTTTCGTAGAGCGGCTGGCCGGTGTCGGCGTCATAGCCGGTCTGCACGCGGCGCCCGAGCTTGGCGCCCTTGGCGCGCGCTTCGCGGACCTTGGCATTGAAGCTCGGCAATGCCCGCACCCCGACATTGGCCATCATGCGATAGCGCTCTTCCATCTGCTCGACGGTCCATTTGAGCGCGCGAATCGCCTTGGCCGGCTCGGTCACCACCGGCGACAGCAGGTGCGGGATATCGTCGTAGATGCTGAGCTCGAGCATCTTGGGATCGATCATGATCATTTTGCACTGGTCGGGCCCGTACCGGTACAGCAACGACAAGATCATGCAGTTGAGGCCGACCGACTTGCCCGACCCGGTGGTGCCAGCGACCAGCAGGTGCGGCATTGGGGCGAGGTCGGCGATGACGGGATCGCCGGCAATATTCTTTCCCAGGATCAGCGGCAGCGCCATGTTCTGGTCTTCGAAGGCCTGACTTCCGACCAGCTCCGACAGCGACACCATCTCGCGCTTCGGGTTCGGCAGCTCGATGCCAATGACGCTCCGCCCCGGGATGGTCGCAACGCGCGCCGACAAGGCCGACATGTTGCGCGCGACGTCGTCGGCAAGAGCAATCACCCGGCTCGCCTTGATGCCGCTCGCCGGTTCCAGTTCGTACATGGTCACAACCGGACCCGGTCGGACTTCGACGATGTCGCCGCGGACATTGAAATCTTCCAGCACGGTTTCGAGCAAGCGGGCGTTGCGCTCCAGCCCGGCGCGGTCGATCTGCTGCCGCGTTTCCTTCGGCGGCGGAGTTAACAGGTCGACAGTCGGGAGCTGATAACTGTCGCCAAGCGCCAGGCCTGGCTGGGCGACGGAAGGCTTGCGGCCGGCCGGCCGTCCCGCCGGGACAACGGCCCGCGCCGGTTCAGCGACTGCAACCGATGGCTTCGAACGCGGCGGCGAAGCAGGCAGGTCGCGGTCGTCGCTTAGCTGCGTTTTGCGGAGCGGCGCCTGGCGTTCCCGCGGCGAGCGGCGGAACAGGCTACCAATCCACCCGCGCTCATCGGCGCCAAGGCCGAGCGCGAAATAGCCGACGGCCAAGCCGGCGAGCGCGAACAGAATCAGCACGGCGAGGCGGGTCGGTCCGGCGACTTGTGGATTGGGGATGAGCCCGACGCCGAGATCCACGGCATGGGCGGACGCCAGGCCAATCGCGCCGCCCCAGCCGCCGGGCAGCCCCGACACCGCCGAGCCACTCGTCAGCCCCAGCGCAACGCCGACGAGCAGCGCGCCGATCGCCGCCAGCACCAGCCCGCGGCCAAGGCCGGCGACCGATTGCAGGCGCAGCATGCGGACGCCGGCAATCGCGATGACCGGCAGGAACAGGACTGCGCCAATGCCGAACAGCAGCAGCAGCAGATCGCTCATATAGGCGCCGATCGACCCCAGCCAGTTCATCGGCGGACCGCCCGCCGCGGTGCTTAGCGAGGGATCGGTCGGGTCATGGCTGGCAAGCGCGACCGCGCCGGCGAAGCTGACGGCGAGCAACAGCACGCCGACGGTGCGCACGGCAAAGCGCCGCACCGCACCGCGCAGTGCATCACGCCAGTCTGGTGCCAGGTCGCGCTTCGGAGAGCGCGCGGCAACGGTCGCCATGTCCCAACCCCCGCTTTTCAACTTGCCGCAGAATCCTCCAGCCGGAGTCCGGGGTCAAGCGAACTTCTTGGCGTCATTGTGGCATACGGGTAGGACGGCCCAAATGGACAGTGCGGACGTAATCATCTTGGGCGGCGGGCTGGTTGGACTGGCGCTGGTCGCAGCGCTGGATTCGAGCGGGCTGTCGGCGATCATGGTGGATCCCGCCGATCCCTCACCACGCACGAGCGCCGGCTTCGACGGCCGCACCAGTGCGGTTTCGTCAAGCTCGATGAAAATGCTGGAGAGGATCGGCGTTGCCGCGGCGCTGCCCGAACCCGGTTGCCCGATCTGGCGCATCGCAGTCGCCGACGGCCTCGATCCCGGCAGCCTTCACTTCGACCCGGATGACGGTGATCCGCTCGGTTGGATGCATGAGAATCGCCACCTCAGGGCCGCGCTTCACGCGCGCGCGCGCTCGGCGAACAACGCGCAACTGCTGTGGGATTCCACGGTCACGGCCACCGAACGCAACGAGGCGGGGGTTCTAGTCAGGCTTGCAGATGGCCGAACTCTGAGCGCGCCGCTGCTCATCGCCGCGGATGGTCGCAACTCACCGGCGCGCGAAGCTGCTGGGATCCCGGTTGCCCGCTGGAAATACGATCATCAGGCGATTGTCTCGGTGCTCGGTCACGAACGCGCCCACGACCATGTCGCTTACGAGATTTTCTATCCCTCGGGACCGTTCGCACTGTTGCCGATGACCGATACCCCTGCCGGCCATCGCTCGGCGATCGTGTGGTCGGTGCCCAACGCCGACGCGACCGGCTGGCTGGCGCTCAGCGACGCGGACTTCGCTGCCGAAGCGCAAGCTGCGATGGGCGGGTTTCTCGGGCATGTCGAATTGCTCGCCCCGCGGTCGTCGTTCCCGCTCGGATTTCACCATGCGGCGACCATTACCAAGCAACGGCTGGCGCTGATCGGCGACGCGGCGCATGCAATCCATCCCATTGCCGGACAGGGGCTGAACCTTGGCTTCCGCGACGTCGCCGCGCTTGCACAAGTACTGGTGGAAGGCGCTCGGTTGGGTCTCGATCTGGGCGATGCGCAGCTGCTTGATCGGTACCAGCGGTGGCGCGCGATCGATGCGCTGTCAGTTGCATTTGCAACCGATACCCTGACCCGGATTTATGGTGTTCCGGGCAAGGCCGCCTCGGTCGTTCGCCGCCTGGGAATGGCCGCAGTTGGGCGGATCACTCCGTTGCGTAATCGGCTGATGAGCGAAGCGCGCGGGACCAGCGGCGAACTGCCATTGCTGCTGAGGGGCCTGCCGATCTAATTATTGGAGCGTTGGCTCGACCTCGACTCCGCCCGTTACCGCCATCCGTTGGAACTGCATCAATTGCACCAGCAGGTCGGCGCGGCTGTCGAGGGTGATTTCTTCCAGCAGCGCCTGCTTGGCGCCAATGTCGAACGGCGCGACCTGGGCGATGGCATTGACCAGCATTTCATCGTCCAGTCGGCCAACGGCTGCCCAGTCGACCGCCAGGCCGAGCGCGTCGCCAAGCCGCCGCGCTTCACGCTCGACTTCTGCCCGCGCCGCAAGCGAAAGCGGATCGGGGTCGCGGTCATCGAGGGCTTCGATGTCGACTTCGCCGCAACGGTAGGACGTGCCGACGCTGGCTTCCCCGGTCAGGCGAAACCGGTTGGTGCCAAGCAGGACGATGTTGAATCGGCCATCGTCGAGCTCCTCGACGCTAACGATGTCGCCGACGCACCCCACGCCGTAAAGCGGGGCCTGGTTGTCTTCGTCGAGCCGGTGGGGCTGGATCATGCCGATTCGGCCAGGGCCTTCGATCGCATCGCGGACCATGTCGCTATAGCGCGGTTCGAAGATGTGCAGCGGCAGCTGCGAACGCGGAAACAGGATGGCCCCCGGCAATGGGAACAGCGGCACGCGGACTTGCCGGTTCATGTGAACAACAGCGCCGACAGCCGCCGGCGCTGCGCGCCCGACCACGGATCTTCGATGCCCTGCGCTTCGAGCAGTTGGAGGAAACGCTTGCGCGCCGCGCCGTCGTTCCATTCGCGATCCCGCCCGATCAGCTCCAGCAACGCATCGGCCGCTCCGTCCCGGTCGCCATTGGCGATTTTCGCGGATGCAAGTTCCAGCCGCGCCTCGTGGTCGTCAGGATCGGCGGCGAGGCGCTTTTCCAGGGGCTGCATGTCGATGGCGGGCGCGGATGACAGTTCAAGCGCGGCCGAACCTCGGCCAACTGCTGGCTTGCTCCTCTGCTCGTCGGTAAGCGAATCGTGAATTGCCCGCGCTTCGTCCACTTCGCCCACAGCCAGCAGCGCGCGAATCAATCCGCCAATGACGTTGGGATCGTCGGGCGCCATCTCGTGCACCTGGCGGAAAATCGACAGCGCGCGCGGCGCATCGCCATCGGCCAGCACCTGCTCGCCCATTGCGATCAGCGGCTCGATTTCGGCTTGCGCATCGGCGCCTTCCCTCTCGATCTTGAGCTCCACCAGTAACTGGTCGAGCGCGCGTTTCAGCTGGGCTTCGGTGCGGTGATTGGTGAGGTCGGCGACGGGCTGTCCGCGATGGATGGCATAGACGGTCGGGATCGACTGAATGCGGAATTGCGCGGCCAGCACCTTGTCATTGTCGACGTCGATCTTGGCCAGTCTCACGCCCTTGGCGGAATAATCCTCTGCGACCTTCTCCAGCACCGGGCCGAACTGTTTGCACGGGCCGCACCATTCGGCCCAGAAATCGAGGATGACGAGCGCGGTCATCGACGGCGCGATCACTTCCGCCTCGAACCGCTCAATCGTCTCGCGCTCGGCGTCGCTTAGCCCCAGGCTGGCCATGGTTGGGTGTTGCTCTCTATCCAGATCCGCAGTCGAGCCCATATGGGCGGCTGTCTCCGCTCTCACAAGCGGGCCGCGCGGCCCTTGCGAGGGCGGGCGGGGCCATGCTAGGCGCCCGCCACCCAGCCGCGAGAGGCGACGCATCACGCGCGCCGGCCGTGGCTTCAGTCCAAGAGCGGGCGTAGCTCAGGGGTAGAGCACAACCTTGCCAAGGTTGGGGTCGAGGGTTCGAATCCCTTCGCCCGCTCCAGCTGTTACCGACGAACCCCGCGGGCAGCGGGCGGCACTTGCCAGATTCGGACGTAATCGACGACCATCCGCTGCGGCATGGCGCTGTCGTCAATGCCCTTCTTGCCGGCCCAATTCCCGCCGATGGCGAGGTTGAGGATCAACTTATAGGGGGTGGTGAAGGGCCACTCGGGTTTCCGATCCCCCACCGCGCGCCGAACTCGCATGATGGCATGATTATCGATTCCGATCGTGATCGCATCAGGGCGCCAGTCGAGCTGATAGCGACGGAATTGCGAACAGCTCGTCGCGAGCAGGCGCTGGGCGCCGCGCTGGGTGCCAAGCACATGGTTGTACCGACCCGAATGAAGCGTTGCATAGATCAGGTGCGGTTCGGCGCCGACCTGTTCCATGATATCGATTTCGCCGTCGTCGGGCCATTTGTCGAGCTTCTCCGGAAGCATCCAGATCGCCGGCCAGGTTCCGCGCGCGCAGGGCAGCTTGGCGCGAATTTCGTAAAAGCCATGGGTCCAGGCGCGGTTGGTAAAAATGCGCGCCGAAGTGTAATTTTGGCCGCCCCAATCGGGATAGCGAATTGGATCGAGCCGCTCGAGACGAGCTTCGATCGTCAGCTGGCCACCGCCCAGACGCAGGTTGGCCGGGCGCCCCGCGGCATAATATTGCTGCTCCTCATTATGCCAGCCCTGCTTGTTACGCGCGCCGTCATAACTCCAGCGGGCCGTATCAAGCCGCGAACCGTCGAACTCGTCGCTCCACACTAACCGCGCGGCGGCCGGGCGGCGCAGTGGACCATGGGCGGCGAATGCGCTTCCACGGGAAACGAGATCGGCAGCAACCGCCAGCATCAGGACAAACATCAAGCGCAACCTCGCTTCCAGGGCCGAATACTGTGTGACGACTGCCACGGTCAGCACCGATTTTACAGCACCGGCTTGACAAAGTGAACGTTAACATCGCAGCATGCCGACAGGGGGACAAGCACTCGAAAGAAGTGCGTTCGCCAGTCTAGGGGAGAGTGGCGGCATGTCTGCTTTGCATAAACGCGCGTTGGTTCGGTTGATGGTGGGCGGCTCCGCCATTGGTTTGGCGGCACCAGCAATGGCGCAGGATCCGGCGGCGCAGCCGGTCAATCAGACCCAGCAAACCGAAGAGCAGCGGCCAACGACCGCCAATACGTCGTCGGCGGATGCACCACCCGGGGTCGCCGGGAACGACATTATCATCACCGGCATCCGTGCTTCGCTGAAGCAGTCGATGGACATCAAGCGCAATGCGCAGGGCGTGGTCGATGCGATTTCGGCGGAGGAAATGGGCAAGTTCCCCGATACCAACCTTGCCGAATCGCTGCAGCGGATCACTGGCGTGTCGATCGACCGCTCGAATGGCGAAGGCCAGTTCGTCACCGTCCGCGGCTTTGGTCCCGAATATAACCTCGTGCTGCTCAACGGTCGCGAAATGCCGACATCGAGCCTTGGCGACGGCGCCAGCCCGCCCTCCTCACGCGCGTTTGATTTCGCCAACCTTGCCTCCGAAGGAATCGCCGCTGTCGAAGTCTACAAGTCCGGTCGAGTAACGCTGCCCAGCGGCGGTATCGGCTCGACCATCAACATTCTGACCCCGCGGCCGCTCGATCGCCCCGGCATGCGCGGCAGCATCTCGGTGCGCGGCGTGATGGACAGGTCGCGCAACTTCGGCAAGCCGATCACGCCCGAGGTTTCGGGCATTTTCAGCGCCACGACCGCGAACAACACAATCGGCTTTCTGGTGTCGGGCTCGTACCAGCGCCGCAAAGCCAGTGTTGACCAGGCCAACGTCGGTTGGCGCGACGGGTATCTGGGTTCGGAAAACAATTGGGGTTCGCTCCCGTACAACGACAAGCAGGTCAATCGCCCGGGGCCGACCGATGTCTACCAGGTCCAGCAGAACGCATCCTACGACCTCAACGACATCGATCGCGAACGCATCAACGGCCAGGCCGTGTTGCAATTTCGCCCGGTGGACAATCTCACCGCGACGCTTGACTACACCTATTCCCAGAACACCGTCGAAGTCCGCAACAGCAACGTCGGCGTGTGGTTCAACTTCAATGATGTTTCCAGTGCCTGGACCGACGGCCCCGTTGCCGGCCCGATCTTCTATTCGGAGCACTTCCAGCCAGGCGAGAACAAGGACCTGAGCTACAGCGGCTCCCTCACCGCGAACCGCAGCATCAACAATTCAATCGGCGGTAATCTCGCGTGGAACTCCGGGCGCCTCCACCTGCAGCTCGACGGGCATCACTCGACCGCGGAATCGAAACCAAGCAACAAGTACGGGTCCAGCGTTGCGGTCGGCAATGCGGTGTTCGGCATCCAGGATCAAACGATCCATTATGACCAGGATCTGCCCGTCATCAGCGTTAACATGTACCCCGGAATCGATGCGCTTGATCCGGCGAATATCCGGCCCACCGGCAATGCCTTCCGCACCGCCTATTTCAAGGACACGATCGACCAGGCTCAGCTGAAGGGCAATTGGGACTTCGACAGCTCGTTCCTGGACAGCATCGATTTCGGTGTTTCTCACGTCGATAACCGGGTCCGCTCGGCATATGGCTATCTCCAGAACGACACCTGGGGGGGAGCCGGGCCACCTTCCGACATTCCCGACGACATCTTCACGCTGGTAACTCTGCCGGACAAGTTCGCGGGCCTGTCAGGCGCCAACGATCCAAGCATGATCCAGTCGTTCTACATGTTCGACTTCGAACGCATGGTCGATCTGATCAACAGCAAGTACGGAACTTGCACGCATCCGCAGAGCGGAACTCCGACGGGGGAGGGCTGTCTTGCTGAATTCACCGTTGATCGCCGGACCAAGGAGCGGACCTGGGCGCCTTACTTGCAGGCGAACATGGTATTCGACCTGTTTCAGAATCCGTCGCACCTGCGTGCCGGCATTCGTTACGAAAACACGAAGATCGATTCGACGGCGCTGGTGCCGATCCCGGCCAATACGCAATGGGTCGCAGCGAACGAATTCAACTTCATCTATTCAGGGCAGAGCGACTTCACGACGCTGAAGGGCGAGTATCATGAGTGGCTTCCAGCAATCGATTTCGATGTGGAGCCGGTGCGTAACGTCAAGCTGCGCGCGTCGTACAGCCACACGATCACTCGCCCCGACTACGCCAGCATGCAAGGCGGCCTGACACTGGACAATCTGTTCCGTGTTGGCGGCGGCACCGGCAGCCAGGGCAATCCGGGCCTGCTTCCGTACAAGTCGAAGAACATCGATCTGTCGGCGGAGTGGTATTACGGACCGTCAAGCTACGTGTCGCTCGGCTACTTCCACAAAGATGTGTCGAACTTCATCTCGACGACGCGGATCGACCAGACGGCGTTCGACCTTCGCACTCCGGTTGGCGGCCCGCGCTACAATGCGGCGCTCGCGGCCCTCGGCGCAGGTGCCGGCGCCGACCAAATCCGGCAATATATTGCGACCAACTATCCGGGTTCGGTCATCATCCAGCCCAACGGACAAATCCTGATCCAGACCTTGCCGGAAGATCCGCTGCTCAACTTCGAGATTACGACTCCGACGAATTCCGATCAGGCCGCCACCATCCAGGGTCTCGAATTCAACATCCAGCACAGCTTCTGGGACACGGGATTCGGTGCGATCCTGAACTACACCCGGGTCCGCGGCAGCGCGAATTACAACAACGCTTTGCCCGCAAACGTTTCCCAGTTTGCGCTCGTCGGTCTCAGCGACAGTGCCAACGCGGTGCTCTTCTACGACAAGCACGGATTGCAGGCCCGCGTAGCGTACAATTGGCGTGACCAGTTCCTCTCGGGCAGCGGACCCAATCCGGCCTATGTCGAGGCGTATGGCCAGGTCGATGCGAGCGCGAGCTACGAATTCCGCAAGGGCGTCACGGCCTTTGCCGAAGGGATCAACATCCTGGCGGCCGATCGCCGCGGACACATGCGTCACGAAAACAATGTGACGTTCGTGTCGCCGGGGCATCCGCGCTACTCCGCCGGAATCCGGCTGGCGTTTGGCGGCGGCACTCCACCGCCCCCGCCGCTGTTGATGGCTCCGCCGCCGCCGCCGCCGCCGACGCAGACCTGCGCGGATGGTTCGGTCATCCTGGCGACGGACATGTGCCCGCTGCCACCACCGCCACCGCCGCCGCCACCGGCGCCGGTCGAGCGCGGCGAACGCGGTAGCTGAGGCCGACCACTCCCAAGTGCCAGAGCGGCTTAAAACTCTCGGAGTTGCTCTGGCGCGTTGGCAAGCTAAACCTCAGCCGAAGCGGCGGTGGATCAGCCTGTGAATCGGATTGTCATTGTCGGCGGTGGAACGGCCGGATGGCTGTCCGCTTGCCTGATTGCCAGCAGGGCGGCGCGGCTGCCGATGGAGCGGCTGGCGGTCACTTTGGTCGAGGCGCCAAACATTCCGACCATCGGGGTTGGGGAAGGCACGTGGCCAACGATGCGCGCCACTCTGTCCGAAATCGGCCTGGATGAAGCCGACGTCCTCCGATCGTGCGATGCTGCGCTAAAGCAAGGCTCACGGTTCGATGGCTGGGTTTCCGGCGCGCCGGGCGATTCTTACTATCACCCGTTCACTCCGCCGCCGGATGGCACTGCGCTCGACCTTGTCGCTGCCTGGCGCGAGCTTGCCCCTGACGCTCCCTTCGCGCTTGCAGTCAGCGCCCAGCCCGCAGTGTGCGAAGCGCAACTTGCACCGCGGCAAAGCGCGATGCCGGGGTTCGCCGGGGCGCTCAATTACGCCTACCATCTCGATGCCGCGAAACTCGCCGCACGCTTGTCGCGCCACGCTTGCTCGCTCGGCGTCAGGCATGTTCGGGACGAGGTGACCGGGGTTGATGCGGGGGCGGACGGGACTATCGATTCACTACGGACGCGCGCCGGGGAAACGATCGGCGGCGACCTGTTTATCGACTGTTCGGGCTCGCGCGGCCTGTTGATTGAGGGCCATTGCGGATCGGCCTGGATCGGCCGCGGAGATATCTTGCCCAATGACCGGGCGCTTGCGGCGCAGGTCGCCGTGGATCCGGGATCGCCAATCGAATCGCAAACGATCGGGACCGCGCATGAAGCCGGCTGGCTGTGGGATATCGGGCTTCCAACCAGGCGCGGGATCGGTTGCGTCTATTCGTCGCAATTTATGGACGATGCCGCCGCCGACGCGGTTCTCCGTAATTACGTCGCGCGCTTTGCCGGGGACTCGGCCGCCACCGCCTTGACGCCGCGTGCGCTCCAGTTCCGAAGTGGCCATCGCGAGACGTTCTGGAGCGGCAATTGCCTTGCCATCGGCCAAAGCGCGGGGTTCATCGAGCCGCTGGAAGCTTCTGCGATCGTCATGATTGAACTTTCGCTGCGCACTCTGACCGACAGCTTTCCCGCCAGCCGCCAGGTCATGCATATCCATGCCGAGCGCTTCAATGCGCTGTTCCGCACGCGCTGGGAGCGGATCGTCGAGTTTCTCAAATTGCACTATGTGCTGAGTCGGCGTGACGAGCCCTACTGGCGCGCGCAGCGGGACCCAGCGACCATTTCGCCGCGTCTTCAGGACCTGTTGGCGCTGTGGCGCGACCACCCGCCCGCGGCGTCCGATCTTCCCCTGGCGGAGGAAGTCTTTCCGGCCGCAAGCTATCAATATGTCTATTACGGCATGGGTGGCGCCGCACCCGGGCGCTTGCCGTCCGCGTCGGAAGCGATGCGGCGCCAGTTCGATCAGCTCCGCCACCGCAGCCGCGCCCTCCTCAGCACGTTGCCGACGAACCGCGCGCTGCTCAATTCAGTGGCCGCGGCCGCGCCATGCGATAAAGCGGTGCAACCATGAGCAATCACGTCATTCTCGACAGCGAAGCGCATCGCGACCTGCGCATTCGCGCTGGCGCGACGGCGGCTCTCGGCGACGGGGTGATGGCCTGTCTGACCGTCCCGACCGAATTCCGCCGCGTCCAGAACGAATTCCCGATACTTTTCCGCCGCGACATGGAGCGGGGCGCCTTTTCCTCATTGGCGCTATTCGGCTTTGAAAATGGCGAAAATCTGTTTGTCGAGGCGGACAGTTGGGACGCTCGATATCGGCCGCTCGCATTATCGATCCCGCCGTTTCTCATCGGCCAGGCGGCGGACGGCCAGGCCCAAGTCCACCTCGACATGGGCCACCCCCGCATTGCCTCCGAGGGCGACGAGGGCATCCGCGCCTTTGATGAGCATGGTCGCCCGACTCCCTATCTGGAAGCGGTGTTCGCCGGCCTCGACGAACTCGACCAGGGCTATCGCGCCAGTGGCGAATTCTTCGCCGCGCTTGAACGCTACGACCTGCTTGAACCGTTTTCGCTGGACATCGACTTGCGCGACGGCTCGACTCACCGCCTGGTCGGCTATCACCTGATCGATGAAGGCAGGTTGCAGGCCCTGGAGCCAGGTGCCGTCGCCGATCTCCATGAAGCCGGCCATTTGATGCCCGCCTTTATGGCGATTGCGTCACTGTCCAATATTTCCGCGCTGGTCGCTCGCAAAAACCGCAGGCTCGGCAGTGGCTGACGCAGCCACGGCCGCGCCGTCGCCAATTCCATCCGTGGCCGAGGAAGCGATCGGCCTCGCCGATCTCGACGGCCGCCTCACCGACGCGCGCGTACCGTTCGTGGTCCGCGGCCTGGTTGCCGGCTGGCCGCTGGTCAAGGCCGGGCTGGAAAGCGCCGCTGCGGCGCGCGCCTATCTTCTCGGCCATCGCCGCGACCGCGCATTCACGGTCAACATCGGTGAGCCCGGCGCGGGCGATCGCCTGTTCTACGACGGTTCGATGGGCATGAACTTCCGGACCGGCCGAGCGCCGCTGGCCGAGATATTCGCCGGAATCGAAGCCAACGAAAATCGCCGCGATGCGCCGGCAATCTATCTCTCATCGATCGACGTGAAGGGTTATTTCGAAGGGCTTCACGAGGCCAATCACGTCGATCTTGGCGGCCGCGATCCGATTGAGAGCATCTGGATCGGCACGCGCACACGCATTGCCGCGCATAACGACTTTCCAAGCAATCTTGCATGCTGCGCCGTGGGCCGGCGCCGGTTCACGCTGTTCCCGCCCGACCAGTTCGCCAATCTCTATCTCGGTCCGATCGACCATACGCCAGCGGGCCGGCCCGTCAGCATGGTCGATCTGCGCCAGCCCGACTTCGGCGCCCATCCGCGCTTCCGTGAGGCGCTGCGGACGGCCCAGGTCGCCGAACTTGGGCCGGGCGATGCGGTATTCGTGCCATCGATGTGGTGGCACCACGTCGAATCGCTCGACCCGTTCAACGTCCTTGTGAATTACTGGTGGCGCGACACCCCGGCGTACCTCGGCCAGCCGGAGGATGCCCTCAACCATGCGATCCTCGCGATCCGGGACTTGCCGCCGACGGAACGCACATTGTGGCGGCAGTTGTTCGACCATTATGTGTTCGAAGGGGCGGCGCCAGGGATGGCCCATATCCCCGAAGGCGCCCGCGGCATTCTCGATCCTCTCGATGCCGAAGCCGCAGGTCGAATCCGCGCTAATCTGTTGAGGAGCTTGTCGCGATGAGCAGCTGGCCGCTGCGCCGAATCGTGATCGCGGGCGGCGGCACTGCAGGATGGATGGCGGCCGCCGCGATCGCGCGCACGCTTGGCGCCGTCGCCGACATCACGCTGGTCGAATCCGACGCGATCGGAACCATTGGCGTCGGCGAAAGCACGATCCCGCCGCTGGTTACCTACAATCGGTTGCTCAACATCAGCGAACCCGAATTCATGCGCGCCACGCAGGCCACTTTCAAACTGGGCATCCAGTTCGACGATTGGAAGCAGGTCGGCGAATCCTACTTTCACAGCTTCGGCGGCACCGGCAAGGATCACTGGACCGCCGGGTTTCAGCACTTCTGGCTGAACGGCGTGGAGCGCGGGCACAGCGAATCCTACGACGAATATTGCCTGGAGCTGCAGGCCGCGCTCGCCGGCAAGTTTGCCCACCTTCCCGACGATCGGTTGAATTACGCCTACCAGCTCGACTCGGCGCTTTACGCGCGTTTCCTGCGGACCATGGCCGAAGCCGACGGGGCGCGGCGGATCGAAGGCAAGATCGCCCAGGTCGAACTCGATCGCGAACAAGGCAATATCGCCGCGCTGGAACTGGAATCGGGCGAACGCATCGAAGGCGATCTCTTCCTCGACTGTACCGGGTTCCGGGCGCTGCTGATCGAAGGCGCGTTGAAATCCGGGTTCGATGACTGGACCCACTGGCTGGCGTGCGACAGCGCGATTGCCGTGCAGACCCGCTCGGCCGGCCCGCCGGTACCGTTCACCCGCGCAATGGCGCACGACAGCGGCTGGCAATGGCGCATTCCGTTGCAGCACCGCACCGGCAATGGCTTTGTCTATGCCAGCGAATTTCTCGACCAGGATAGCGCTCTCGAACGGCTGCTTGGCAACATCGAAGGCGACACCCTGACCGAGCCCAACGTGCTTCGGTTCACCAGTGGTGTGCGGCGCCGGCAGTGGGTCCGCAACTGCATTGCGATCGGATTGTCGGGCGGGTTCGTGGAGCCGCTCGAATCGACTGGCATCCACCTCATCCAGCGCGCGGTGCTGCGCTTGCTGCGGATGCTCCCGCTGCGCGAAATCAGCGATCGCGATATTGCCGAATTCAACGATCAGCAGATGGCGGACACAGTGCAGATCCGCGACTTCCTGATCCTTCATTATAAGGCGACTGAACGGCGCGACAGCCCGTTCTGGCGGCGCTGCGCGGACATGCCGATCCCCGACACACTCGAGCAGAAAATCGAACTGTTCCGCGAGACTGGTCGGGTATTTCGCAAGAATGAGGAATTGTTCGTCGAAAATAGTTGGGTGCAAGTGATGATGGGGCAAGGCATCATGCCGCGTTCTTATCATCCCATAGCCAACAAGCTGAGCGATGCCGACCTGGCCAAGCTCCTTTCGACAATCCGGGATTCAGTGTCGCGAACGGTCGCCGGACTTCCCCGGCATGATTCGTACGTTGCGCGCTATTGTGGCGTCCAGGGCGCCGACGCCGCGCTGGCCGCCGGCAGTTGACGACCACGCCGGATAGTCGCGGGGACGGACCAACCGCCGCTGCCGCAGGCATGCCTGCCAAGGGGCGGCGCAAGCAGGCGGTGACCATCAAGCACGTCGCCGCCGACGCCGGCGTATCGCTCCAGACTGTCAGTCGCGTCATCAATGATGGCGCCAACGTCAGTTCGGAATTGAAGGTGCGGGTCCAGTCTTCGATCGACCGGCTCGGCTACGTCCCGTCAATTGCCGCCCAGCGCATGGGGGGGTCGCGCTCCTACCTGATCCTCGCGCTCAACGACCGGGAACGTACCATCGCCGACTGGAACGCGCGGCAAGGCGTGGACTGGGTCGATCAGATGCTGCTTGGCGGGATGCTCAAATGCGCGGAGCTCGGTTATCGGATGATGATCGAGCTCGTCGACACGCACAGCGATCATGTCGAACGCGAACTGCGGGCAACCATCGCTGCGCTTCAGCCCGACGGGGTGCTTCTGACACCGCCGCACTCGGATAATCAGCTGATTACCGGATTGCTGGCCGAACAGCAGATTCCATTTGTCCGGATCGGCTCGATCAAGCCCGGAGCAGGTGTCCGGATGACGATGGATGACGAACGTGCAGCACGACTTGCGACGGAGCATCTGATCGGCCTTGGCCATCGGCGGATCGGCTTTATCAGCGGGTCGGAAGACTATTCGCTCAGCCAGTGGCGAGTCGATGGCTGGCATGCCGCCATGGGGGAGGCGCGCCTTGATGCCACCGGGCTTCTGGCCAAGGGCGACTTCAGTTTCGCGTCCGGCGAACGTGCCGCCCGACAGCTCCTGGGCCTGGCTGACCCGGCGACTGCAATCATTGCCAGCAACGACCAGATGACGCTGGCCGCCCTCGAGGTCGCGCGCGACTGCGGTCTGCGCGTGCCCGAAGATCTGTCCCTGGTTAGCTTCGACGACACCCCCATCGTGCGCTTCACAATGCCCCCGCTCACCGCCGTCGATCAGCCGATCGCCGCGACTGCATCGCGCGCCGTTGAACTGATCATCGAAGTGCAGCGGAGCGGTAACGGGCCCGACGCGCCGGTAGTGGTCCCGGCGGCGCTGGTCTTGCGTCAGTCGACGGCCCCGCCGCGGACGGCCTCGCGGGGGTGACGACGGAGCGGCCCGAACCGCCCGAATCGATGCGCTTCCTGTGGCTGTTCGCCCTCGCCTGGGCCGGCGGCGCGGTCGCTTACGTTCCGTTCCTCACCATCCTGCTGCCGTTGCGAGTGGTCGGCTTCGCAGGCGGCAATAGTGTCGAGGCGCTTGGCCTGATTACCTTTTGCGGAGCGGTCGCGGCCAGCGTTGGCAACATCCTGTTCGGCTGGTTGAGCGACCGCAGCGGCACTCGGCGCCCATGGATTGCGGCAGGGCTCGTGCTGACCATTGCCTTGCTTCTCGCCGTTCCTTCAGGCCGCGACCTGCCCTCGATCCTCATTCTGGTGGTGTGTTGGCAGCTCGCGCTCAACATGATGCTCGGCCCATTATCCGCGTGGGCCGCCGATCGCGTGCCGCGGCGCATGACCGGATATCTCGGCGGGCTGATGGCTTTGTCGCCCGCGCTCGGGGCACTGTCCGGCGTGGTTGCGACGGTTCCCGGTTTTGCCACTGCCGACCAACGCCTGTGGCTGGTTGCGGCGATGGTTGCCGCCTGCGTTGCTCCGGCGCTGCTGTTGGCGCCGCCGGCGACGCGCTTGGATGCAGAACCCGAAGGCGCGCCAATCCGTCCGCGGCGGCGCTTTGCGGTTTTGATGTGGATCGCGCGGCTATTGGTGCAAATCGCCGAAGCGTCACTGTTCGCCTATCTGCTGCTCTATTTTCGTGCGCTCGACCCGGCAGTCGCGGAAAGCAGCATCGCGCGCCTGTTCGGTGCCGTTCTGGCGGCCGCGGTCCCGGTCGCGATTTGGGTCGGCCGCCGCGCGGACCGAAGCGTCCGACCCGCCCGGTCGCTCGCAATTTGTGCGTTATTTTCGGGGGGTGGGCTGCTCGGTATGGCGGCATCGACAAGCATCCAGCAGGTGATTGTCGCCTATGTTGTGTTTGGCCTTGCGACCACGGTGTTCCTGTCGCTGCACAGCGGTCAGACCCTGCGTGTCCTGCCAAGCCGGCGCCATCGCGGCCGCGATCTTGGCGTGTTCAACCTGACCAACACCGTGCCTTCGCTGGTGATGCCGTGGCTGACCATCGCCGTCGTCCCATTGCGGGGTTTCCCGACCCTCTTCGCGATCCTTGCGTTGCTGGCCTTCACCTCGTCAGCATTGCTGTTCACACTGAAGCGTTTGGACTGAGCTTGCCTTGCCCGGACCGGCGTGCGACCAAAAGCGCTGATAACGTTCACAAGGGGGTCGCGATGCGCACAGTCCGGCAAACGCGGTTGATGGCGGCGCTGTTGATGGGGGCCGCGGTGCCCGGGTTGCCGGCCGCTGCCGAGGCACAGCCAATGACGGGCTCTGCCGCGACGGCGCATCCGACGCTGTGGCCACAAGCCCATAGCCCGAGCGCGATTACCGATCCCGCCACTGAACAGCGGATCACCGGCCTGATTGCCAAAATGACGACCGAACAAAAGGTCGGCCAGGTGATCCAGGCCGATATCAGCACGATCAAGCCCGAAGATCTGGCAGCCTACCCGCTCGGTTCGATCCTTGCCGGCGGGAACAGCGGTCCGTTTGAAAACGAACGTTCGAGCGCCGCCGACTGGCACCGGGTGGTCGCCAGCTTCCGGGCGGCGTCGCTCCGGCCTGGCGCCAACGGAATCGCGATCCCGATAATTTTCGGAGTCGATGCGGTCCACGGCCACAGCAATTTACCAAATGCGACAATCTTTCCGCATAACGTCGGGCTTGGCGCGGCGCACGATCCGGACCTGATTGGCCGGATCGGCGCGGCGACCGCCGACGAAGTCAGCGCCAGCGGCATCGAATGGACCTTCGCGCCCACCCTTGCGGTACCCCAGGATCAACGCTGGGGCCGAACTTACGAAGGCTATTCGTCCGATCCCAAGGTCGTCGCTTCCTACAGCCGCGCGATGATCGAGGGGCTTCAGGGCAAGCTCGTCGCGGGGCGTCCGATCGCGAACGATCGGGTTGCCGCCACGGCCAAGCACTTCCTCGCCGACGGCGGCACCTTCGGCGGCAAGGATCAGGGCGATGCCCGGATTTCGGAAGCCGAGCTGATCGCCCAGCATGCGCAGGGATATGTCCCCGCCATCGACGCCGGCACCCTGACGGTAATGACCAGTTTCTCAAGCTGGAACGGGATCAAGAACCACGGCAACCGCTCGCTCATGACCGACGCGCTGAAGGGGCGGATGGGGTTTGCAGGCCTGGTCGTCGGCGACTGGAATGCTCACGGGCAGATTCCCGGCTGCACCGTGACCGATTGCGACGAGGCACTGCTTGCTGGCCTCGATCTCTATATGGCGCCCGACAGCTGGAAGGGCCTTTACGCCAGCCTCCTGGATCACGCGCGCTCAGGCCGGATCCCGGCATCGCGGCTGGACGATGCAGTGCGCCGCATTCTGCGGGTCAAGGCCAAGCTCGGTCTGCTCGACGGCAGCCGCCAGGATCGGCTCGATCCGGCGGACATCGGCCGCGCGGATCATTTGGCACTGGCGCGCGAAGCCGTCGCCAAGTCGCTGGTGCTGCTCAAGAACAACGGTTCGATCCTGCCGATCCGGCCGGGCGCCAAGGTTCTCGTCACCGGCCCGGGTGCCCAAAGCATCGCCATGCAAGCGGGTGGCTGGACCGTCAGCTGGCAGGGCAGCGACGTCACCAATGCCGATTTCACCAACGGCCAGACAATCTACGCCGCCATCGGCAGGGCCGTCACCGCAGCGGGCGGCACCGCACAATTGTCCGCCGACGGCAGCTTTGCGGCCAGGCCCGACGTCGCCGTCGTTGTGTTTGGCGAAAAACCCTATGCCGAATTCCAGGGCGACATCCCCACGCTCGATTACCAACCGGCGGACGCGACCGATCTTGCGTTGCTTGCCAAGCTGAAGGCCGCGGGCGTTCCGATCGTGTCGATATTCCTGTCCGGCCGGCCGCTGTTCACGTCACCCGAAATCAATGCTTCCGACGCATTCGTGGCGGCCTGGCTGCCGGGCACTCAAGGCGACGGAATCGCCGACGTTTTAGTCGCGGGCAAGAATGGCAAGGCGAAGCGCGATTTCACCGGCCGCTTGTCCTACCCGTGGCCGGCCGATGCCCGGGCGCCGGTTACCGCGCCGCTCTGGCCGCTTGGTTACGGGCTTAGCTACTCCGGGCCAAAGGAAATTCCGGTGCTCGACGAAGACCCGAAGATGGACGTCACCGCTGCGCTCAACGTTCAGAACTTCTTCGCGCGCGGACGGGCGGTCACGCCGTAGTCGCTGACGCTTCACGACATCGGCGGATCGCGCCCGGTCGAAGCCGCCGCAATTACCAGTCCGGCCGGCGCCGTAGCCGTGCGACCAGTCGACCTCACTGCCCAGGAAGACGCGCTTGCGATCCGCTGGAATGGCACGGGTGGCGTGACGATCGATGGACCCAACGCCGATCTGTCGCGTCAACTCAACAACGCCTTCGCGCTCCGCCTCGACGGCCGGGTCGATTCACTTGGCCCCGGCCCCATCGCGATCGGCATCGCCAACACCCGGCTCGACGCCAGTGCGATGTTGCGGGCGCTGCCGCAGGGTCGCGCGGTCACGCTCAAGATTCCGCTGCGCTGCTTTGCGGACGCGGGCGCGAAGCTCAGCGAAGCGGGCAATGCATTGGTCATCGACGGCAGCGCGGGCCTTGGGCTGACGTTGCAGTCGGCACGGGTCGAAGCTGTCGGCGAACCGCTCGCCTGCCCCCCGCTTTTGCCCTGAACGGCCTCGCCCGGACACCCATTTATCTCTCGGCGCCTTGCTCGCAGTCGCGCGCTGGCCGAAGGGGCATCGCATGAGCGACAGCATCCAGACCGTGAACCCGGCCACTGGCGAGCCGGGCCAAAGCTATGATTCCAACAGCATCGAGGACGCCAAGGCCGCTGCCGTCGCCGCGCATTGCGCCTATCTGGCTTGGCGGCGCACCAGCTTCGCCGACCGCTCGGCAGTTGTGCGCAAGGCCGGTTCGATCCTGCGCGAGCGCAAGCAGGAATTCGCCCGGCTAATGACGGCGGAGATGGGCAAGACCGACGACGAAGGCCTCGCCGAAATCGAAAAGTGTGCCGCTCACTGCGACTGGTTCGCCGATCACGCGGCCACCTATCTCGCCGATCAACCGCTGGCGATCGACGGCGCGGAAGCGTTCGTGACCTTCAACCCGGTCGGAATCGTGCTTGCGGTAATGCCGTGGAATTTTCCGTTTTGGCAGGTGTTCCGTTTCGCTGCTCCGGCACTGATGGCCGGCAACGGGGCGATTCTCAAACATGCCAGTAACGTGCCCGGCTGTGCGCTGGCGATCGAACGGGTGCTTCACGATGCCGGCGTGCCCCACGACCTCTTCCGCACCATGCTGCTGCCCAGCCGCGAAGTTGAAGCACTGATCAAGGATTCGAACATTGCGGCGGTGACGCTGACCGGAAGCGTTCCGGCGGGGCGCAGCGTTGCGGCGGCGGCCGGCTCCGTGCTCAAGAAATGCGTGCTCGAACTTGGCGGCGCCGATGCTTATCTCGTGCTGGACGATGCCGACATCGGCGCGGCGGCAAAGGTCGCGGCGACCGCGCGCATGATCAATGGTGGCCAAAGCTGCATCGCCGGCAAGCGGTTCATCGTTCTTCGCCCGGTACTCGCGGCGTTCGAACAGGTGCTGGTGGAAGCGATGGGCCGCTTCGCAATCGGCGATCCCGGTGCACCCGGAACCCTGCTCGGCCCGATGCAGAGCATGGCCGCGCGCGACGAAATCCACCGCCAGGTCGAAGACAGCATCCGCAACGGCGCCCGGCTTCTGCTTGGCGGCCAGGTGCCCGACCGTCCGGGCGCCTGGTATCCGGCCACGGTGCTGACCGATGTCCGATCCGGGCAGCCGGCGCACGACCAGGAAGTGTTCGGGCCGGTCGCGGCAATCATCGCCGCCGATGACGAGGCCGACGCGATCCGCATCGCCAACGACAGCGAATTCGGCCTTGGGTCAGGGGTCCTCACCGGCGACCTCGATCGTGGCCGGCGCATTGCCGTGGAAGAACTTGATGCCGGGATGAGCTTCGTCAACGAAAACGTCCGGTCGGATTCACGAATGCCGTTCGGGGGCGTCAAGAATTCGGGCTACGGGCGCGAATGCAGCGACTTCGGAATCCGCGAATTCACCAACATCAAGACCGTGCACGTCAAACCCCAGGACACGTCGCGGCACGAACGGGTCGAATAATCAGCCCGCCGGCAGCTGTCTGAACCATTTGGTCAGGACATATTTGGTCCCTCGCCTGACCTTCATTCCCTGGTGCAGGGTCGCCGGGTTGGGCCGCCCGTCGGGCAGCAGATTGTTCCACGCAACCAGCTTGCCCGTCTCCGGCTGAACCGTCTTGGCGATGGCCTTGAAGCGCGTTGCCCCACCGTCTGCGGGCCGGTTGAGATAGATCATCGCGGTCCAAGTCCGCTGGCCCATGCCCGCAGTGTGGACCAGAAAGTCGTAACCACCGGGTTCGAACGTGTCGGTATGGGGCTTGAACTCCTGCCCGGGCGCGTAGCGCTGCCCCTGAAGCGGCTCGCCGGCGTTGGCCGAAAGGCCAAGCAGCGCGGCGATCCGCTTGTCGACTTCACTGACCGCCGCATCGTTTGAATCGAGGTCGCACGTCTCGCTGGTTCGGAAATTGGCAATGGCAAGATCGTCGGCGATCGTGGATGGCCGCCGTTGGGCGTCGATCAAATCGATCAGAGCCGCGCATTCGTTCGCCCCAAGGAAGTCGCGCAGGATGAACAGTTGCAGATCGCGGTTCGGAACCCGCTGCACTCCGGATCGTGCAGCCAGCCTCGCCGCGGGACCGTCAGCGGCCGATGGCGTAATCTGCTCCCCGGTCGGCATCGTGCTGGGCGATGACTGCGCGGACGACATTGTTCATCAGCGCCATACGGGTCGGCAGCGGCACCGAAGTCAGTTTGATCATCACCGCGACTGAATAGCTCTTGCCGTTGGGCGCGGTCAGGATCCCGATGTCGTTATAGCCCGCTTGAAGCGGACCCAGTTCCTGCCCGGTCCCGGTCTTGTGGCTGAGCGTCCAGCCGGGCGCGAGCCCGCCCTTGAGGCGGTTCGGGCCGGTGTGCGTATTGCCCATGATATACAACAGCCGCCGGGTCGATTCGGGCGACAGCAGCTCACCCCGCTTCAATCCCGCCAGGGCGTTGACGATCGCGCTTGGCGCAGCGCCGTCATAAGGATCCGCCACATACCGTTCGAACGCCGCCTTGCGCAGTGCATAAGGCAAGGCATTGCGGGCATCCCAGAACGCGCTTCCGATCGAGTAACTCGGGCTCCAAATCAGGCCCGCGATCTTGCTCTGCAGGGCGCGTTCGCCATTATAGAAGCGGATCGACCCCAGGCCCTTGGCCGCGATCATCGACCGGACCGCCTGCGCTCCGCCGACTGACCGCATCAGCTTGTCATTGGCGGTATTGTCGCTGGTGGTAATCGCCTTGAACATCAAATCGTCCAGGCTCGTCGTGTACGATCCGCCCTTGATCATCGCCGCAATCGGCTGGTGGAACAGGGTCAGATCGTCGCGGGTCAAAGTCACCTTGTCGGTCAGCCGAACCCGGCCGCGATCGACTGCGTCCAGCGCGGTGATCGACACCCATAATTTGCTGACGCTCTGCTGCGGATAATATTCATCGGCTTTCCACCCGATTGACCAGCCATCGTCGATGGACCGAACGGCGATGCCGACCTGACCATTGAAGTTGCGGCCAAGCTCGTTGATGCGATCGCGCAGATTCGCCGGAGCAACGGGGGCGTGGCGGACGGCGGAAACCGTCGGCGGACGCGGTCTCCCGGGCATTGGCTGGACATTGGACTCGGCCGGGGCGGAAGCACTGACCTGGGCGGACACTGCAATGATGGCAAGCGCACCCAGCGCCTTGCCAAGGTGCCGGCGTCGTGACGTCATGACTTCAATGCTCCCCGAACTTTCGTTCATTTCCAAACAGTTGCACAGTGCAGCTTAACCGGCGCTGTGCAGCTCGCCGCAAGACTCGCAGTCAGCGATTCGCTTGCCAAGCTCTGTTCCGACGGGGTCACGCCGGGCTGGGTCCGGCGAGTAACGCCGCGGATTCGATTTCATCCAGCGCGCGGTGAACGGCGATATAGCGGCGCGCCTTGGCGACCCAGCTGCTGGCCCCGGGCGCGCCGGGCAGGCGCATGGTTTCGGCAAGCGCCTGATCGACCTGTCCGGCAGCAAGCC
>JBDSGQ010000034.1:0-26067 GCA_039918915.1 Sphingomicrobium sp.
CCCTGAATGTTCTCCGGGGAGTTGCGGTCATGGATTCGACCGTCATTGCGTTCATTGCGGTCGCGTTGCTGCTCGGCGGAGCACTTGGCTGGCTGTGGGCCAGCCGCGAATCCGCCGGCGCCCGGCAAACGGTCGAAAATCTCCGGCTTCAGCTCGACGCTGTGGTCGAGGAACGCGATCTCAACCGCACGGCGGCAAGCGACTTGGCGGCGCTCAAAGCTGCAAGTGAGGAACGCGACCGTGGGTTCGAGCAGCGCCTGACAGAATTAAAGGGCGCGAAGGACGCTCTTGGCGCGCAATTCGCGGAGGTCGGTGGGAAATTGCTCGACAGCGCGCAAAAGCAGTTCCTCGAGCGCGCCGATCAACGCTTCAAGCAATCGGAGGAAAAATCCGGCACTGATCTCAAGGCGTTGTTGCAGCCAGTTCACGACCGGCTTCAACGTTACGAGGAAGCGGTGACCAAGGTTGAGGATGAACGACGCAAGGATTTCGGCCTGCTCACCGGCCACATCGAAGCGATGAAAAGTGGCACCGAGCGGGTTTCCGCCGAGGCCGCCAAGCTGGTCAACGCACTTCGCAATGCGCCCAAGGCCCGCGGCCGCTGGGGCGAACAGCAGTTGCGCAACGTGCTCGAAAGCTGCGGTCTGTCCGAACATGCCGATTTCGCGACCGAAGTCAGCCGTTCCGACGAGGACGGAGGCCGGTTGAGACCGGACGTGATCCTGCGGGTTCCCGGCGGCCAGAGCCTCGTGATCGATGCAAAGGTCAGCCTCAACTCCTATCAGGATGCATTCGGAGCGGTCGACGAGGATCAGCGGACCCTCCATCTCGTCGCTCACGCAGCGGCCATCAAGGCGCATGTCAATTCTCTCGGCAACAAGGCTTACTGGGCCCAGTTCGACGACGCCCCGGATTATGTCGTGATGTTCATCCCCGGCGAGCATTTCCTCTCGGCGGCGCTCGAACAGGACGGCAAGCTGTGGGATTATGCATTCGATCGGCGCGTCCTGCTGGCTACCCCGACCAATTTGATCGCCATCGCGCGCACAGTGGCGGCAGTGTGGCGGCAGGAAAAACTGGCGAAGGAAGCGCGCCAGATCGGCGAACTTGGGAAAGAGCTTTACGACCGGCTGGCAACCGCGGCCGATCACATGCGCGTAGTTGGAAGCGGGCTTAACACCGCCGTCAAAAATTACGACAAGTTCGTTGGAAGTTTCAATCGTAACGTGATGAGCACAGGACGAAAATTCCGTGACCTCAATATCGAACCAAGCGCTAAGACATTGGAGCCGCTCTCGCCGATCGACGCGCTCACCGACTATGGCGACGAAAATCTTTTGCCGCCCCCTCCATCCGACCCGGACGATGCAGCCGCCTGATTCGACCGATTGCTAAAGCCCGCCGCAGCCGTCGAAGCGGCGCCCGTCGACGGTGACCTGGACCTTGTCCGGATAAACCCGGTCGCTCATTCCGTCGCTGCACCGCGCATGGACGATGTTCACGTTGATCCGCGGCGTCTGGTAAATCTCGCCGGCAAAGCCGTGGATTACTGGCGGCGTCGGCTGCCGGAGCGGCGCCGCTTCGGGCTGGGTGAAGGTCAGGTCATGCTCGTCGATCAGCAGGTTCCAGAACGGTTCGGTGCCGACTGCATGATAGGGCGCGGCCGGGGCCGGCGGACCCATGGTCGCGCAGCCGCCGGCGACTGCCAGGACGGGGAGTGTGAGCCATTTTTTCATAGCCGTAACAACCTTTCGAAGTTGGCCGCGGTTCCGCTCACCGCCAGCTGGCCCGGATCGCGAAGGCCATGATCGCGCTCGCCATCGCGGCATTAAGGCTGTCGGCGCGGCCCGCCATCGGGATTTTGACGAGCAAATCGCATTGCGCCTCATAATCGGCGGGCAGTCCCTGCTGTTCGTTGCCGATCAGGACGAAGCAGGGTTGGCGATAGTCCGCCGCCAGATAGTCGTTCGTGGCATTGAGGCTGGTGCCCACCAATTGTCCGTCACCGGCTCTCAGCCAGGCGAGGAATTCCGGCCAGCGCGCGGTTGCGATGTCCTGCGTGAACAGCGCCCCCAGCGACGCCCGCACTGCTTCGACCGAAAACGGGTCGGCGCAGTCGTCGATCAGGATCAGCCCGCCGGCGCCGGCGGCATCGCCGGTGCGCAGGATGGTCCCGATATTGCCCGGGTCGCGCAGTGCCTGGGCGACGATCCACAGCGGCGACTTGCCGCGGTCGATACGGTCGAGCGAACTGTCGGGCACGCGGTAGGCGCCAAGCAGCATTTGCGGATTATCCTTGCCGCTCATCTTGGCCAGGATGTCGGGCGTGGTCTCGATCGCTTCGCCGCCCGCCGCTTCGGTCGCGGCAATGATCTCGGCGGCGCGCGGATGCCGCGCGCCTTCGGGCGAACAGGCGATGATTTCGGGCAACCGGCCGCTGTCGCGCGCTTCGGCGATGATTCGCAGCCCCTCGGCCAGGAACAGGCCCTCGGAGCGGCGGCCTTTCTTGTCGCGCAAGGACCGCAGGCGCTTGACCGTATTGTTGGAAAAGGCGGTGACTTGGCGGGGCATTATTCCTCCCCGAACCGAGCCTCGATCAGCGCGATCAGCTGCTTGAGGGAATCGTCCGCGCTGTCGCCGTCGCAGTGAATGACGACGCTGTCGCCCTTGGCCGCGCCAAGCATCATCAGCCCCATGATCGAAGTGCCGCTGACGCGGTGCCCGTCCTTTTCGACTTCGACGCTGGAATCGAGGCCGCTGGCGAGGTTGACGAACTTGGCGCTGGCGCGAGCGTGGAGGCCGCGCTGATTGCCGATGCGGACCTCCTGGCTCACCGCCGTCAAGCGGCTGCCTCGCCGAGGATTTCGCTGGCCACGGAGATATATTTGCGCCCGGCTTCGCGGGCGGCGGCAACGGCGGCGTGGACCGGCATCACCTTGCGCGCGCCCTCCAGCCGGATCAGCATCGGCAGATTGACCCCCGCGATCACTTCGACGTTCTCGCTTTTCATCAGGCTGATGGCGAGGTTCGAGGGGGTTCCGCCGAACAGATCGGTCAGGATGATCACGCCCTGGCCCTGTTCGACCTTGCCGATGGCGTCGGCGATGTCCTTGCGGCGGCCTTCCATGTCGTCGTCGGGGCCGATGCAGATCGACTCGATCGCTTCCTGCGGGCCGACGACATGCTCCATCGCCGTGACGAATTCGGCAGCGAGCCGGCCATGAGTCACCAGCACCAGTCCAATCATCGGGTCAACTCGTCCTCGCTGTCCGCGCTGCGTTCCGGATGCCGTTCGATCGTGTCCCTGGGCGGGGAATCGAGATCGCGGTGGCGAACGCTCGGAGAAAAACCGGACCGGCGCAGCCGCTCCGCCACTTCGACAGCCGCAGCGACCGAACGATGCCGGCCTCCAGTGCACCCGAAAGCAACCGTCACGTAACTTTTGCCCGCGGCCCAGTAGCGGGGAATCCAGTCGTTGAGAAGCGCTTCGATGCGATCCAGCGTCTCGCCCCACGCCGGTTCCTGCTCAAGAAAGGCGACAACCGGCCGATCCTGTCCGGTCATCGGGCGCAATTCATCGACCCAGTGCGGATTGGGCAGGAAGCGCAGGTCGAACACCAGGTCGGCGGTGCGCGAAATGCCGCGCGCGAAACCGAAGCTGGCGATGGTCAGCACCGGCTGGTCCGAATCCCCGCCGTACCGCCGGCGCAGCTCGTCGCGCAACTCGGCCGGGGTCAGGTCGGTGGTATCAAGCACCGAATCGGCGGCCGTGCGCAGTGGCGCGGTGAGCTCGCGTTCGCGGGCAATGCCGTCTTCGGCGGGCCGGTCGGGCGCCAGCGGGTGGCGGCGCCTGGTCTCGTCGTAGCGGCGGATCAGCTCGCCGCCGGAACAATCGAGATAGAGGATCTGCGCTTCGAACCCCTGAACCGATCCGATCAGTTGCGGAAGCGCCTGGGCATCGAAGCCGCGGCTCCGAACATCCATGCCGACCGCGGCAGAGCCGGTCCGGCCCTGAGCGCCCCCGGTGACGAAGGCATCGAGCAGGTCGGCTGGCAGATTGTCGACCACGTCCCAGCCCATGTCCTCGAGCGCGTCGAGAACGGTCGATTTGCCGGCGCCCGACATGCCGGTGACCAGCAGCAGGCGCGGTGGCTGGCGAGTGGGCCGGGTTTGCATCAGAACTTCAGGCCCAGGCGATCCAGCGCCAATGCCACCTTGGAGGGCGCGGAAGCGGTCATCGCGTCGATGCTGATCAAAGGCAGCGAGACGCCCAGGATCGGCCGTTCGCGGCTATCGTCGGGCAGGCGCTGGATGTCGTTGGTCAGCTCGACCAGCAAGGCCACCGGGACATCAGCCGTCCGTTCCATGTCGATAATCCCGATGCCCCGGATTTCGAGTTTTCCGGCGATGTTTGCGGGAGCCGTCGCGATCAGCCGGTCGCCGTCGCGCTTGACGATGGTCTGGTCGTCGCTGACCAGCACGAAACCGCGGTCGAGCAGGCGCAGCGTCAAGTCCGACTTGCCCGAACCGGAAGGGCCGGTGATGACCACTGCCCGGCCGTCACTGGCGACCGTGCTGGCATGGACCGTTTCCGCGGACAGTCGAGCGCCCGGACCAGGCGTTGCGTTCATTGGCGGTCTGCTGCCGGCAAGCGGATGGTGAACCGGGCGCCGGAGGGTGCATCGTCGCGGTTTTGCACGTCAATCTCCCCGTCGTGGCCTTCAACGATTGCCTGGGCGATGGCAAGGCCGAGGCCGGAATGCCGCCCGAAGTTCTCGCCTTCCGGCCGCACGGAATGGAACCGGTTGAAGATCGCTTCCCGAGCTTCCGACGGCACTCCTGGCCCTTCGTCGTCGATCGTGATTCGAACCTCATCCGAGCGGTGCTCCGCCGAAACGCGAACCAGCCCGTCGGCCGGCGAAAAGCTGATCGCATTGTCAACGATCGCGTTGATTGCGCGGGCCAGCCGGCCGGCCTTGCCCATCACCAGTATCGGACTTCCCGAAGGCTCGGAAAAGGAGACTCGCGCGCTGCCGGTCTCGCGCCGCGCCACCCAACTTTCGACGACCTTCCGGATCAGCGCTCCAAGATCGACGAGCTCGAAGTCGGCGCGGAGCAGTTCGCCATCGGTCCGCGCCGCCTCACCGATGTCGTTGATCAGCCGGTCGAGCCGCGCCACGTCGTCGCGCGCCAGCGCCAGCAGCTGTTGGCGGATTGCGGGATCGTCGACGCGCTCGGCGCCGTCGAGCGCGGACCGCAACGAGGCGAGGGGGTTCTTGAGTTCGTGAGTCACATCGGCGGCGAAAGATTCGATATTGTCGATCCGCTGGCGCAGCGACTGGCTCATGTCCGAGATTGCCCGCGCCAGCTGGCCGATCTCGTCGCTCCGATTGGGCAGGCGTGGAATGCGGACTTCGCGTGAGCGGCCGAGGCGAACGCGGTGCGCGGCGATGGCCAGGTGGCGCAGCGGTCGAACGATCGTCCGCACCATGAAGCGTGACAGCAGGATCGACAGCAGCACGATCAGCGCCATCGCTGCGGCAATCGCGCCGCGTTGGTTGTGGACGGTGCGCGTGAACGCCCGGTCGTTGTTGGTGGCGAGGAGGACGCTGCCGTGAACCGGGACCGCTGCGGAAACCACCGGCGTCAGGTCGGGTGCATTGCGAACCAGGGTCACCGACTTCTGCATGGCATTGGCGGCAATCGCCTCAGGCCACGCCTGGAGCGAATCGCTGCGCGGCTCGGCATAATCGTCCAGCGGGCTGGCGCCGACGATCGCGTTGAAGCCGCGATCGAGCAAGCGCGCGGCATGGCGCGTGAAACCTTCCGTTTTCGGGTCGAGCAATTGGTAAGTCGGGCCAGTCAGCTGCCAGCTATCCACCCGCAGTCGGCCATCGGGCCCATACAGGCGCAGGCGGTTGCCGTTCGACCTCGAAATGGCCGCGAGCACTGAGGGCCATTGCTTCTCGGGCATATGCGCGAGCGCTTCGGCGGTGGTCGTCGCCTGGATGCGGGTCTGGTGAACGCGTTCGGTGCTCAGCCGGTTGCGGAACACGTCGAGGTACAAGGTGCTGAGCGCAACCAGCACGACGGTCAGCAGGTTGAGCGTCAGGATCCGGTGGGCAAGCGTCCAGCGCCGCGACCAGGTCAGCGCCAGGTCGGCGTCTTCCGAAGCGCCGGATGGCCCAGCGGTCACGCCGGCCGGTTCCCGCTTATGCATCGAAGCGATAGCCGACGCCGTAGAGCGTCTCGATCGCGTCGAACGCCGGGTCGACCATCCGGAACTTGCGACGGATGCGCTTGATGTGGCTGTCGATCGTGCGGTCGTCGACGTAAACATCGTCCTTGTAGGCGGTATCGAGCAGCTGGTTGCGGCTTTTGACGACGCCGGGGCGCTGGGCAAGCGCCTCCAGGATCAGGAACTCGGTGACGGTCAGGCCGACGTTGTCGCCATTCCAGAGCACCTTGTGCCGCTCCGGATCCATGACCAGCCTGCCGCGCTCCAGCAGCGGCATCTCGGGCTCGTCGTTGTTCGCGGTGGCTTCGCCGCGGGCGAGCTGCTGGCGGCGGAGGATCGCTCGGATCCGGGCGATCAGCAGCCGCTGCGAAAACGGCTTGGCGATATAATCGTCGGCGCCCATCGCGAGGCCGTGCGCCTCGTCGAGCTCATCGTCCTTTGAAGTCAGGAAAATCACTGGCACCGCGCTGAATTCGCGCACTCGCCGAAGCAATTCCATGCCGTCCATTCCGGGCATCTTGATATCGAACACGCCAAGATCGGGCGGATTGTCGGCAAACGCCTTCAACGCGGCTTGCGGATCGGAATAGATGCGGGTGACGAACCCTTCCTGCTGAAGGCTGATCGATACCGAAGTCAGGATGTTGCGGTCATCGTCGACCAGCGCGATCACGTCGCTCATCAGCTGTCGCTGCCTCTGCCCGCTTGTTCGCGGGGGCTTAGACAGCCCCCGCCGAGGAAACAAGGCGAGACAGAGCGTCACGCGTGCCTTTTCCGCCCGTCGGCTGCTTTGACCGGCTGCGGCTTTCGTGGCTATAGGCGGGGCCGATATATAAGCGCGCGCGGACCATGTATCCGCCGCTGCTGCGACTTTGAAATATGCGAAAGGGCGTTCCAGAGTGACTGACCGTGTTCCGCTTAACGGCCTCGATGCGCAGGGTATTGCGACCAAGGCCGAGATTTTCTGGAATCTGACTCCGGCACCGCTGGTCGAACATGCCGTCCGCCGCGGCGAGGGCGAACTGGCCAAGGACGGACCGCTCGTCGTGCGCACCGGGAAGCACACTGGCCGAAGCGCCCAGGACAAGTTCACGGTCAAGGATTCGACGACCGCCGACGTTGTCTGGTGGACGAAGGGCAACAAGCCGATGAGCCCCGATCATTTCGCCGCGCTGAAGGCCGACTTCATGGCCAGCCTGGCGGAGAAAGAGACGCTCTATGTCGCCGACCTGTTTGGCGGATCGCAGCCGGAGCACCGCGTGAAGGTCCGCGTGATCAACGAATATGCGTGGCACAATCTGTTCATCCGCACGATGCTGGTCCGGCCAGAAGCCGGCGATCTTTCCGGCTTCGATCCGGAATTCACGATTATCGACCTGCCGAGCTTCCGGGCCAATCCCGAGCACCATGGGTCGCGCACGGAGACGGTGATCGCGGTGAACTTCACCGAAAAGCTGATCCTGATCGGCGGCACCGAATATGGCGGTGAGATGAAGAAGAGCGTGTTTGGAATCCTCAACTTCCTGCTTCCGGAAGACGGGATCATGCCGATGCACTGCTCGGCCAACATCGGCCCGAATGGCGACACTGCTATTTTCTTCGGCCTGTCCGGCACCGGCAAGACGACGCTTTCAGCCGATCCCAAGCGAACGCTGATCGGCGACGATGAGCACGGCTGGTCGGACACTGCGGTCTTCAATTTCGAAGGCGGCTGCTACGCCAAGATGATCCGCCTGTCGGCGGACAGCGAGCCGGAGATTTATGCCACCACCAAGCGCTTCGGAACGGTGCTTGAGAACGTGGTTATGGACCCCGAGACGCGTGCGCTCGACCTTGACGACGCGACTCTCGCGGAGAACAGCCGCGGCGTTTACCCGATCGATTTCATCCCCAACAGCAGCGCTCAGAACATGGGTCCGCTGCCCAAGAATGTCGTCATGCTGACCGCCGATGCATTCGGCGTCCTGCCGCCGATCGCACGGCTGACGCCCGACCAGGCGATGTACCACTTCCTGTCGGGCTACACCGCCAAGGTGGCCGGCACCGAAATCGGAGTCACGGAACCGGAAGCGACATTCTCGACCTGTTTCGGGGCGCCGTTCATGCCGCGCCATCCCTCGGTGTACGGCAATCTTCTCAAGGAGCGGATCGCTAAGGGCAGCGTCGATTGCTGGCTGGTCAACACCGGCTGGACCGGTGGCAAATATGGCGTCGGCAAGCGCATGCCGATCAAGCAAACGCGCGCGTTGCTTAATGCCGCGCTCGACGGGTCGCTGAAGAATGCCGAGTTCCGCAAGGATCCGAACTTCGGCTTCGAAGTCCCGGTTGCAGTGCCTGGCGCCGACAGCAGTTTGCTCGACCCGCGAAGCACTTGGGCGGACCCCGCGGAATATGATCGGACGGCGGCCAGGCTGGTCGACCTGTTCGTGGAGAATTTCACCCAGTTCGCGGACCAGGTCGATGAAGGCGTGCGCCAATGCGCGCCCAAGGTCGGGCAATCGCAACAGCAAGCTTCAGCCGAGACGCAAACCACCGCTGCCTGATGTCCGATCATTGATGTAGCGGCGTTGGCTTAGCCGGGCGGAAGCGCGCGATCGGGCTCAACGATCAGGCAATTGCCCTCGACGCCCGTAATCCGCACGCGCTGACCAACCGCCGCGGGACCGCCGCGGGCGCTCCATTCGCTGTCCCCAAGCGCTACCCGGCCGCGATGCTCGTCAACCGCGACCACGACCATCGCCAGCTTCCCCGACAGCCGGGCGGCGGGGTCGTTGAGACCCGGCGGGTCATGCTCCCCCGGACGATGGCTGTAAAAGCGGCGGCTGGCGGTGACTGCAAGCAGTGCATAGAGCGCGAACAGGGCCAGTTGAGCGGGCGCGCCGAGCCCGAACAGCAGGGTGAACAGGCCCGCCGCGATCGCGGCGACGCCGATGAAAATCAGGAAAAAGCCGGGCAGTGCGATTTCAGCGGCGAGCAGGAGCACCCCGCCGATCAGCCACAGCCACGCCGGATCGAGACCAAGCACGCTCATCCACGAGCTTTTGGAACGCTGGGCTGTTCCACGCGCGCCGGCGCGGGCTTCGTTCCACCGATCGCTTCCCGGGCGAGTTCGCCGATGCCGCCGAGCGTGCCGATCAGCTGCGTCGCTTCAACCGGGAAGAGGATCGTCTTGGCGTTGGGCGAGCGGGCGAATTCGGCAATCGCCTCGACATATTTCTGCGCGACGAAATAGTTGATCGCCTGCGCGCTGCCCGACTCGATGGCGTCGCTGACCGCCTTGGTCGCCGCGGCTTCGGCCTGGGCCGCCCGCTCGCGCGCTTCGGCTTCGCGAAAAGCTGCCTCGCGGGAACCTTCGGCCTTGAGGATCGCGGACTGCTTTTCGCCCTCGGCGCGAAGGATGGCGGACTGGCGCGAACCTTCGGCCTCGAGAATCACCGCGCGCTTTTCGCGCTCGGCCTTCATCTGCCGAGTCATGGCGTTGACGATGTCCTGGGGCGGGCGAATGTCGCGAAGTTCGACGCGGGTGATCTTCACGCCCCAATTTTCGGTGGCATTATCGACCACGGCCAGCAGCCGGGTGTTGATTTCGTCGCGCTTCGACAGCGTCTCGTCGAGGTCCATCGAACCCATGACGGTGCGCAGGTTGGTCGTCGAAAGCGCCATGATGGCCAGGTAAAGATCGCTGACCTCATAGGCGGCCTTGGCCGCATCAAGGACTTGGAAAAAGACGACGCCGTCGACCGCGACCATCGCATTGTCCTTGGTGATGATCTCCTGCCCCGGGATATCGAGGACCTGCTCCATCATGTTGATGCGGCGGCCGACGCGGTAAACGAACGGCGTCACGTAATTGAAGCCGGGGCTGGCAACGCGGACGAAGCGGCCGAATTGCTCGATCGTATATTGATGGCCCTGGCGGACGATTTTCACGCCGAACATCACGTACAGCAGTACCAGCACCGCAACCGCGATCATAAAGGTCGTCAGCATGTCTCTTCCCCGGTCATTCCAATGCGGGCATGATGCGTCGGCCATGACTGGAGAGGAAGCGAAAAGCGACAAGCGGGAAGCACTGTTGGCAGTCCGCTCGATTCTGTTCCTGCCAGCATCCAACCCCCGGGCGATTGCCAAGGCGCGCGAGAGTGACGCCGACCTTGTCGTTCTCGACCTGGAAGACGCGGTCACGCCGGCCGCCAAAGCCGCCGCGCGCGATGCAGCCGTCAAAGCTGTGGCAAGCGCCTGGCCAATGCCGGTGGCGGTTCGAATCAACGGTGTCGGCACCGAATGGCACGCGGACGACGTGGACGCGGCCAAGCGCTGCCAAGCCGACTTCGTCGTCGTTCCGCGCGCCGAAAGCGCGCGCGACCTGGAAGCGGTGAGGGACCGTGTTGGCAAGCCAGTGCTGGCAATGATCGAAACCGCGGCCGGGGTGCTCGCCGCAGCGCCCATCGCCCACGCCACGGCGGGACTGATTGCCGGCACCAACGATCTGCGCGCCGACTTGCGCTTACCGCTCGATGCCGATCGGAAGCCGATTTCCGCCGCTTTGCAGCTTGTTGTGCTCGCGGCGCGGGCTGCCGGCGTTCCAGTGTTCGATGGCGTGTTCAACCGCCTCGACGACGAGCCGGGGTTTCTTGCCGAAGCGGAAGAGGGGCGCAGGTTCGGCTTCGACGGCAAAAGCCTGATTCATCCCGGCCAGATCGCGCCTTGCCATCGCGCATTTGCGCCTCGGCCAGCCGAAATCGAGCGCGCGCGGGCGCTGGTCGAAGCCTTCAGCGGGGGCGCCGAACGCCTTGGCGACGAGATGATCGAGCGCATGCACGTCATGGCCGCACAACGGGTGCTGGATCGCGCCGGCCGATAGGCGCGGCTCTTGGCGAATCACGTTCCTGCTGTCATGGGCCGATATGGCCCGACTCTCCGATACCCCGAACATTCCGCTTGGACTGACGTTCGACGACGTCCTGCTGCAGCCGCTCGAATCCTCGGTGCTGCCAAGCCAGGCGGACACCCGCACCTTTCTCACTCGCGAAATCCCGCTCCAGATCCCGATCCTGTCATCGGCGATGGATACCGTGACCGAGGCCGACATGGCGATTGCGCTGGCCCAGCTCGGCGGCATTGGCGTCATCCACCGCAATCTCGGCGTCGACGAGCAGGCGGACGCCGTGCGCCAGGTCAAAAGGTTCGAAAGCGGCATGGTGGTCAACCCGATCACGATGACTCCGCATGAGACCCTCGCCGACGCGCTCGAATTGATGAAGACGCATCGCATCAGCGGCATTCCCATTGTCGAGCAGTCGGGAAAGCTGTGCGGGATCCTGACCAATCGCGACGTGCGCTTCGCCGAAAACCCGCGCCAGCCAGTCAGCGAGCTGATGACCCGCGACAACCTTGCCACGGTGCCCGTTGGGACGAGTGAGGCCGAAGCACGCAAAATCCTGCATCAGCGGCGGATCGAGAAGCTGATCGTCGTCGATGGCGACAATCATTGCGTCGGCCTCATCACCGTCAAGGACATCGAGAAATCGGTTGCTGCCCCATTCGCAACCAAGGACGCCGAAGGCCGGTTGCGCGTCGCAGCGGCCACAACCGTCGGCGATTCGGGCTTCGAGCGGTCGGAAGCGCTGATTGACGCGGGCTGCGACTGCATCGTCATCGACACTGCGCACGGCCACAATGTCGAAGTCGCCAAGGCGGTGGAGCGCATGAAGAAGCTGTCGAACTCGGTCCAGGTGATAGCCGGCAACGTCGCCACCGAGGCCGCGGCCCGCGCGCTTGTCGATGCCGGTGCCGATGCGATCAAGGTCGGCATCGGTCCGGGGTCCATCTGCACCACGCGGATCGTCGCCGGCGTCGGGGTTCCCCAGCTGACCGCGGTGATGGATGCCGTGCGCGGCGCCGGAGACGTGCCGATCATCGCCGACGGAGGAATTCGCACCAGCGGTGACATCGCCAAGGCGCTGGCTGCCGGAGCATCGACGGTGATGGTCGGGTCACTGCTTGCCGGAACCGAAGAAGCTCCGGGAGAAATCTTTCTCTATCAGGGGCGTAGCTACAAATCCTATCGCGGCATGGGATCCGTCGGGGCAATGGCGCGGGGGTCCGCCGACCGCTATTTCCAGCAAGACATCCGCGATCACCTCAAGCTGGTTCCCGAAGGCATCGAGGGCCAGGTGCCCTACAAGGGGCCGGTGCGCGACATCGTTCACCAGCTGGTCGGCGGCGTGAAGGCGGCAATGGGCTACACTGGCGCCGCGCAGATTGCCGAACTGCGCAAGCGGGCCAGGTTCGTCCGAATCACCAATGCGGGGCTGTCGGAAAGCCATGTCCACGACGTGACGATCACGCGTGAGGCGCCAAACTATCCGACGCGGTAAATGACTCCGGCGGCGCGGCTTCAGGCAGCGGTCGAGCTGCTCGACGAAGTCCTTGCCTCCGCACGCCACAATGGCCCGCCCGCCGACGTCATCGTCACGCGGTATTTCAAAACGCGGCGTTACGCCGGGTCCGGAGATCGCCGGGCGGTGCGTGAGCTGGTGTTCCGCGTGATCCGCCGCTCGGGGGAACTACCGAGGAATGGACGGGTCGCGGTGCTTGGGTTGGTGGAGGATGAGCCGGCGCTGGCTTCATTGTTCGGCCAGGTTCGTGGACCGGCGCCGCTTGCCGAGGGCGAAGAAGGCGCAACCGCCGCATTGCTTCCTCAATGGGTGATACCCGACCTGTCGCCGCTGGTTGCGCGCGACGAATGGCCGGCGCTGCTCGAACGCGCGCCACTCGATCTGCGGGTCAACCTGCTCAAGGCATCGCGCGACGAGGTTCTCGCCGAGCTTGCCGATGCTGAGCCCACGCCGCTCAGTCCGTGGGGCGTACGGCTGGCGGTTGATACGCGAGTCGACGACTTGCCGGTCTACAACGCCGGCAAGGTCGAGGTGCAGGACGAAGGCAGCCAGCTGATTGCCCAAGCGTGCGCCCCGGAGCAGGCCGAACTGATCATCGATCTGTGCGCTGGGGCAGGAGGCAAATCGCTGGCGCTTGCCGCTGCGGCGCCAAGTGCGCGCATCCTTGCGACCGACACCGACCGTGGGCGCTTGTCCAACCTCGGCCCGCGAGCCGGGCGAGCCGGCGCAACGATCGAGATTCGGCTTCTCAACCAGCCGCGCGAGCTTGACGACCTTGCCGATTGCCGCGCGTCGGCGGATGTCGTGCTGGTGGACGCGCCATGCTCCGGCAGCGGCACCTGGCGGCGCAACCCGGAGGGTCGCTGGCGCTTGACCCCGCAGCGCTTCGACCGGCTCGTGGTGACTCAGCAACGGTTGCTCGACATCGCCGCCGAACTCGTCCGGCCGGGCGGGGTTGTGGTCTATGCCGTCTGCTCGCTGCTGTCCCGCGAAGGGGCAGGGCAGATCGCCAGCTTCCTCGAGACCCGTTCATCGTGGATTAGTGAGCCGCCGCCCATTGCCGGCGGACGTGCCGACGGGGCCGGGCAATTGTTGACCCCCGGTCACGATGGCACGGACGGCTTTTTCGTCGCGCGGCTCAGGCGACCATGCTAGGCCATGGCGGCGAAGTGGAGAGATCGATGCGTTTTCAGGCTCGTTTGTTGCTGACCACCCTGGCGGGCTTTGTTCTCATGGCGCCGGCGTCGGTTCCCGCGCAGCGCAGCGACGACCAGATTGCGCCCAAATCGGCCGAGCTTCAGCATCGCGCCAAGGCATTGATGGCCGCAGGCAAGCTCGACGACGCCGACGACCTCCTCGAAACCGCGCTTGCGATCGATCCGCGCAACCGCGGCGCCTTCGTCGATCTTGCTCGAGTGGCAGAGAAGCAGCATTTGTTCGGCAAGGCCATTCGCATGACCAACAAGGCGTTGCTGCTTGAGCCCAATGACGCAGATGCGATCGCGGTTCAGGGTGAAGCGATGGTCGAAATCGGTGCGGTCGCTCGCGCGCAAGCCAATCTTCAGAAGCTGCAGACCATCTGCGGCGCTCACTCGTGCCCGCAGATCGCGCAACTTTCCGCGGCCATCACCCGGGGACGGTCAGTCGCTTCCGTGACGGCGCCGGCAAGCCCCAAGACCAACTAAACGCTGAGGGCGCGCGCAAGTGCGATCCATTCCCCGACGGTGAGCGTTTCGGCGCGGCGCTGAAGGTCGATGCCGAGCACTGCCGCCGCTTGAAGCGCATCCGGCAGCTTCCTCAGGCTCGACCGCAGCATCTTGCGCCGTTGCCCGAAGGCCGCCTCGGTCAACCGCTCAAGGGTGCGCGGGTCGACGCCTTCCGGCTCGGCGGTGGGGACGATGTGCACTACCGCCGAAGTTACATTGGGCGGTGGAACGAAGGCCGAGCGGTTGACGGTAAGCGCCAGCCGCGGTGCTGCGCGCCATTGGGCGGCAATCGACAGCCGGCCATAAGCGTCGCTGCCGGGCTCGGCCACAATCCGCTGCGCAACTTCCTTCTGGAACATCAAGGTCAGCGAACGCCACCACGGCGGCCACGGACCAGCCAACCATCGCAACAGCAAGGCGGTACCGACATTGTAGGGCAGGTTGGCAACGACATGCGCCGCTTCGCCGACAATAGCCCGCTCGTCGGTCTGGAGCGCGTCGCCTTCGATGATTTGCAGCTTGTCCCCAAAGGCGTCCTGGAGCTCGCTTAGTGCCGGAATGCAGCGGCGATCGCGTTCCACCGCGACGACGGTTGCGCCAGCATCGAGCAGCGCCCGCGTCAGCCCGCCGGGACCGGGCCCGACTTCGTACACGCGCTGGCCGTCCAGCTTACCCGGGATCGCGGCAATTCGGCTAAGCAGGTTGCGGTCGAGGATGAAGTTCTGGCCGAGCGACTTGCTGGCGCTGAGGCCATGCCTGCTGATGACGTCGCGAAGCGGCTCCAGCTCGCTGTTCAAGCGAACTCCGTGCGCAGCGCAGCGGCTTCGGCGGCCATCAGGATCGCCGCCGCCATTGGCCGCGGATCGGCGCGGTCGAGACCGGCGATGTCGAATGCCGTTCCATGATCGGGGGAAGTACGGACGATTGGCAGGCCGAGCGTAACGTTGACCGCCTCATCCCAGTGCAGCGCCTTGATCGGGATTAGCGCCTGGTCGTGATACATGCACAGCGCGGCGTCGAATTTTGCCCGGGCCACGGGATGGAACATGGTGTCGGCCGGGTGAGGACCAGTCACTCGCCAACCCTCGGCGACGAGTGCCGCAATAGCCGGCGCAATGATGTCGATTTCGGTCCGACCGAGGCGGCCGCCTTCGCCGGCGTGGGGATTGAGCGCCGCCACCGCCAGCCGCGGATCGGCAATTCCGAAGTTGCGCTGAAGCCCGCGCAACGCGGCACGTCCGCGCGACTCGATCAGTGCCGCATTCAGCGCGGCGGGAACATGCTCGAGCGCGAGGTGGGTGGTGACGGGCACGGTGCGCAGGGTGGGGCCCGCCAGCATCATGACAACGTTACCGGGCGATATGCCACAGCGCTCGGCCACGAACTCGGTCTGGCCCGGGTGTTGAAAGCCGATCGCGTACAACTGCTCCTTGGCGACCGGGCCAGTGACGACTGCCGCGGCGCTTCCGGAGCGCGCGAGGCCGACCGCCAATTCCAGCGCGTCGAGTGAACCGTGGGCACCGCCGACGCTTGGCTGACCCGGAACGACGCGCTCAGCCGCCGAAATTTGAATGACCGGTAAGGCGTGGTCGAACGCCGCGTCCGCTTCGCCGGGATCATCGACGACTTCGATTGGCCCGTCCCACACGGCGGCGATGGCGCGCCCGTCACCGACGGCGACGAACGCCGGCAGCCCGAACCGGGCTCGATTATCCCAGCATTTGGCGATAACTTCCGGACCGATCCCGGCCGGATCGCCGGTCGAGACCGCAATCGCGGCGGGTGGTGGGGGCAACACCGTCGTGCCCTTAGCCCAAAGGCTCGACTAGCGGAATTCGATTATCGCATCGCGGCGCAGATCGCGCAGGTAGCGCCGCGAACGGCTATTGACCCGTTCTTCGTTGAGCTGGCTGTACACGTCGTCGAAGGTAGGCTGATTGGATTCAACTTCATCGCGCCCGCACATGACGAGGACGCGGACGCCTTCTTCAAGCGATCCGAACGGCGGTGTCGCCTGGCCGACCTGCATGGGCAGGATGATCTGCTGCAGCGAGGGCGGCAGGTCGCGCAGCTTGACCTGGTCGCGCTGGACGACTTCGGCGTTGAAATCAGAGCCGAGCTTGTCTGCTCCGCCACAGCCGCCGACACTGCGGGCCGCCGCCGAGAAGCGTGCCAGCATCGGTTCGGCTTGGCCCCGCGTCATGCCCTTGGGGAAGTTCACGGATACCTGCTTCAAACTGAGGACCGCATCACGCGGGTCCGCGGTCAGAACCTTGCGCGTGTCCTGAATGGCGAGAATGGATACGCCGCCCTGGACCGGAATGGGCGGACTGATCATCCCCGTCCGCATCTGCCCCAAAGCCGCCGCGAGGGGCGCGGGCAATTGTTCCGGGCGGACCCATCCGAGATCGCCGCCGACCGCGGCCGTCGAAGCCTCCGAATATTGCCGGGCGTAACTGGCGAACGAAGCGCCGTTGCGCAGCTGCTCCAGGATCTTGTTGGCATTGTCGAGCGTCTGCGTTTGGGTCGCGGGCGTCGCCGACAGGAATATCTCACCGATGTGATATTCTTCGGACCCCTTGGCCGCCGTGAGACGGTCGAGCACCGCTTTGACCTCGTCGTCGCCGACGCTGGTTTCGATCTTGGCGTTCTGCAGTTTGCGCCACGCGATCTCGCCTTCGATCTGCCGCCGCAAGGTCGTAACGTTGGAGCCGTGCGCGTCGAGGTAGGCGCCAAGCTCAACCGGAGTCTGCTTCACGTTGCTGGCGACCCGAACCAGCGCCTTGTCGATATCAGACGCCTTGACCTGAATTTTTTCCGCGCGCGCGGCCTGGATCTGAAGTGTTTCGTCGATGAGGTTGCGAAGCACTTGCTGACGCAGCCGATCGATTTCGTCGGGGGCGATTTCGCCGCCATTGGAGATCGCCAGGAGCGCGAGCCGCTGGTCGACATCGGTCTGTGTAATCACTTCGCCGTTGACGATTGCGGTGGCCTTGATGACCGACGGAATCTGGCCGCCGAAAATCTCCGGGTTCTCCGGCAGCCGCAGCGACTGGGTGGTATTGACCGGCGGAGGAGCCGGGGACGCCGCCTGCTGGTGCGCGACCGCGGAGGTCGCGGCCGCAAGGGCCAGTGCTGCACCGGCGGTGCCGATGCGCGTAAAATTCCGTCGAACAGCTGCTGCCACGATCCGAGTTTCCTTAGTCTTCAAACATTTTGTGCAAGTGCGCTTTGATTCAAAGCCGCTGAACGCAACCTTAGCGGCTAAGCCCTTTCAAAGCCAAGTGGAGGACAAAGGTATTGCCCTTCCGGAACGATCCGATCTGTTCATAGTCGCGCCGCCAGGTCAGGCCAAGCTCCAAGCATTCATCGGCATATTGGATGCCGAGGCGGTGCCGCACCGGCTGCCAGCCGTCCGCGACCGACAACGGATCCTCGTTGCGATCCGTCAAATCGACGATGGCCGTTCCGAAGATCGACCAGTAGCGCCGGAACAGCACTCGACCTTCCAGTCTGAGTTCTTCTGAATCGCGCAGATCTTCGATCGATGGGTCGGTGTTCCGGTTGAGCCGCAGATAGCCGACCTGGGCATAAGTCTGTTCCGACCCGATGGTGAAGTCGATTTCGTTTCTGCGGACCGCGAGATTGTCCTTGTCGACGCGGTACCGGTGAGTGAGGTCGATAAACCGACCATAGCGGACGCGGGTTCTTCCGACGACGTCTGAGACACGCCCGGTAAGACCCGTGCCGTCTGGGAAAATTGCCGTCGGGTCGGTCAGTCGATAGCTTTGCCCGACGGTGCTTGAGATCAACAGGTTGGGAAGTTCAAGCGACCAGTCCGCGCCGTAAGTGACACGCGACCCATCTTCCCACCGATCATAGCCGGGGAAGCGGTTGAGCGCGAAAAGATTGCTGTCTTCAAGGTCGATCGAACGCGCGTCCTCATTGGGGATCGCCATGTTGACCGTGTGCGGAGTCAGCACCACCTGAACCCTTGGTACCAGCCGCTGGACGCCGCCGAACAGCGGGCCGACGAACGGCCATTTCACGTCAACGGCAAGGGCGCCAATGGCACGCGTATGCCAGCCGTCGGTGCCGCGATAAATGGCGATCGGAGTGCTTGCCGAATCGTCGGTGTGATAAACGTCGCCGCGGCCGTATGCGGTCAACAGCACTTCCTGGCCCCATGGCGTCAGGCGCCGCAGGTCCCAGCGGGCGCTGGCGAACGCGCGCTGGGTATCCTGCCCGGAAATACGGATGATCGACAGGCTGTTGGCCTGCAGTTCGACCCTGCCGCCGGCGACTTGATCGGTTAGCAGGCGAGCGTCGATGGCGGGCAAAGCGAACGGAATTTGTTTCTGGTGGTCGTCCTGGCGAAGGCCCTGAAACGCCCAGCCGGCAATACTGATGTAACTATTCGTGCTGATCCGCTCGGCGTTGACGAAACTTCGCAGGCGGTCGTCGTAACTGAGGTCGTAGCGGCGGGCGACGGTCTTGTCGGTGGCCGCCCGAAGCGAGCCGGTAACGCTCCACAGCGGGTCAAGCTGGGCCTTGCCATTGCCCTCGAAATAACCGCGGAAACCCTTGGAATTCGAGGCGATGGTCGAATTGACGTTTTCGATCGTGCCGTAGGTCAGAAACCCGCCGAGCTGGAATGCGCCGAGAGAGTTCAGCTCCCGATACTTGGCTTCGAACGCCGGGAACACGCCGCTGTAGAGGTGCGGGGTCAACGTCAGATCGCGGTTGGGCCCCATTTGCCGATGATAGGGCAGGGCGAGCTCGACCCCTTTCACCGATGAATAAGTGATGTCGGGGACCAGGAAGCCAGTCGCCCCGCCACGCTGATCGCGGGGAATGTTGAACACCGGGAGCAACGGCAGGGTCAGCCCGAACAGCTGCAGCCGGCCGCCTTCGAAGCGAACGCGATGGAGGCCGGGTTCATCGATCACTCGGACTGCGGTAATCGCCCAGCTCGGCCGTTTCGGACAGCCGCTGTCGCTGGTGACCGGGCAAGGCGAGTAGATTGCGTTGTTGAGAATCGTGACATCGCCGTGGCGCGTGCCGCTGGCCGCCGCGATCCGGCCACCCTGGTCAAGCGAGATCAGCAGATTATCGATCGTGCCGTCGCGCAGCGTGTCGGTCAGCAGGACGTTGTCGCCGATCAGCTTGTCGCCCTCCGGCGTCATCAGCACGACGTTGCCGCGAGCTCGCACTTCGCCGGTCTTGCGGTTCCACACGACGCTGTCGGCGGCGAGGTAGTTGCCGTCGCGCGACATGCGCACGTTCCCGGTTACGGTGACGAGGTCGAAACTGCTGTCATAAGCGAGCAGATCGGCGCTGAATTCGATTGCTTCGTCACTGCGGGCTGGCGGGGTGATCCTGATTGAAGCCGGCTCGGACTGAGCGTAAGCGCCAGCGGGAAGCCCGGCGAGCACGGGCAAAGCGGTCCACCAGGCAATCCTCGTCCGCAACGCTCGCCGTCCCGCCCGCTTCGTTGTTCACCACTCAATCGTGCCTATTGCACCTGGAAGGGCACCCGACAATCGGCTGGGCCGACTTTACCAACTCCGCGCATGCATCCTAAAGGCTTGGGTCAACCGTCTTTCAAGGATTACCCAATGCAAGTTCGTTTCGCCGATAGTCGGCCCGCTGGAGATTTTGCGCTGGTGCTTCCCGTCGCGGGCAAGGACCGTTCGCGCCTGGCCTCGCTTGGCGCAGCGCAACAGTTGGTGGGATCCGCGCTCGATCGCCAGCGGTTCGACGGCGAACCGGCCAGCGCTGCCGAGCAATTCTTCGACGATAACGGCACGCCTCGGCGACTGTTGGTGGTCGGCGTTGGAGCGACTGCGGGCGACTCCCCCGAGAAACTTGGCGGAACGGCCGTCGCGCGGCTGCTGACGTCGGGGGAGAAGACTGCCGTCATCGATCTGTCCGGGCTTGGCCTTAGCGCGGATGCGGCAGCGCGCGTGGCGCTCGGTGCAGCGCTCCGTTCGTGGCGCCTCGACCGGTACCGCACGAAACTGAAGGACAACCAGAAACCGACGCTGACAGAAATCGTCATGGTCGGAGCGCCGGCGGAAGCCGCGGAGCGCTATCAGCAGCGCTGGTCGCCGGTGTGCGAAGGCGTATCCTTGACCCGCGAGCTGGTCGCGGAGCCGGCCAACATCATTTATCCCGAAAGCTTCGTCGAGCGGGTCCGCAAATCGCTTGAAGGGACTGGCGTCGACATCGAAGTTCTCGACCGGGCGGCGATGGCAGAACTGGGCATGGGGGCCCTGCTTGGCGTTGCTCAGGGCTCGGTTCGCGAAGCGCGGCTGCTCATCCTGAAATGGAATGGCGGCGCGCCGGACGGCCAGCCCGTGGCTTTCGTCGGCAAGGGCGTCACCTTCGATACCGGCGGCATTTCGATCAAGCCGGCGGCGGGCATGGAAGCGATGAAATGGGACATGGGCGGTGCCGGCGCCGTTGCCGGCGCGATGAAGACCATCGCGCTGCGCAAGGCGCGCGCGAACATCGTCGGCATTTGCGGGCTGGTCGAGAACATGCCGGGCGGCAATGCTCAACGGCCAGGCGATGTCGTCACCACCATGTCGGGCCAGACGGTCGAGGTGATCAACACCGACGCCGAAGGCCGCCTCGTGCTGGCCGACGCGATCACTTATGTTCAGAGCAAGTATCATCCCTCGACGATCATCGATCTGGCGACTCTGACTGGCGCGATCCTCGTCAGCCTCGGGTTCGAGTGGGCCGGGCTTTTCTCCAACGATGAAAAGCTGGCGGGCAAGCTGATGCAGGCGGGCGAACAGTCGGGCGACAAGTTGTGGCGCATGCCGCTGGCCGAGCCATTCGACCGGCTGATCGATTCACCGATCGCGGACATGAAGAATGTCGGACCGCGCGAAGGCGGCTCGATCACTGCCGCGCAGTTCATCCAGCGCTTCGTCGACAAGGGCGTGAAGTGGGCGCACATCGACATGGCCGGCAAGGCCTGGTCGGACAAACCGGGGGCGACCTTCGACAAGGGAGCAACTGGCTTTGGCGTTCGCCTGCTCGACGATTATGTGGCCGACGTTCTCGAGCAATGAGGCTGCGATGCAGGTCGACTTCTATCAGCTGGCCGGGACGTCGCCCGAAACGATAATTGCCAGCATCGCCGACAAGCTGTTGGCGCAGGAAGGCCGCCTGCTGATCGTCGCCGCCGACGAAAGCTACCTGGCTCGCCTCGACCGCTTGTTGTGGGATCATGGGTCCGGCAGCTTTCTTCCGCATGGTGTCGCCGGTGGTGCGGACGATGCCCGCCAGCCGATCCTGCTGTCGACCACCCCCGACGCCCCGAACCTCGCGCGCAACATGCTCATTGCGGATGGTGAATGGCGCGAGGCCGCGCTGGATTACGACCGCAGCTTCTACCTGTTCGATGGCGATTCGCTGGAAGGCGCACGCCTCGCCTGGAAGCTGTTGTCGGGCAGGGAAGGGGTTGAGCGCCGTTATTGGGCGCAGGAAGGTGGCAAGTGGGTCAACAAGGGCTGACCGATCGGCGGAGCGCACTTGCCGCGCGCCGTCCACGCAGCTAGTCGGCCCCGCAACCTCACCAACACTCAGCAAGCAGGAGATCGCCCGGTCATGGCCGCGATGCGCACCTTTTCGATTATCAAGCCCGACGCCACCCGCCGCAATCTGACCGGCGCGGTCACCAAGATGCTGGAAGACCAGGGCCTGCGGGTCGTGGCTTCCAAGCGCATCCACATGACTCGCGACCAGGCCGAGGGCTTTTACGCGGTTCACAAGGAACGGCCGTTCTACAACGATCTGTGCAGCTTCATGACCTCCGGCCCGGTCGTGGTTCAGGTTCTGGAAGGCGATAATGCAGTCCAGCGCAACCGCGATGTGATGGGTGCCACCAACCCGGCTGATGCCGTCGACGGAACCATCCGCAAGGCCTTCGCCGAATCGATCGAGGCCAATTCGGTCCACGGTTCGGACAGCGAAGAGAATGCCCGGATCGAAATCGATTACTTCTTCAAGCCCGAAGAAATCGTCGGCTGACGACTGGTTGAATTAGCGCCCCCCGGCCTCCAGGAGAGCGCGGGGGGCAGCAAGCTCCCAACTGGCGGCGATCCGGTCAGCGACGTGAGTCCAGTCGACGCCGCCGCCCGCGAGGTTGATGGCGACCCAGCCCGACGGTCCAAGGTACGCCGGCTTCGAATAAAGGTCGGGGTTACCTTCGATCAGCGCTGCCTGTTCGTCGAGGCCGCTGGTGCGGACGCAGACCACAATCCGGCCATCGCCATGATGGTCGCTTCGAAACTGCGCGAACTGCTTGCCGCCGACGAAGAAGGTCGGTTGGCCGTGCGACGGCCGCTCTTCGACTTCCGGAAGCTCCAGCGCGGCTTCGCGGACCATGGCGAGAGCTTCGGTCATCGGGCAACGAACTCCTTCAGCACTGTGGGATAGAGCAGATGCTCGGCGGCGAGCACCCGCGTTTCGAGGCTTGCCGCGGTATCGTCCGGCAGGATCGGAATTGTCGTCTGGCCGAGCACTTCCCCGGCATCGAGCTCCTCGGTCACCAAGTGAACCGAGCAACCCGCGGCCAAGTCCCCGGCGGCGAGCGCTCGTGAATGGGTATCGAGCCCGCGGTATTTGGGCAGGAGCGAAGGGTGAATGTTGACGATTCGCCCCGCCCATTGTTCCACGAACCAGGGCGTGAGGATGCGCATGAACCCGGCCAAGGCGATCGTGCCGATGCCATGCTCATCCAACACCCCGCTCAGCAGGCGGTCGAACTCAAGCTTGTCGATGGTTTTGCTGTCGCGTGCCCACGTGCGGAGATCGCGTTTGCTGGCCCATTCCAGCCCCGCGGCCTGCGGCTTGTTCGATGCGACAAGTGCCACTTCATAGCCGTCCGCCTGTTCGACCAGCGCGCGCATGTTGCTCCCGCGTCCGGAAATCAGGATTGCGACACGCCTGGGGTCACGCATCGTGCTTGGCAGACCAGCCCTCCGGCGATCCCCAGCTGCCCGCCGGTCCGCCAACCGTACAGCCGCGGGGTCCGGCCTCTACCCGGCCGATCTCCAGGACGCTTTCGCCGGCCCCCGTCAACGCCTGGGTGAGCGACGCAACCGCGTCAGGAGCGACGATCACGGCCATTCCAACACCGCAGTTGAACGTCCGCGCCAGTTCTTCCGGGACGATCTTGCCGCCTTGCTGGAGCAGCTGGAAGATGCGGGGCAATGGCCACCGCGACACATCGACCTGGGCGTGGCAGCCGTCGGGCAGGACTCGGGGGATATTCTCCAGCAGTCCGCCACCGGTGATGTGGGCGAGGCCGTGAATCCGCTGCTCCTGGACCAGCGGCAGGAGGGCGCGAACGTAGATCTTCGTTGGTCCGAGCAGCGTGTCGGCAAGCGTTTGGCCGTTCGCGGCAGGCAGTGGGTCATCGAGATTCCACTCGGCCTGTTCGATGATTCGCCGAACCAGGCTGAAGCCGTTGCTGTGAACGCCGGAGCTGGCGAGGCCGAGGATCACGTCGCCCGGCCGGATGTTGGCTCCGGTCAGAACCTTTGCGCGGTCCACTGCGCCGACGCAAAAACCGGCAAGGTCGTAATCGCCGGGCGCATACATGCCCGGCATTTCCGCGGTCTCGCCGCCGATCAGCGCACAACCGGCGCGGCGGCAACCTTCGGCGATCGACGCAACGACCGCCGCCGCGACCGCGTTGTCGAGCTTCCCCGTGGCGAAATAATCGAGAAAGAACAGCGGTTCTGCGCCCTGGACGATCAGGTCGTTGGCGCACATGGCGACGAGGTCGATGCCAACCCCATCGTGGCGCCCGGCGTCGATTGCCAGCTTCAGCTTGGTGCCAACGCCATCGTTGGCGGCAACCAGTAACGGATTGTCATAGCCCGCGGCCTTCAAGTCGAAGAACCCGCCGAAGCCGCCAAGCTCGGCATCGGCGCCGGGCCTTGCGGTTGATCGTGCAAGCGGTCCGATCGCCTTGACCAGCGCGTTACCGGCAGCAATCGACACCCCGGCGTCATGATAAGTTAGCGGCTTATCTTTCATCTCGCGGCGGCCAGTAGAGACAAGCCGCTTGGATTTCCACGCCGTTGTCGCCAAAAGACCCGCCGATGCTTCGCCGGCCAATCATCCTGTCGCTACTGCTGCTATGTGCGGTGGGTGGTATTTCCGCCGCGCTTTATGCGCAGCTGGAAAGCGGCGAGCGCGGAATCCTGCCGCTGGACAGCTCGAATACGCTGGAAATTGGCGGCATCCACGTCGACATCGGTGCCGCCGACGCTCAGGGCGCGCGCTACGCCGGCTGGCGCGTCGCCCAGCGCGAGGGTTTCCGCTCGCTGTGGGCAAAAATGCACAATCTACCTGCCAGCCAGGCGCCCAACCTTCCCGATGGAACGCTCGACCAGATCGTGAGCTCGATCAACGTCGAGCGTGAGCAGATCGGCCCGAATCGCTATATCGCCGACCTGGGCGTGTTGTTCGATCGGGCCCGGGCGGCACCGTTTCTCGGCCTTGAGGGGGGCCAGGTTCGGCACTCGCAGCCAATGCTCCTCATCCCGATCCTGGTCACAGGTGGAACCTCGACCAGCGTCGAGTTGCGCAACGCCTGGCAAAAGGCGTGGGCGGAGTTTCGCACTGCTCAAAGCCCGATCGACTATGTCCGAATCAGCGGCATGGGCGCCGACCCCGTGCTGATCAACGCCGCCCAGACCCGCCGTCCGGGCCGGGGCTGGTGGCGCAACCTCGTCGATATGTACGGCGCTTCCGACGTCCTGATTGCGGAAGTCCAGCTTCAGCGGCTTTATCCCGGCGGTCCGGCGCGAGCGCGTTTCATTGGCCGTCACGGCCCGGACAACGAAATTGTCGGCGGCTTCACCCTGACTGCCGCCAACAGCGAATCGATACCGCGGATGATGGCGGACGGAGCGCAGCGCATGGACCAGCTGTTTGCGGAGGCATTCGGAGCGGGGCGTCTGGGCCGCGACAGCTCGCTCGATCTCCCGCCGCCGCCGATCGAGGCGCAGCCGACCGAGGCGATCACTCCCGTCGCCACGGTCGCGCCGCAAGCCCTGCAGTCCTTCCAGGTGCAGATCAGCGCGCGCGACGTGAACATCTATAACTTCGCGATGGCACATTTGCGGACGCTTGCCGGAATCGAATCGGTCACGCCGCAACAGATCAATACGGGCGGCACCAGCTACGTTCTCGTCACCTATCGCGGACCGATTTCGCAGCTTGCCAGCGGGCTGCAGGCGCGCGGCTGGACGGTCGAAACCTCCGGAACGGCGGTGCGAATCAGCTCATCGGGCGAGCGTCCGCCGGCTTTGACGCCGCCATCAGCGCCTACGCCAGCGCCTCAACCGGCACCGCAAGCAACTCCGCCGCCGGCAACGCCAAGCCAGCCGCAATGACGCCACGGCCGGACCAGATCGCGCTTCCGCTCGACTGGCCCCAAAGCGACGGCGATGCCCGTTTCATCGTTTCAGACGCCAACCGGGCGGCGTTCGATCATTTTCACAAATGGAGCCTGTGGCCGGTCAAGGCGACGATCCTCACCGGCCCGCGACGTTCGGGGCGAACGCTGCTTGCCCGAAGCTTCGTCGAGCGCGTCGGCGGGCGGCTGTTCGATGAAGCCGAGGGACGCGACGAGACCGAGCTGTTTCACGCCTGGAACCAGGCGCAGGACACGGGCCGCCCACTAATCATG